>JAWVFG010000024.1:0-7886 GCA_033856335.1 Solirubrobacterales bacterium
ACACCGCCGCCGTTCTCCTGGTCGAGGACGACGGCCGGACGCTCGCCGCACGGGCGGCCAAGGGACTGGAGGAGGAGGTCGAGCGCGGGTTTCGCCTTCCCGTCGGCCGCGGATTCGCGGGCCGGGTCGCCGCCACCCGCCGGCCGGTGGTGATCCCGGACCTGGACAACTCGCCCGTTGAGGTGGTCAACCCGCTGATGCGCGAGAAGCGGGTCCGCTCGCTGCTCGGCGTACCCCTGGTCGTCGAGGGAGCGGCGACAGGGGTGCTCCACGTGGGAACCCTCGTCCCGCGCGAGTTTCAGGACAGCGATACGGAGCTGCTCCAGCTGGTCGCCGACCGAGTCGCGTTGGCGATCGAGCGATCCCGGCTTGTCGTCCAGGGCCAGATCGCGCAGACGCTTCAGCGCAGCCTGCTGCCGCGCAACCTGCCTCGGCTGCCCGGGCTGACCATGGCCGCCTGGTACCTCCCGGCCGCGCTGGAATCCGCGGTGGGCGGGGACTGGTACGACGTGATCGAGCTCGGACATCGCCGGCTCGGGTTGACCATTGGGGACGTCGCCGGCCATGGGATGGCGGCGGCCACCTATATGGGGCAGCTTCGCAGCGCCGTACGCGCGTATGCACTCGACATCGAAAGCCCGGCCGAGCTGCTCGGCAAGCTCTCTCGCTTCGCCCAGCAGGAGCACTCGCGGATGGCCACCATGGTCTACGCGACGCTCAACCTGGACACCCAGGTCGTCGACTTCGCGCGCGCCGGCCATCCCTACCCGTTGCTGTTGCGAGCGGACGGAAGCACGACCTTCCTTGACGAAGTGGGGGGGCCACCGCTCGGCACCGGCGTCATCGCGGGCTATGACGAGCAGCGGGTCGCCCTCGGGGCCGGGGAGACGCTGCTCCTCTACACCGACGGCCTGATCGAGCGCCGAGGCAGGCATCTCTCCGAAGGCGAGGCTGCACTCGTGGAGGCTGCGACCGCCGCCCCGGACGAGCCCGAGCTCAAATGCCGCTCGATCATCGACCAGCTCACCGGTGGCATCGACGTTCCCGACGACGTCGCGATCCTCGCGGTCCGATCAGTTGGCCTCCATGAGCTGCTCGAGGTCGAGGTGGCGGCGGAGGCGGAGGAGCTGGCGACGATCCGGCACCTGATCCGCCGCTGGGTGACGGCCAACGGGGGGACCGACGACGACTGCTCTGCCTTCGCGATCGCCGTCACGGAGGCATGCGCGAACTCGGTCGAGCACGCGTACGGCCCTGGCGACGCGAGCATTCAGCTGCGCGCGGCTCTCGTCGACGGTGAGGCGATGGTGACCATCCGCGATCGCGGCGGTTGGCGCGAGCCCCGGGGCGGGAACCGCGGGCGAGGCATCCCGGTGATGAAGGAGTTCATGGATGATGTCGTTATCGACACGGGGGGGAACGGAACGACAGTGGAGCTTCGCCGCCGAATCGGGGGCCCCCGCTGATGCCCGAGCTCGCCAGGCTCTCCTTCGAGAGCGAGGGCGACGTCGAGCTGGCCCGGGTCGCCGGCGAGGTCGACGCCTCCAACGTGGCGGACCTGAGCCAGCGGCTGCTCGATGCCATCTCGAACAAGGCCCGGGCGCTCGTCCTGGACCTGACCGAGACGAGCTACATCGACAGCTCCGGAATCAGCCTGATCTTCGACGCGGCCGCCCGGATGCGGAACCGACGCCAGGAGCTGCGGCTTGTGGTGCCGCCGAAGTCGTTCGTGGGTGAGGTTCTCGCGGCCGTCTCCATGCAGGACTCGGTCCCGATCGATTCTGCCCTGGCCGACGCGATGCGCGCGGTGGGCGGGTCCGGCTAGCTGCCGATGCTCTCGATGACGCTGAGCGTGTAGCGCCCGATCTGAAGCTCGTCGCCGTCGGCGAGGGGACTCCAGTCGACCGGCTCCGCGTTCACGCAGATGCCGTTCATCGAGCGGTCGTCGAGCACGCGCAGCTCGCCCTCGGGCGTCTGGACGACGACGGCGTGCCGGCGCGAGACGGTGGGGTCGTCCAGGCGGATGTCCGCCGAGCGACTCCGCCCGATTCGCGACCAGCCGTCGGAAAGCTCGATCAGGCGGCTCCTTCCGTCGGCGAACATCGCCAGGTACTTGCCGGGCTCGGAGATCGACTCGCGCACGCCATCGAGCCAATCGGTGGGCTTGGTGGTGGGGCGAGTGATCGCGATGTTCCTGAGTGTTGGTTGCTCGAACATCGAAGAGCGTCGGAAATCGGTGCCACCGCAGTTGGGACACCTTGGAATCGACTCGGCCGGCTCGAAGGAGACCGGGAAGGAACACCCCTGGCAGACGAAAGAGCCAACGCCGCCGGCGGTGTCACCTGCGTGGCGGAGGTCATCCTGACTCTGTCCAATTACTGTCATCGGGGGGTGCGGGCGATACTACTCGGGGTAGTGCTAAATGGCTAGTTGTTTTTCGCGAGTGGTACGGAAAGTCCATGATTTCCAGGCGTCCTGGCCAACCAGCCATTGGTGCCGGGCGACGCCCGACTAGAATCGCGCGCCCGTGGGGCCGATCTCGCTGACAACCTCGATCGATGCCCCCCGCGAGCGCGTCTTCGACTTCATCTGCGATCTCTCGACACGGCCGAGCTGGATCGACCACTTCGCCAGCGGGTACCGGCTCGAGCGGGTTGCCGCCAGTGGCCTGGGCGCCGCGGCGCGCTTCCGGGTCGACGCTCCCGCGGGGGTGCGCTACATGGAGACCGTCATCGCCGAGACGGACCGGCCCCATCGGATCGTCGAGCATGGCCAGGGGGGCCGCCTCGACCGTGTGCCGATGCGGCTGGTCTGGGAGCTGGAGGAGGGCCCCACGACGAACGTCACATTGACTTTCTGGACGATCCCCGCGTCGCGGTTCGACCGCGTCCGTGAGCTCGGGCGCTCACGTTGGTGGGGGCGCCGCTGGGCCAAGGCCCTGGATCGCCTACGCGAGCTGATCGAGTCGGGCTCGCCGGCCCCTCGCACGGGGGTCGCCGGGGGCGACCGCGTGCCCACGACCGTCGCCTGACTGCGGATAGACTGCGCGCCCTCATGCGCCCCGGCCATAAGGGAGCCCCGGCAACCGTCCTCGTCCTCGCCCTGGCGCTAGTGGGGGTAGCCGGCTGCGGCAATACCGTCGGCAGGGTCGCAATCGATGAGGGCATCCCGATCAAGCTCGGGGACCTGAAGATCAACGTGCAGGAGACCCGCTTCCTCAACCCGGCGCAGCCCGATGACGGCGAATACCTGGCGGGCCAGAAGCTGCCCACCCCGGCGGCCAAGTCCTACCTCGGTGTCTTCCTGACGATCCACAACGAGGGGGGCAACGCCGTCAGGCTGCCCACCAATGCCGAGTTGAGCATCGTGGACACGACCGGCGCCGCCTACCAGTCGATTCCGAGCAGCACAGACTTCGCGGCCCCGCTGGGTACCGAGCTCGCCGCCGGAGGCGACATTCCGGAACCGGGCACCGCGGGCGCGAACGGGCCGACGCAGGGGGCGCTCGTCCTCTTCCTGGTCGACCAAGCCGTCAACGAGAACAGGCCGCTGAAGCTCGAGATTCACTATCAGGGCGAAACGGGCGAAATCACGCTCGACATCTAGGCTCGCGGAAGGGAAGCCCTCCGCCGGATGAGGAAGACCCAGCTCCAAGCCCTGCTCGTCGTCGGTGGCCTCGGAGCCGCGCTTGCGCTGATCCAGCTCCTGGGCATCGCCGGCGGAGTCGTCGGCGTCGGCCTCCTGGTCGTCTGCACCGTCCTCACCGCGCCGGCCGCGCCCGATCCGGACGCGGGAGGCCTGAACTGGTGGGCGCTGATCGCCGGCGGCACCGCCCTGGCCCTGATCGGTGTCCCGCTCGGCCTCGCCCTGGAGGGCCCTGGCGGCGTGCTGACCGCCGTCGGCGGAGGGATGGCGATGGTGGGCGTCGCGTTTGGTATGCCGTAGTGGCTGCAAGGCCGCTGTATCCAGGAGCGTAGGGCGAAGCTCACAGCGACTTATGCGGGGCGGCCGCTCGCAGCCGCGATCTGACGGCGAAGCCGTCCGGCCACTACCGCTGGTGCAGCGCCGACGCCAGGATCGTGCGCGCGATCGGTGCGGCGGTTGTGCCGCCGTCGCCTGAGGCATCGATCAGCATCACTGCGACGGCCAGTTTCGGGTGGGGGGCCGGGGCGAAGGCGATGAACCAGCCGTCGACCAGCTGCTTGGCGGTGTTCTCCTGGCCGGGCGGGGGTGTCGGCTCACCGGGCTTGGGGCCGAGCTCCGCGGTCCCGGTCTTGCCGGCGACCTGGACGCCCGGGAGGTTCGCGGCCACTCCCGTGCCCTGGGTGACGACGGCGCGCATCAGGCCGGTGAGCACGCGGGCGTTCCCCTTCGAGGTGACCTGGACGGGCTTGGCGGCGCTCCTCAAGGCGGGATCCTTGACGATCGAAGTTGGGTCTCGCACCCCGTCATTGGCGACTGCCTGGGCGACGGACGCCATGCCGAGGGGAGTGGCGAGAACCCTGCCCTGCCCGAAGGCGGTCACCGAGAGGTCGGTGTGCGTCGGCTCGGCGTTGAGGTCCGCTGCGCTCGGGATCGTCATGCGGCCGGGGTCTGCGGCCGCCGTCGCCGATGCGTCGTAGAGGGTGGGTGCCTGGTTGTAGCCGTAGCGCTCGGCGGTGGACACCAGCCGCTGCGCCCCGACCTTGACGCCGAGCGGCGCGAAGACGCTGTTGCACGATTTCGCGAAGGCCTGCGTGAAGGTTCCGCCGCACGCCTCGTCGTGGGCGTTGTGGACGACGCGGGCGCCCGTGGCCGGGTCCGGGTTGATCTGCGTGAGCACGGGGAAGGTGTCGCTGAGCTTGACGTCGTGACCCTCCAGCGCGGCCGTGGTGGTGATCACCTTGAAGGTGGAGCCCGGGGGCTGAGGCGCGGAGTAGGCGGAGCCGGCGAGGGCCAGCACGTTGCCATTGCGGGCGTCGAGGACGACCACGCCGCCCGACTGGCCACCCAGCGCGTTCACGGTGGTCGACTGCAGACGGGGGTCGATCGTCGTCGTCACCGGCTGCCCGGGGGTGCCCTGGGCGGTGGCGAGCACACGCCCCGGTGTGCCGGCGGGGACGTCCGGGGTGGAGGTGCCCTCCTTGACCGCCAGGAGCTGGCCGGTCGGCTGTCCGGCGAGCCGCGAGTTGAAGGCAAGCTCGAGGCCGCTCACGCCCGTGTCCTGGTTCGAGGGAAAGCCCGCGTGTTGGAGCTTCGCCTGCTCCGTGGAATCGGGAGCTCCCGTGTTGCCGGCGACGTCGATCGCGTCGGAGCCGAGCGGGGAACTGCGATTGTCGGTCGGGCCCTCGGCGAGCGGGACCCCGTGCTTGGCGAGGATCGCCGCGCGTCGGCCCAGCGTGAGGCGGCGGCCGACCTGCTCGCCCGTCTGCAGGTTGGGGAAGGTCAGGTGGGGATCCCAGGCGACCTTGCCCCCGTCGAGCGGCAGCCGGAGCACGCCGTCGACCTTGCCGAACAGCCTGGTGCGGATGCCGACGTCGACATCGACGACCTGCGTGCCGTTCACGCTCTTGGGGCCGTTTGCGCTGCCGGGGTCGATCGCCGTCGCGGTGGAGGCCTCCTGCGCCTGCTGGTACGCGGTGGCGAGGTCTCGGGCGGAGTACTGAGCCTGCGCCGAGCCGGAGAGCTCGTCGTGCATCGCCTTGTAGTCCTGGTGTGCCCAGTCGCTGACGAAGCGCTCGGCCATGTCCTGCTCGGCGCTGCCGGCGGAGCTGATCACTCCGAAGATGAACGCGACCAGGGCCACGCCGCCGAGAGGCAGCGCGCGCTTACGCAGGCGCCGCTGGCGCTCTGTCAGGGGTCCACGCTGCGCGCGAGGCGACCTGATCGGCCGCCTGGGCGGCTCCTTCTCCCCGTCGCGGGTCCGTGACCTTGTCACGGGCGGGTTCACGTGCGCAAAGTTAGTCGCTCGTGCGCTTGTATTCGGGAAACTGTGACCGCCCTCGACTGGATGATTCTCGTCTTTGCCCTGGCAATGGGGTTTTGGGGCTACCAGCAGGGGCTGATCGTCGGCCTGTTCAGCCTGGTGGGCTTTGCGATCGGCGCCTTCCTGGGCAGCCGGCTCGGCCCGGCGCTTTTGGCCGACGGCTCTCATTCGCCGTACGCGCCCGCCACCGCACTCGCCGGGGCGCTGCTGATCGGCGGGATCGTGGCTGTTTCCCTGGAGGGGATCGCGCTCGCCTTACGCAGGAGCCTGATCGGCTCTGCTGGGCGCCACCGGGGCGTCGCGATCGCCGAATCCTCGGGGGGTGCCGTGCTCCTCGTCGCACTGGCCCTCGGCCTGGCGTGGCTATTCGGCGCCGTCGCCCTCAATGCCCCTGGCGCGAAGAGCCTGCGGACTGCTGTTCAGCGCTCGGCGATCCTGCGCGCCCTCAACAACGAGTTTCCGCCCTCGAGCTCGCTGATCAACGCACTGCACCGGATCGACCCGCGGCTGGCGGTCCAGGGCCCGAGCCCGAACGTCGCTGCGCCGGACTCGAAGATCGCGCACGATCCCGACGTCCAAGCCGCGGGAGGAAGCGTCGTTCGCGTGCTCGGGACCGCGTGCGGCCTCGGGGTGGAGGGATCCGGTTGGATCGCCGCACCGGGCCTGGTGGTCACCAACGCCCACGTGGTCGCGGGCGAGAGCGACACCACCGTCACGCCGCCGGGCACGAGCTCATCTCTGGACGCGACGGCCGTCCATTACGACCCTGAGAACGACCTGGCCCTGCTCCGAGTCAACGGCCTTGACGGGTCGCCTCTGTCCCTGTCGCCGAACGTCAGCAGCGGCACCCCGGGCGCCGTCCTCGGATATCCGGAGAACGGCCCCTTCACGATCACGCCCGCGCGCGTGGGCGCGACCGGCCCGGTCATCACCCAGGACTCCTATGGCCGCGGGCCGGTGACCCGCGAGCTGACGGCGCTCCGCGGGGACGTCCGCAGCGGGAACTCGGGTGGCCCGCTGGTCGACGGCGCCGGCAAGGTGATGGGGACCGTCTTCGCCGCGACCACGCAGGGCAGACCGGGCGGGTACGCGGTCCCGAATGACGTCGTCTCCCGCGCGCTCGCCGATTCGAACGGACAGGTGTCCACTGGCCCCTGCACGGGATGATGCGAGGTAATGCGAGGGTGCTCCGCAGGAGCAACCCGTTTTACGACGAGCAACCCGTTTGATGCGTCGAAAAACGGTTTGGCCAGCCCTTACGATCGGTAAGCTTGGAACGAGGTGAGAACGCAGTCTGGCGTCGGCCCGAGCGGGGGGGCGGCCAAGCCGAAACAAGTGTGTCCCCATTACCACGGCGCAGTGGAGCTGATCGGCCGCAGGTGGGCGGGTGCGATCCTCTACGCCCTCACCGACGGACCGCTCCATTTCGCGGAATTGAAGGAGGCGGTTCCCGGCATGTCAGACCGCCTGCTCTCCTGCCGGCTCAAGGAGCTCGAGAAGTCCGAGCTGGTCCAGCGCGAGGTCCAGCCGGGCAACCGGGTGCGGGTGAGCTACGAGCTCACCGAGAAGGGCCACTCGCTCGAGCCGGTGATCGGCGAGCTCCGGGACTGGGCTCGCCACTGGCACCGGGCCTAGGGCGCGCCCGCCTGATGCGGGTCTAGCCGGTCTGCGCCGCGGCCCAGTCGGTCCGCACGACGCCATTGCGAACCCGCTGGGGGTGATCGCCGACCTGGATCCGAGCGATCTCCTTCTCCGACGCGTAGGAGATCGCGCTGAGGCTGTCTGTCCCGCTCCAAGAGACGAAGCAGTAGTTGCCGTCCCTGCTGTCGGTCGCCCAGTACGGCTTCTGACCCAGTCCCTGGAGCAGCTTGTAGTTGAAGGTCGAGCGGGAGACGATCGCCGCGTAGTCGTCCATGGTGCC
>JAWVFG010000025.1:0-10622 GCA_033856335.1 Solirubrobacterales bacterium
GGCGAAAAGGTCAGCCGGGTGCGATCGGGAAAGGACTTGAAGCCCTTCAGGTTGATGGCCTTCAGATACATCGCTCTCGCAAGGGTGGCAGGAAGGCGGATGCTCGCGCGTCCCCCGGACGCAACCGCCTGACTAAACGGGTTGCTCCACGCTCCAGCACCAAACGGGTCGCTCCTGTCGGAGCGCCCTCGCATGGACCCTCGCATCAGGCGCGGAGCTTCTCGAGCGCCCGCTGTGCCGCGGCCTGCTCGGCTTCCTTCTTGCTCCTGCCGGACCCGAGGCCGATCTCGTCGCCGCCTACGGTCGCGCGGATCTCGAAGCGGCGGTCGTGCGGAGGGCCGGCCTCACTGGCGACCTCGTAGGCGACCGTGTCCCCGTCGCGCGCCAGACGCTCCTGGAGCTCTGACTTGAAGTCCATGCGCTCGCGCGTTGCCTGCTCGATCTCGTCGGCGAAGGCCTCGATGACGGCCGTCGAGGTCCGATCGAACCCGTTCGACATGTAGCAGGCGCCGATCACCGCCTCGCAGACCGAGGCCAGTGTCCGCTCCGAGGCGAGCAGGGTGTCGACCGGAAGCCCGTCGCCCTCACCGGGCGCCTCCTCCGAGAGCATTCCGGGGAGCTCGAGCTCGCGGGCGACCTCCGCGCAGGCCCTTCCGCTGACGGCCTGGTTGAGGATCTTGGTGAGCTCGCCGATGTCGGCGTCCGGATGCTCCTCGAAGAGGAGCGTGGCGACGGAGAGGCCGAGGACACTGTCGCCCAGGAACGCGAGCCTCCCGTACGACTCGGTCCGCTTGTCGACCCACGAAGAATGTGAGAGTGCCTGCCGGCGCAGCTCTTCGGGGGTGTCCGCGAACAGCTCCGCCAGCGAGGCGATGCCTGGTCTCATCGGATCAGATGCCCGTCTCCCTAGCCGGTCGCGGGCACTCGGGCACAGACGAAGTCGACGGCGTTACCGACCGTCTCGATCTCGGCCGCCTCCTCCTCGCTCACCCGGATGCCGTAGCGATCCTCGAGCTCCATGACCAGCTCGTAGAGGTCGAGTGAATCGGCGTCGAGGTCCTCCCGGAACCTGGTCTCGGGCTGGATCTTCTCCGGAGCCACCTCGAGCTCGGTGCTCAGGTGGTTGCGGACGAGCGTCATCACCTCTTCACGTTCCATCGCCCGGATTATCGCCTACGACAGCCGCGACCGCAGCGGCCGCTACCGGGTGGTCTCCGAGGGAGCCTCGCGGAGAGCATCTCGCGTCGCGCCCGCGGTCTCCAGCAATTCGCTCGTTCGCTCCACCGCCCGCTCGCGGACGGCGCGGTCGGCGAGCCTGACGGCGTTCGCGATGCCCTCGGGCGTCGAGCTGCCGTGGGCGACCACCGCCACGCCGCGCAGACCCAGCAGGATCGCCCCTCCGACGGCGTTCGGATCCATGCTCCGGCGCAGGCCTCCGAGGGCGGGGCGAAGCAGCAGCCCCCCGGCGGACGCCAGCGGGCCGGACCGGGCTGCGGCGCGCACCGCATCGGCGACCACCCTCGCCGTCCCCTCCAGGGTCTTCAACGTGACGTTGCCCGTGAAGCCGTCGGTCACCACCACGTCCGCCTCTCCGCCGAGCAGGTCCCGTCCCTCGAGATTCCCGATGAACCGCAGCCCCTCCGCGCCGCTCAGCGCCTCGTGGGCCTCCACGACGTCGGCCCGACCCTTCTTCTGCTCCTCGCCGACCGAGAGCAATGCGACACGCGGGCTCTCCACCCCGAGGACGGCCCTGCAGAAAGCCGAGCCGAGGAAGGCGAACTGGATCAGGTGCTGGGGACGGACGTCGGTGTTGGCCCCGGCGTCCAGGAAGACGAGCGGCGGGCCATCGCGCGCAGGGACCGGGATCTGGACGGCGAGCGCAGGCCTGTGGACACCCTGCGCGCGCTTCAGGGCGAAGAGGGCGGCGGTCATCGTCGCGCCGGTCGATCCGGCGCTGACCATTGAGCTGCAGCCGCCCCCTGCGACCGCGGCCGCCGCGAGGACGACCGAAGCCTCCGGTGTGGAGCGCACGGCCACGACGGGTTCTGCGTCGTTGCCGATCCAATCGGTGGTCGGGTGGAGGGTCACCCCCGAGGGCGGGTCGAGCGAGGGCGGGCCGAAGACGCGAACCGCGATTCCGTCTGCGGCGGCGAGACGGGCGCCTTCGAGGACGAGCTCCGGTCCACCGTCCGCCCCATAAGCATCGAGCGCGACGGGATCAGGCACTCGGATTAATCCTGGGGCGAGGGCTGCTCGGGCTGCGGCGTGCTCTCGGAGACCTCGTGACGGATGACCTCACGCCCGTTGTACGTGCCGCAGGTCGGGCAGACGCGATGCGGCAGGCGCGGGCTGTGGCAGCGCGGGCACTCGTTCAGCCGCGGCGTCGAGGCCTTGTGCTGGGCGCGCCGCTTGTCGCGCCGCGTCCGGGACTGTCTCTTCTTGGGGACCGCCATGAGGGGCGGGAGGATAGCGGCGGCGCGCCTACTTCTTCTTGTGCTTCTTGCACTTCTTCTTGGCGGACTGCGCGGAGCGCTTGTGCTTCTTCTTCTTGCACTTCTTCTTGACGGGCGCCGCGACGGCGGGAGTCGAGGTGAGAGTCGCCTGCACGTTCACCCGAAAGGTGGAGCCCGAATAGTCCGGGTAGAAATCGCTCGACGGTGCACCGGCAGTCTGACCCACCGCCGGCGACGGGTGCGGCCCGATCCAGACGTCGCCCGTAAGACCCGAGCTGTATTGCGGGCCGAAGTTCGAGTCCGGGCCAGTCAGGATCCCGAGATGGTCCCCGGGCAGAACCGGGATGTTCACCGAATGGCTCGTCAGGGCACCCGACGGGAAGGCCTGCCCCGGCCCGATCGCGATCAGTCGGAATTCCCCCGACGTGCTCGTCGGACGCCAGACCTCGAGCGAGGCCGAGTCGTCGCCAGTACCCCCCATAGCACCCCAGGACGTGACGGTCCACGGGCCGGCACCGGTGGGAACCTGCGGCACGACGTAGGAAGGCGAGGCCGGATCGGTGGCCGTCTGAATGGCCACAAAGCTTGGAGACCCCGTGGTGAGCACGGCCGATGAAGGGGCCGCCGCCCCGATCGTGGCCGTATCCGCCGAAGCCGCCGGGGCCAGCGATAGGGCCGCCATCAGCCCGACCAGTCCTACACCTGCCAGGAACCTCGCTCGCATGACGCCTCCTCCATCGGCCCCCCGACTGTCTGGCCAGACTAACGGTCGAGCTTGAGGTCGCGCAACTTCGCCATCCGAGGATCGCCGCCCTGCTCATGGCGATGGGCCTTCGGGTCGGCATCGTTGAGGGACTCGCCGCAGACCGCGCAGAGCCCGGCACAGTCGGCCCGGCAAAGCGGTTTCGCTGGGAGCGCCAGGACGAGCGCGTCGTTCGCCCAGCGGCCCGCGTCGAGATTGCCCTCGGAGACGTAGGGACTGCGCAGCTCCTCGTCGCGCGAGGGCGGCTGGTCGACCTCCCTGGCATCGATCTCCAGCAGATTGGTGCCGGGCTCCAGGCAGCGGACGCAGGGTCCGGTCAGCTCGCTGGCGAAGCGAAGCCGCAGCGCGTAGCCGCTGCTCGTCCGGGAGACGTCGAGGCGGGCCTCGCTGCCGCCGGCGGCCGGGACGTAGGTCTGACCGCCCAAGTCGATCGGCTCGAGCCTGACCTGGAGATCGAGCGACCGGGCCTGCCCCGACGACAGCCCGAGGCGCTCGAGATCGACGATTCCGGCTTCCCCATACACTCGCTCCGAGGGTAGCGAGCCAACGTGTGCGCTCAATTCCACTGGAACCCGGAGACCTACCTGGAGGAAATCCGGGCCGAGGTCCCGCGCTATGACGAGCTTCAGAGGGCCGCCATCGAGGCGATCCCGTTCGCCCCGGACCGCGTCCTCGAGCTTGGAATGGGAACCGGCGAGACCACCCGGGTCCTGCTCGAGACCTATCCCGACGCCTGGGTGATCGGCCTCGAGGCGGACGCGAACATGGTCTACCGGCTGCGCGAGGACTACGACGACGTCCAGCTCGCCCGCATGGAGGACCCCCTGCCCGATGGTCCCTGGGACCTCGTGATCTCGGTTCTCTCCGTCCACCACCTGCAGGACGACGCCAAGAGGACGCTGTTCCGCCGCGTGCGCGAGCAATCGCGGGCGCTCGTGATCGGCGACGTGGTCAAGGCCGAGAAGCAGGTGACGCCGATCGAGCCCGATTTCGACTTCCCCGACACCGCCCAGGAGCTCGCCGAGTGGTGCGGCGGCGAAGTCACCTGGACCGCGGACGACCTGGCGGTCGTGCGAGCAACCTATTGAGCGAGGGCGCTGCATAGGCGAAGCCGAGCAGTGACCCGTCAAATGAAGGGAAAGCGATGACCCACCACAACCCGGAGCGCCCCGGGCCGCCGCCCTCGGCCGATGAGGGCGTCGTCCTCTATGAGAAGCGCGACCGGATCGCCTACGTAACGATCAACCGGCCCGAGGCGCGCAACGCGGTCAGCCCCGAGGTCCATCGGGCCATGATCGCCGCCTGGGCCGACTTCGACGAGGACGACTCGGTGGACGTCGCGATCCTCACCGGCGCGGGCGACGATGCCTTCTGCGCCGGAGCGGACCTGAAGGAGTACATCCCGCCCATCGTCGCCGAGGGCGACGCAACCGACATCCGCGAGATCGTCGAGCTGGGCCTCAACGGCTTCACCCGCGGGCAGCACAGGATCTACAAGCCGATTATCGGGGCGATCAACGGCTGGGCCCTCGCCGGCGGCCTCGAGACGGCGCTGGCCTGCGACATCCGCATTGCCTCCGACCGTGCGATGTTCGGCTCGTTCGAGGCGAGGAGGGGCTTCCACCACGGCGACGGGGGCATCGTGCGGCTGGTCAACACCTGCGGGACGGGCATCGCCCTGGAGATGCTCCTCACCGCCGAGGCGATCGACGCCCAGCGGGCCCTCCAGTGCAACCTCGTCTCCAAGGTCGTCCCCCACGAGCGGCTCCTGGAGGAGGCCGAGAACGTGGGCCGCCAGATCCTCCGCAACTCGCAGCGCGCCGTGCGCTCGGCCAAGCAGACGATCCTCGACACGGTCGGCAAGACGCTCGACGAGCAGCTGCGCAACGAGGCGTGGAACGCCTACACCTGCGCGGACCCGGACGAGACGTCGGAGCTGCTTGGCCGCTTCTACGAGAAGACCGACGCCGGGCGGGCCGGAACCCACCAGACGGACCTCTAGGCCTCGTCGTAGCCCGGCCGGGCGATCTCCAGCTTACGGCGGACGTGTTCCTCCAGCCTTGGTGTGAGCTCGTCTATCCGGTCGTCCAGCTCGCCCGCGCGGAGCCTTCGGGAGAGCTCGGCCGCCGCCGCATGAACGCCGCCGGACTCCTCGCCGAGGATCTCGTCGAAGAGTTCCAGGTCCGCGCGGTCGGGCTCGTCCCCCGCCCGGATCTCGCGCGCGACCACGGCGCAGACGTTGGCCGCGACCAGCACCTTGAAGCGCTGCTCGCGCGGCACCTCTGGCCGCAGCTCGCCGAAGAGGTACTCGGCGACCGACTCGAGCAGCTCGGGGCCTGTGGGCCGGTCCTGCCCCACGTCAGGCGACCTCCTCCGCTTCGCGTCCGGGGGTCGCCCCCATCAATTCCAAGAGATCCCATTCGGGCTCGCAGACTCGCCGGCCGAGCGAAGCGAGCTCGTGGCTGCGCCGCACGCCGGTCAGGTGGTCGTGGGCCTGCCCCGCGCAGATGATCGCCCACTTGACGTTGCCGAACGTCTCCCAGTAGCGAACCCGGTCGAGGTCGACCGGCTGCCCGCCGGCCGACTCGTAGGCCGAGATGAACTCATCCAGGTCGCCGAGACCGGCGACCGGGTGATCGTCGTTGCCGAAACGCCAGGAGCGGATGCAGAGCCAACCGATGTCCTCCGCGGGATCGCCGAGATGGGCCAGCTCCCAGTCGATCACCGCCGCCAGGCCGTCCTCGTCGACGATGAAGTTGCCGAGCCGGAAGTCTCCGTGGACGAGGCGCGGCTCCGCGGGCTCAGGGGCGTGCGCCCGCAGCCATCGCAATCCCAGCTCGACCGCCGGCAGCGGCTCGCCGATCTCGTCGAGTTGGCGCTCCCATTCGTCGATCTGGGCGAGGGCAGGGTCGGCGCCGGCCGGTGGCAACAGCCCGTCCACGTCCAAATTCGTCAATGAGTGGATGCCGGCTAGTGCTGCGGCGAGCTGGGCGGGCAATTTCTCGCGGGCTCGCTCGTACTCCGGCTTGCGGAGGATCCGGGGGGCGACGGAAGTCCCGGCGATGAAGGGCATCAGGATGGCGGCGCTGCCGAGCCGGCCGCCCTTGGGCTCGAACGCGATGGGCTCGGGGACGGGAACTCCCGCCTCCGAAGCGCGGGCTATGAGGGCGAACTCACCCGATAGCGGTACGAGCGACACCGATCCCTCGGGATCTCGGCGGAGGACCCATCGGCTCTCGGCACCCTCAACGAGCCACGTCTCGCGCGACGCGCCGCCTGGGATGACGCTCAGTGAGAGGGATCCGGGATCGCCATCCACTTCGGCGATCAAGGCGGACACTGCAGCGGCCAACTCCTCCATGGCCGGAGGGTATTCCCGAGGCTCTCCTGGATAGGTGTTGCTATGCGACAGCAGGACAGGAGAGCCTGCCCGCAGCGCGGGAGCTAACCGATTTCGGAGGGCTCGCGCTCGCGGCCCTGGAGCCGGTCGCGGCCTCGCTGCACTGCCTGCAGGAACTTCTGGAGGTTGACCTCGAGGGTCGAGAGGATGTCGTCCGCGTAGTCCTCGGCGCCGAGGCGGATCTCACGCTCGCGCTCGCGCGCCTCCTCGACGATCTCCTCGGCGGCACGCTCTGCCTGGCGGGTGATCTCCTCGTTGGCGACGAGGCGGGCCTGCTGCTCGCGGGCCTCCTTGACGATCCGCTCGGCCTCGCGCTTGGCCTCGGCGAGCATCTCCTGACGCTCCTTGACGATCCAGCGGGCCTGCTTGATCTCCTCAGGGATCGTGGCACGCATCTGATCGAGGAGGTCGTAGATCTCCTCACGATCAACGCGCACCTGGTCCGTGAGCGGCACGGGCCGCGCGTTGTGAACCAGGTCGTCGAGCTTGTCGATGAGTACTAGTACGTCCATCTGCCGTCGCTAAAGCTTAGAGATCGGACCTTTCCACCGGCCCCGGGTTGCGTTTCTACGCCGGATTGCAAGCTCCTGCCCACCCCCCACGCACGACGAATCAGCGAGCCAGCCGTTCCGCAAGCGCTTTTGCAACGGGAGCGGGCACCAGATCGCCGACATCGCCGCCGAATGTCGCGATCTCCTTGACGCCCGTCGAGGAGAGGAAGCTGTAGTGAGCCGAGGCGAAGATGTACATGCTCTCGATATCCGGCGCCAGCTTGCGATTCAGCTGGTTCATCTCGAACTCGTACTCGAAGTCCGAGATCGCGCGCAGGCCCTTGATGATCGCCTTGGCGCCGTTCTCCTTGGCGAACTCGACCAGCAGGTTGGACATGATCTTGACCTCGACGTGGTCGAGATCGCCGGTCGCGTCCTCGATGAACGTCTTGCGCTCCTCCGCCGTGAACAGCGTCTGCTGCTTGCGAACGGGCTGATTCACCACTCCGACGATCACGCGCTCGAACACCCGCGCGGTGCGGGTGATGATGTCGAGGTGGCCATTGGTGACCGGGTCGTAGCTGCCCGGGCAGACCGCGGTTCGTCCGTCGGTGCTCATCGATCGCTCCCGTGAATCCGAACCAGGGTGTCGCCGTAGGCGCGCTCGGTGATCAGCGGCAGGGTCAGTGGCAGCGGCCGTTCCGGGGAGGACTCGACCATCACCCTTCCCTCTTTCGCGAGCGCATGTCGTATGAGGGGGTCGAGGTCTGCTGCAAGGCGGTCGGCGAGTTTATAGGGCGGGTCGCAGAGCACCAGATCGTAGGACCCCTCCTCCACCCGGCGCAGAAAGCGTGCCGCGTCGGCCCGAACGGTGGCGGCGCGCTCGGTGAGATCGAGTGCCTCGAGGTTCCGCCGCGCCGCGGCCGGGTGAGTGTCGACCAGCGTCGCCTCTGCGGCCCCCCGGGAGAGGGCCTCGATCGCCAGCGCGCCCGTGCCGCAGAAGAGATCGAGGACACGAGCGCCCGAGACGTCCCCGAGCATCGAGAAGACCGCCTCGCGCACCCGCTCGGTGGTCGGCCGGACCTTGGTTCCCTTCGGGGCGTGGATGCGGCGGCCGCCGAGCTCTCCCCCGCTGATCCGGAGCGCGGGCATCGCACCTACGCCGCGATCTGCTCGACGCGCTCGTCCCCGAAGCGCCGCCTGGCCTCGTCCATCAGCGGGCCGATCCCCGGCGCCTCGAGCGACCCGAACCGCTCGCGGAGCTCCAGCACGCGCCTACGGGCCTCCAGGAGAAGCGCGGTGTCCTCGGGGAGAGAGGCCGCGCGGAAGCGAGGCAGCCCGTGCTGGCGGGTGCCGAGGATCTCCCCCTCGCCCCGGATCGTGAGGTCCACCTCGGCGAGCGCAAAGCCATCCCCCTCGCCGGCGATCGCCTCCAGCCTGGCCTTCGCCGCCTCGGACTCAGGGTCGCCGAAGAGGATGCAGAAGCTCTCGTGGCTGCCGCGGCCGACGCGGCCGCGGAGCTGGTGGAGCTGGGAGAGCCCGAAGCGCTCCGCGCCCTCGACGAGCATCACCGTCGCGTTGGGGACGTCGATCCCCACCTCGATGACAGTCGTGGCGACCAGGACGTCCGCCTTCCCGGAGGAGAACGCCTCCATCGCGCGGGCCTTCTGCTCGGAGGACATCTGCCCGTGCAGGAGTGCCACCCGGAAGTCGCGGAGCTCTGTCTTGGCGAGCCTCTTCGCCTCTGCCTCCGCCGCACGGGCCTCCGTCAGCATGGACTCGCTGACCAGAGGGCAGACCACGAAGGCCTGCCGGCCCTCGTGGAGGCGCTCGCGGATGAACTCGTAGGCCTCGGTGCGCCGGTCCTCGCCGACCACGCGGGTGCGGATCGGCTGGCGCCCAATGGGCAGCTCGCGCAGCTCAGTGGTGTCGAGGTCCCCGTATGCCGTCAGGGAGAGAGTGCGCGGAATCGGCGTCGCCGTCATGTGCAGGACGTGGGGAAGCCGCTTGCCGGGACCCTTGGCGTCGAGCGCGGCTCGCTGTCGAACGCCGAAGCGGTGCTGCTCGTCCACGACGGCTACCGCCAACGACGAGAACTCGACCGATTCCTCGATCAGCGCATGGGTGCCGACGACCAGCTGAGGCTCCCCCGCCGCCAGCGAGTCGAGCAGCTCGCGGCGTCGCGCGGGAGGCGTCGCCGAGGTGAGCAGGGTCGCTGGCGCAGGATCAGCCGCGAGCAGGGTCTCGAGTGTCTGGAAGTGCTGCTCGGCGAGCGTCTCCGTCGGCGCCATCAGGGCGGCCTGGTGCCCAGCCTCGATCGCGTGCAGCATCGCGTAAAGAGCGACCACCGTCTTTCCACTGCCTACCTCCCCCATCAGCAATCGCTGCATGGGTTGCGGTCGGACGAGGTCGGCGTCGACCTGCTCGATCGCCCGCGTCTGGTCGCCGGTCAGGGTGAAGGGCAGCGACTCAAGCCAGGCCCCCACGCCGGCGCTGGCTGCCCGAAGGGGGACGCCCTTGCTCTTGGAGACGCGCCGACCGCGCCTCGAGATGAGCGCGGCCTGGTAGAGGAAGAGCTCCTCGAAGGCGAGTCGCTCTCGCGCGGCCTCGGCGGCGTGTCCGTCGGCTGGGAAATGCGAGGCGACGAGCGAATCGGCCGCCTCCGCCATCCGCAGCTCCTGGCGCAGCCGGCCGGGAATCGGCTCGACCGCGTGCCGGGCCATCGGCATCGCCTGCCAGACCCACTCACGGATCCGTTGCGGCCGCAGCCGCTCGCTGGCCGGATGCACGGGGACCACGCCAGTCGTGTGCAGGCCGGCAGGCGCGCTGTTGGGCGAATCAAGGAGCTCGTGCTCGGAAACGTTGAATCCCCGCTTCTCGAGCTTCCCCCGCAGGAGCAGCCGTGTGCCGGGCTGGAGCCGATCGGCCAGCCAGGCGCGGTTGAACCAGACCGCCTTCGCCTTTCCGGTCGAGTCGAACACGTCGGCCTCGAGGATCGTCAGGCGCCGTCGCCGGGTCGGCCGGAGCTTCGCGCCCGTCACCTCGACCTCTACCGTCGCCTCCTCTCCCAGCTTCAGGTTGCCGAGGCCGACCGGCTCGGCTCGATCACGGTAGGTGTGGGGAACGTGCCTGAGCAGGTCCCCAAGGCTCGAGATCCCCATCTCCGCTGCCGCGGCGGCCAGCTTCGGGCCGGCCCCGCGGAGCTCGGTGATCGGCGCATCGAGGATCGATGGCCGCGGCAGCGTCTTGAGGGGGGCGCCCCTCAGCTCCTCTGGCTCCAGAACCTCGCCCGTCGCCAAGGCGCGCGGGACGTAAGTCTCGGGCGGGGTCGCGTCGCGCTCGAGAGCGGCCTCCATCGCCGATAGAGGCTAGGCGCCGGAACGGGCGTAACGCAGGGATGCCTCGTCGTACTCTGACTACATGACCTCGCAGCGCGCGAAGGAATCAGTCTGGGACTACCCCCGCCCGCCACGCGTGGAACCGCTCGACCGGCACGTCCGAGTCGTCCTGGGAGG
>JAWVFG010000026.1:0-4068 GCA_033856335.1 Solirubrobacterales bacterium
TCAGGGGTGGGGACGACGGGTTCTGTCTCGGTCAGGGTCCACTCGTAGCTCAGGCTCGCGGTCGCCCGTTGGTAGAGGTTGTCCCCAGTCCACGGCGCGGTCGGGGCGCCGCCGTCCGGCATGCTCACCGTGAAGCGATAGGTGCGCGATTTCCCAGGGGCAAGGGTTCCGAGCTGCTGTTCCGGCATCGATGCGAGCTTGTCCGCGTAGACCACGCTGTTGGCGCCGGAGCTCACGTCTTCGATTCTCACGTCGAGCCGCTCCGATAGGACGCCGCCATAGGTCCCTGGTGAATCCGAGCGGTCGAACGAAGAGAGCACGAGGGTGCCCGGCGCCGCGCCGGTATTGCCGATCGACACCTCGCCTTGGTCGGTCACCCCTGGGGCCATGTTCGACGCCGCGAAGATTGCCGAGCCGTCCGCCGAATTGGACACGGACATCGACCCGCTGGTCAGGGTCTGCAGATTGAGCGAGGCCGAGTCGTGCCCGGTGACGGCCGCGTAGAGCTTGGTCGCGCATACCCCGATCGCGAGCAGGACGACGACCGTGGCGATCAGGCGCTGATGACCGGGACGGAGGGACATGGGTCAGAAGTCCTTGTCCGCGGTGCCTGTCTCCGTGCGCGTTGCCGTGCTCTCGGCGTTGGCGGCCCGGTCGGTTGCCGTGGCCGAAGGCGACCAGATCATCGCTCCCGTGCCGCCGGCGGTCGCTGGCCCGCTCGAAGCGGTGCCGAGCGTGATCGTGATCGTGTTGCCGCTCTGCACCATCGTCGATGCGGTCCCCGTCAAACCGAACGTAGCGCTCGCGGTGACGTAGTTTCCGGCCAGGTTCGTGCTGCCCAGAGGGAGCTGGGTGACATTGGTGGCGTTGAAGAGCGTGAGCGAATCGCTGCTGGCGCTGTCGGTGATCCTGGCGACGATGTTGGTCGAGGCGCCGGTCCAATTTGCGAGGATCGAGTTGGGGTCGATCGCCTCGCTGAACGTGTAGATGACCGTGTCCCCGATGTCCGGCCTGCCGGCGATGTTTCCGCTCTTGTTCGTGGTCTGGATGTCGGACGCCGTCGGGACGGTGTTGTCGACGATGACGCTGTAGCCGCTCTGGGTGCGCGCGTTTCCGGCCGAATCGGTCGAGCTGAGTGGGTAGGTGTCCGTGCCCTCGGCGAGGGTCGCGTTCGCGGTCAGGCTCGCGCTGCGGAAGCCGTAGCTTGTCCCGCCGATCGAATAGGAGCCCGCAGGCAGTGAGGAGGACGTCAGCCCGGTGCTGACCGAGCTCAGGTTCCCGTTTACGCTCGAGACACCGCTTGCCGGGCCCCCTGTATCGCTCACGTTCGCGTAGACGTTGTAGGTGCCGCCCTGGTGGATGTATCCGGGCACCCCGCCCTGGGTCTTGCCGATCAGCGATGAGGCGACCGTCGGCGCCACCCAGTCGGGCGCCGCAACAAGCTGGTCGCCAGAGCTGCGAATCGTGCCCGTGTATAGGGCCCAGGCCACGCCGCTCAGGGCGATCAGCCCGAACAGGGCCGTCGTCACGGCGATGACCGCCAGACGTGTCCGGCGCCTCGGCAGCCGGGATTCAGGCCGCGACGTCATCAGGATCCTCTCTCCGAGGCCCCGAGCGCCAGATGCTCGTGAGCAGCGAGACGGCCAGCAGCAGCGCGGGGACGATCATCAATCCGATGTGCCCCAACGGTGAGCTGATCCGATTTACCGCGAGGCCCAGCTTCGGCACTCGATAGAGAACTGAGCCGATCTTTCCATCGACAGGCACGTTCCAGTGCTCCCGGCTCGAGTTTGCGTCTCCCTGGGTGGTGAAGGCGAGCTGGTCCCCGTGCTGCTCAATCGCGCGCACGCGATGGACGATCAGACGCCCGCTGCCGTCTGGATCCTGGAAGGTGATGATGTCGCCGACCTCCGCCCCGGTCGGCGAGATCGGATGAACCACGATCACGTCGCCGGTCCGGATCGCCGGAGTCATGCTGCCCGAGCGAACCACCATCGAGCGGTCCCCGAAGGCGGCAGGGAGCGCAGCGGATAGCAGCACCGCGAGGACGAAGCCGATCCCGGTCCAGATCACGATCAACCGGACCACCGCGATCAGCCGGGTCATCAACCTCGACCTCCCAGAGGCTGGACGGCGGGCACAAGCGACACCTCAACCAGCCGGCCTTCGTAGCCCGTCAGGACGTCGCCCGGAATCCAGGCTTGGAGCTGCAGCTGCGTCCGTGCGCCGGAGGCCAGGTTCAGGTCCACACTGCGCTCCTGCATCCCCTGAAGGGTCGTGTCCGCGAGCCGGTGGCCGTCAGCGCTGAGCCGGATCCTCACCAGGCCGTCGAGCGCCGTGGAGTCCGCCGTGGTCGACAGCGCCACCGCCAGCGTCCGCCCCGCTTGGTTTCGGATCTGGAATGTCGCGGCGGCGGGAGGCCGGCCCGGCAGCAGCGCGTTGGCGACCAGGACGGGCCGGGGAGGCGAAGGCAGGACCTCCAGCTCACCTGTGGGCGCGACGGAGATGCGGACAGTCGCCGGCAGTGGGGAGCTGTTTGCGTCGGGGCGCGCGGCCAGCAGGAAGATCAGCGCAAGGCCCGCGCCGACCAGTGCGCCGGCGGTCCGTACAAGGTTCTTGTTGAATCTCGAGTTCACTTCGCCTCTTCGTGGAAACACGCGGAAGAACCGGCCGCCTGGCCGGTCCTTCCGCTGCTTGCGATCTAGAGCGCGGTCCTCTCTAGGCGTGGTTCCGCGCTTCCCAGAAGATCGAGAAGACGCCCGAGGTGTTGCCCTGAGCGACATCCGGGGCCGCTGGGTCGAGCGTCACCACGGATCTGAAGACCAGCGAATCACCCGGATTCCAGGAGGTCTGCCCAAAGGGCAGGACCGGTGATCCGGTCGCATAGTCCGTGGACAAACCACTGAGCGCCGGCCCGTCATATGTGACGCCGGTGCCATTGGTGGCGTCCGCAGTGAACCCCGTGCAGCTCGGGAACACCGGGCTGGCCTGGGTCCCCTGAGTCAGGGTCAGATGCAGGTAGGAGGCAAGCGGGCCCGTCCCGCCGACGGTGTAGCTGTGCACATCGGCCGGGAGGCTGCCGTTGTAGGTGACCTTGATGCACCGCGTCCAGGAGTCCCCCGGCTTTGCGCCGGTGGTATTGATCTGCGCCGAGCCGGCGTCGTTGTCCGTGAGGGCGACGGTGCCGGAGCTGATCTCATTGCCGGAGTTCTGCGTGGTGGCGCTGAACAGTCCGAGGACCCCCAGCGCCGTGACGGAGCCCAGCGCGGCGACTACGAGAGCCGAGCTGAGCACCTTCTTTCTGATTGTCATGTCTGCCTTTCTTCTGCGTTATGCGGCGTTGCGGGCTTCCCAGACGATCGTCGAGGTGCCGATTGACGAGTTCTGCTGGGTGTCCGGCGTCGTCGGGTCGAGGGTCGCCGTGAACTTGAAGACGAGTGATGTGCCCGACTGCCAGTTCGTGCTTCCGGCTGGAACAACCGGCAACCCGAGGTCCCAACTGCCCTGCACGGGCGAATACACGGGTCCGGTGAAGATCACTCCCGTGGCGTCCGGGGTGAATCCGGTACAGCCGGGGAATGTCGGGCTTGCCTGCGTCCCCTGAGTCATCGTCAGGTTCACGTAGGGGGCGAGTGGACCGGTGACGTTCTGCATGTACAGATGGACGTCCGCCGGCAGGGTCCCGTTGTAGGAAACCTTGATGCACCGGGTCCAGGCGTCTCCGGGCTTTGCGCCCGTGACGTTGAAGAGCGACGATCCTGAGTCGTTGTCGCTCAGCAGCACCGTGCCGGAGCTGATCTCGTTGCCCGAGTTCTGCGTGGTCGCGCTGAACAATCCGAAGACCCCCAGCGCGATGAAGCTGCTCATGACTCCGACCACTGCGGTCGAGAGAAGGAGCTTCTTTCTCTTGGTCATCTCGTATCTCCTTGTGTTGTCGCTTGGGGGTGCTTCGGTGCGGGGTAAGTTGGTTTGCGGCAGGGCCGGGCGCTACTGATTGCGTGCCTCCCAGACGAATGAGTGAACGCCGGAGGTCCATCCCTGGCTGGTGTCGGGCGCCGTCGCCTGGAG
>JAWVFG010000027.1:0-3402 GCA_033856335.1 Solirubrobacterales bacterium
ACCTGGTCGTACTGGTCGAGGGTGGCGCCGGGCACGTTAACTTCAACTCCAACTGGCATCTGTGTCTCCTGTTCGCTAGGCGGGAACGCGGTTGTGGACCGCGTACTCTGTCACCGGTACCTCCGGCGGCGGGGCGTCGCCACCCGTCATCTTCGTCATCGCGGGCACCAGCGTGTTGTCGATGAATGCGGCATCGAACCCAAGTATCCCGCTAGTTCTAATCAGACTGCGCTGGGGAGGGGCCGTCGCGGAAGCGGGCTCCTGAAGTAGGAACGACCGCTTCTCGTCCAAAGCGGCTACTACTCCGGCGGGCTCGAGATGGCTGCTTCGCGCGATAACGAGCACGCCGCTCAGCCAAAATACTTGGGAGGCCAATGTCGGAACAGAACGTCGAGGTCGTCCGCCGCATGTATGAGGCCCGTGACAGTGGGGATGCCGCTGGCGCCTTGGCTCAGTTTCACCCAGAGGTCGTCGTAGATGCAACGGCGCGAGGCGATACCGCGATCGGACACGGTCGCGAGGAGCTGACCGCGATCATCGCTGAGTGGATCGGAGCGTTTGACGAGTGGCGCGAAGAAGTCGAGGAAATGCGTGACCTCGGAGGCAAGGTCTACGTGGTCGCAACCCAACGCGGCCGGGGCAAGGAGAGTGGAGTCGAGGTGGAAACGCGTTACGCACTGCTCTACGAGGTACAGGACGACAAGATCACCCGCATGACCTTGTTCCGCGGACCCTCCGAGGCGCTCGAGGCTGCGGGCCCGCAGAATTAGTCGGAATGGGAGTGCTCTTTCGGGGAAGGCAGCACTAACCAAACTCGCGCGGTCAGTGCCACGTTGCGCGAAAGGGGGTGTTCGGCGAAAACCGCCGCTTCCCATGCAAAGCGGCGCTTTCACGCGCCGGCTCAACTCCAGTCGCGTTAACTATTCCGTGCTGTCGTAGAAAAGCCGCTTGCTCGCCGAGTACTGACCCGGCGGCGGCTTCGGCTCCTCCTGCAGCGGGCCGCCCGAGTACTTGTCCCACGCGCGCAGGTGGGGGAGCGGGTCGGTGCGGCTGCCTCCAGCGAACCAGCGGCCCTTCCAGAGCTCGAAGTGCAGGTGGCAGACGCCGCTGTCGGATCCCGTCTGGCCGACCGAGCCGATGCGCTGCCCGGCCTTCACCTTGCGGTTCACGCCGACCCGCGCGCGGCCCTTCATGTGGCCGTAGACGAAGTCGAAGCGGGTCCCCGTGCCGGTGAGGACGATGTAGTTGCCGTATCCCTCCGAGTGGCCCGCCGACTTCACGACCCCGTCGTGGGCGGCCACGATCGGGGTCCCGCAGTTGGCGATGATGTCCTGGCCCAGGTGGACGGAGCCGTCGGCGCGCTTCACGCCGAAGCCGGTCACGGCGAGGTCCCCGTAGTTGTGCGGTCCGTTCAGCGGGTAGCGGTAGCGCTGGGTGGCGGAGGCGGGGGCGGCCAATGCCGCGGCGGCAACCACGATCGCGATCAAGGCCGGTAGGGATCGGCGAAGACGCATGCCCACGCTGGAACACATCAACGGCTTCGTTGTAGCACCAGCCCAGGGGCGGGCCGTGAAGGCCTAGTAGCCCTGGTAGGTCTGCAGGTAGGGCATCGGGTCGACCGGATGGCCGCCGCGGTACCACTTGCCGAGCCAGAGCTCGAAGTGGAGATGGCACGCGGTCGCGTCCCCCGTCTGGCCGACGACGCCGATCTGCTGGCCGGGCTGAACGATCTGACCCTTGGTCACCGAGGCGCGCTCCGCGAGGTGCGCGTACATGTAGTCCTGGTGGAGCTTCTTGTTGCGAATCACGACGTAGTTGCCGGCGGCGCCCTGGAAGCTCACCCACTTGACCTTGGCCCGGCTGACGGCGACTTCGGGCGTGCCGCAGGCGGCCATGATGTCCTGGCCCTGGTGGGTGTGGCCGCTGCGCGCGGCGCCGAAGCCGTCGCCGAAGGTGTGCGGGCCGGCCACCGGGAAGATCATCGAGCCGGACGGGGCGGTGGTCGTTGTCGGGTCCGTGGTGGTGGTGCCGGGAGCGCCGACCCCGCCGCTCTGGGCGAAGGCGACCTGAGAGCCGAGCACCGCCATCGTCATCGCCATGGCAGCGACCAGCGCCGCTCCCCTACGGGACGTACGACCAACGGGCTTGTCGATCAATGCGCTTCGCACTCTCTCTGCGGCCTACGGAGTTAGCTGGCGGGCTCGCGCCGAGAGCGGCGCTACGAACCAGTTGGTTGCGATTCGCCCCTGGGGTGTGAACCCCTTTGGGTCCTCCGTTCCCTCCGGCAGTTCCGGAGGGATTTGGCCATTGCTGGCGCGGCAGTATAACCAGACGTTCAGCCGTCACGTCGAGGTTGGGGCAAGGCCGCCGTCCGGCGGCCTTGCCCCTCCCAAGTCGACGATTACTTGATGTAGCCGTCTTCCTTCAGATACTGGGTGGCGACGGCGGCCGGGTCCTGTTTGTCGATGTCGACCCTGGCGTTGAGCTCCTGGATCACCGGCACCGTCAGGCCCTTCTGGACCTTCTGGATCGTCGCCTGGTAGTCCGGACCGGCCTTCTGGACCGTCGACTGGTCGGTGACCCAGATGACGTTCCCCGAGGGGAAGATCCCCTTGTCGTCCTTCAGCAGGACGTACTTGTCCGGGTTGGCGAAGAGCTGAGCATCCGAGGTGAAGACGATCGACGCATCCGCCTGGCCCTTGTCGAGCACCGTGTATCGCAGCCCGATGTCGACGGGGTTGAACGACTTGAACTGGAGGCCGTACACCTTCTCCAGTCCGACCAGGCAGTCGGCCCGGTCCCGGCACTCAGGCGAGCCATAAAGAGTCAGGTCCTGGGACTTGCCCTGCAGGTCGGAGATAGTCGTGACCCCGAGCTGGTCGGCCTTGCTCTTCAGCATGCCGAGTGCATTCGCGTCGGCGAAGGGCGTCGGCTCGAACGCCGTCTCACCCTTCGGCTGGAGCTGCTGCTGCGCCTGGGTGTAGGCGGCCTGGGCCTCGGCGGGAACCGTCTGCTTGCCGAAGATGGACTGGAGGAGCGTCGACGTGTACTCCGGATAGCCGCTGATCTGGCCGTCCTGCAGCGCCTTGTAGGCGATCGTCTCGGACCCCAGGTTGAGGTTCGTCTTCACGTTGTAACCGGCCGCCTGTAGGGCCTGTGCGTAGATGTTCCCGAGGATGTACTCCTCGGTGAAGTTCTTGGAACCCACCGTGAGCTGGATCCCGTTGTTGGCGGGGTTGGACTTGATCAAGTTCGCGGAGTTGGCTCCGCTCGTCCCGGTGCTACTGGTGCTGCTGCTGCCGCCCCCACAGGCGGCGACTCCTAGAGCGACAACCAGCGCCGCAATCAGCGCGAAGACCGCTCTCACTCGCGAATGACCGGTCACCACGTGACCCTCCTCTC
>JAWVFG010000028.1:0-6279 GCA_033856335.1 Solirubrobacterales bacterium
GTGGGCCGCCAGCGTGAGCAGGGCGATGTCTGCCACGTACCCGGCCCCGGTCGCGCCACCGCCAGCCGCCGCGTAGGCCGCCAGCCCGAGCGTGCCGATCGCCTTGAGCGCCCCGGTTGAGAGCTCCCCTCGAGCAACCGCGCGAGTGTGTCCCCGCCAGCCGCGGGGGGCGCTGTCGAACAGATCGTCGATCAGGCCGAGGCACCCTACGCCGGCGAGGAAGACGAGCCAGCGGCTGAAATCGGCGGCCAATGCGGCGAGCACCGCCACGAGCAGCAGCGCTCCGAGCGGATAGGCGACCCGCTTGCCCCGGTAGTTGATCCGGCGGAGCACGAGATCGCTAGCGAGCCGGGTAGAGATGGCTGACGCCCTTGGCGTCGACCAGTGTCTCGCCGATCCGCAGGCGGGTGAGGAAGGTGGAGGACATGCCGCCCCTCCGCCTCTCCAGGAACTCGACGAGGTTGAAGGGCGCGCCGACGCTGACGATCAGCGCGGCGCCCTTCTCGAAGGCGAGCAGCATCGCGACGTCCTGGCTGGTGCCGGCCGAGGGGATCACGGTGTGCGCGAGCTCGAGGCGTCGCAGGCGTTCCGCTCCCGGGGCCCGGCCGTCGGGGTAGGCGTGCACGATCAGCTCGGCGCCGCTGCGCAGCGCCGGCTCGCCGGCGGAGTCCATGTCGCCGAGGATCACGTCCGGCGACAGTCCCTCGCCGACGATCGCGTCGGCGCCGCCATCAACGCCGACGAGGATCGGGTCCACGTCCTCGATGTAGGCCCGAAGCGCGCGCAGATCGCGGACGTGGTCCGTCCCCCGGACCACGATCAGCACGTGCCTGTCGCGAAAGCGCGTCCTCGTCTCGGGAAGGTCGATCGTGCCGAAGAGCAGGCCGCCCTCCTCGCGCAGGTGGGCCATCGTGTTCTCAGTGAAGTCGTGGAGCGCCCGGTCGATCCGGTGTCGCTGCTCCTCGAGGCGAATCGCCAGATCCCCAGCCTCGAGCACCCGGCCCTCCGCGATAAGCGTCCCGCCCGAGAGGATGCGACCTCCCTCGATCTCCAAGGGGATTCCATCGCCGATTCGATCGAACAGCTCGGGGCCCCCGTCGATCAGGGGAACGCCGGCGCGCACGAGCGCGAGCGGCCCGGTGTTCGGATAGGTGCCGTCGGAGGAGGGCGCCGCGTTGAGGGTCGCGCGGATTCCACACGCGGCAAGCTCCTCCGCCGCGATCCGATCGAGGTTCCGGTGATCGATCACCGCGATGTCGCGAGGGCCGAGGCGCTTGACCAGGTCCTTCGTCCGCCGCCCGAGGCGCGCGGTTCCGCGGATCGCGGTGGCGGTGGCGATCGCCATCGCCGGGAGCCTAGTTCTACGCAGCCTTGAGCAGCTGCCGGGCGTGCCGGTCGGCGGCCTCGTCCCCGTCGTCGCCGCCCAGCATGCGCACGATCTCCGCGACGAGCCCCTCGCCGTCGACCCGCTCGACCCGCGCGATCGCCTGGCCGCCGTCGACGCTCTTCTCGATCCGGAAGTGGCCCTGGGCCATGGATGCCACCTGTGGCAGGTGGGTGATGCAGAGGACTTGGCGCTCCGTCCCCAGGGCCCGGAGCCTCTCGCCCACCGCATTCGCGGTGTTGCCGCCGATGCCGGCGTCGATCTCGTCGAAGACATAGGTCGCGGCGCCGCCCCGGGCGCCCTGGCCGGCCAGCGCGAGCATCACGCGGGAGAGCTCGCCACCGGATGCGGCGTCGCGCAGCGGCGACACCGGCATCCCGGGATTCGTCGCGACGCGGAACGTCACCCGTTCCTGGCCGAGAGCCCCGAAGCCCTCGGGGTGGGGCTCGAGAGCAACCTCGAGCTTCGCGCCGCCCATCGCCAGCTGATCAAGCTCCGCCGCGACGCGCTTCTCCAGCGCCCTCGCCGACTTCGCCCGGACCTCGCTGAGTTGCGCGGCGAGGTCGGTCCGGGTCCTCTGTGCCTTCGTCAGATCCGCCTCGAGACGATCCGTCCTCTCCCCCGCGCCCTCGATCGTCTCGATCTCGGCGCGGCAGTGCTCGGCGTGGGCGAGCACCGATTCGATCGAGCCGCCGTGCTTGCGCTTCAGGCGGTCGAGGACGTCGAGTCGCTCCTCGACCTGCTCCAGCCGGCCAGGCTCGGCCTCGATGCCCTCGGCATATCCCCGCAGCTCGCCCGCCAGCTCCTGGAGCTCGACCCGCAGCCCCATCGCGGTCTCACCGAGCTTGTCGAGGTGCGCATCGACGCCCTGCTGGGCGGCGAGGGCGGCCTCCGCGGAGCCCATCGCCTCCGATGCCCCGCCGCCGTCCTCGCCGGCCAACGCCTCCAAAGCCTCGGACGCCGCCCCACGCAGGGCCTCCGCATGGCGCAGCCGCTCGCGCTCGGGCGCCAGCTCGGCCTCCTCGGCGGGATCGGGCTTGGCGACCTCGATCTCCTCCAGCTCGTAGCGCAGGATGTCCAGGTCGCGCACCCTGGCGCCCTCACGCTCGCGGATCAGCGCCAGTTCGCGCTCGATGGCGATTACCTCGGAGTGAGCCTCTCGATAGCCGCGCCGCCGCTCGAGGTGCTCCTCTCCGGCGAAGCCGTCGAGTGTCTCCAGCTGCGCGCCCGACAAGGTCAGCTTGCGGTGCTCGTGCTGCCCGTAGAACGCGAGCAGCCGCGAGCCCAGTGCCTGGAGCTCCGGAGCCGAGGCGGAGCGCCCGGCGATGAACGCGCTCGTCCTGCCGCTGGCCGAGACCCGGCGGCCGATCGCGACTTCGGTGGCGCCTTCGGGCAATCGCTCCGCGATCTCGGAGAGCTCGGGATCGTCGAGCAGCCCGCCGGGCAGCTCGAAGACCCCCTCGACGTACGCCTCGCCGGCTCCGGGGCGCACGATCTGAGCCCGAGCCTTGCCTCCCATCAGGAGGTCGAAGGAGTGCGCGAGGATCGTCTTGCCTGCCCCGGTCTCGCCCGTGATCGCGTTCAGGCCGGAGCCGAGGCGCAGCTCGGCGCGCTCGATCAGGAGCAGGTTCTCGATTCGGAGCTCAAGCAACATCGGTTCCCCGTTCTAACGGGACGGCCCGACGGATTAGGCGGCTGGAGCTCCCTCGGCCGCGCCCTCAGGCGCGCCGTGAGGAACGAAATCGCTTTGCCGCACGAGAGCGACGACTGAGAGCGCCCCAGCGAAGAGGACCATGGCGGCGATAAAGAGGATGTCGTTGAACGCATCGGTGAACGCGACTCCCGCGGCATGCACGGCCTGATCGTGCAACTGCGGCGGGGTCTGATCCGCGGCAGCGGTACCGCTCGCCGCGACCCCGTCGGCGAAGCCCGAGGGCGCCTGCGGCAGCAGCTTGGCGAGCTCGTCGGCGATCTTGGTCTGGAAGATCGCGCCGAGGGCTGCAATCCCGGTCGCGACGCCGGCGATCCGCATCGTGTTGTTGATCCCCGAAGCCATGCCGCTGCGCGCGGCGGGAACCACGCCGAGGGCCGTGGTGGCTATCGACGGATTCGAGAGCCCGATGCCGAAGCCAGAGACGATGAATCCCGGCAGCAACGTCGTCCAATCGGAGTCGGGCTGTGCGCCACGCATCAGCAGCAGGCCGATGCCGACCATAGTCAGGCCTATCGTCAGCGGGACGCGGGCTGGGAGCTTGGCGACGATGTTGCGCGTCGCCGCCGGCACGATGAAGGCGAACAGCGTCAGCGGCAGGAAGCGAACCCCGGCCTGGAGCGGCGTCATCCCGATCACGCTCTGCATGTAGATCGTGATGTAGAGGAACATCGCGAACATCCCGGCGCCGATCGCGAGGGTCCCAAGCGAGACCCCGCTGAACGCGGGCTTGCGGAACAGCGTCAGGTCGAACATCGCGTGGTCCTGGCGCCACTCGACGAAGACGAACGCGGCGAGCAGGATTGCCGCCCCACCGAGCGACCCGACGATGATCCCGCTCGACCAGCCCTCGGCGTTGCCGCGCAGGAGCCCGTAGATCAGCGCGAAGAGCCCGCCGGAGAACGTGATCAGTCCCGCAAAGTCGAGGCGCTTGGCGTCCGGGTCGCGCGACTCGCCCGCCTGAGTCTTGGCAAGGATCACGGTGCCGATCCCGATGGGGACGTTGACGAAGAAGATCCACTCCCAGCCGAAGGCGTCGGTGAGCGCTCCGCCGACCAGCGGACCGACGGCTACGGCGCCGCCGATCGTGGATCCCCAGGCGGCGATCGCCGCGCCGCGCTCCGGGCCCTGGAACTCCTGGGCGATCAGCGCCAGCGAGGTCGCGAACATCGCGGCGCCGCCGATTCCCTGCAGCCCGCGAGCGAGGTGCAGGAAGGTTGCGTTCGTCGCCAGCCCGCAGAGCAGCGAGGCGAGGGTGAAGAGCCCGACCCCGATCATGAACAGCCGGCGGCGCCCGAAGCGGTCGGCGAGCGCGCCCATGGTCAGGGTGAAGGCGGCGAGGGTCAGCGTGTAGGCGTCGACGACCCACTGCAGCCCGGTCAGGTCGGTGTTGAGCGCCTTCTGGATGTCGGGCAGCGCAACGTTGACGACGGTGATGTCGAGCAGCAGCATGAACGTCGCCAGGCAGACCGCGAGCAGGCTCCACCATTTACGTTCCATCAGCCACCAATCTCCGCCTTCGCATGACTCCCACGGATCTGAAACCTACCTACCCACCTACGCAAGCTGTCCGAACTTCTCCCGAATCCGCTGGTAAAAGCTCGAGCCCGGCAGCTGCGCCAGGCGGCTGACAGCCTCCTCGAAGCGGATCTCGAGTGCATCGCCGGGCTCCAGCTCCCCCGCGGCCTCGCCGTCGAGTGAGATCTCGACGGGCTCGCGGCCCGCGGCGTTCCGAACCTGAAGCGCGTCGTCCGGGGCCACGACGAGCGCCCTGGCGGCCAGCGTGTGCGGGGCGATGAAGCTGACCACATACCCCTTCACGCCCCAGGCGAGGATCGGCCCGGCGTTCGCGAGGTTGTAGCCCGTTGATCCGGCTGGGGTCGCAGCCACCAGCCCGTCGCAACGGACGTTGCCGACCTCCTCGTCCCCGATCGCGTACGAGAGCACGGCGACCCGGCCGTGAGGGCGCCTGTTGAAACTGAAGTCATTCAGTGCGACGGGTCTCTCGAGCGGAAGGTCAGCCCGCAGCGCCGGCATGTCCAACGACACGAAATCGCCGGTGAAGGCCCTTCGCAGGCCGTGCTGCAGCTGGTCCCGCTCCACGGCGGCAAGGAAGCCAACCGTGCCGTAGTTGATGCCGAACACCGGTACTTCCGTGCCCGCGAAGCGGCGCAGTGCGTAGAGGATGCTGCCGTCTCCGCCCAGAACGACGCAGATGTCGGGCCGCTCACCGTCCTCCACAGCCTCGATCCCGGTGGCGGCATCCCCATGCTTGTGGAGCTCGTCGCGGGTGGAGATCAGCTGTACGGACGCCTCCTTTGCGGCCTTCGCCGCCGCGGCGACCGCTGCAGAGGTCGCGTCCGAGGGAGCCTCGGGGTGCGTATGGGTGATCAGCATCGCCCGGGTCATGGCTCGACCTCCAGCAGCGCGGCATCGAGGTCAACGGGATCGCCGCTCCTCGAAGCCCAGACGAACGTCTCCTGGTTTCCCTTGGGCCCCGGCAGGCCCGAGGAGGCCAGGCCGCGAACGATCAGCCCCTCGCCCTGGGCAGCCTCCGCCACCTCGCGGATCGCGTCGCGGCGGTCATCCGCGTCCCGCACGACGCCCCCCTTCCCCACCTTCTCCTTGCTCAGCTCGAACTGGGGCTTGACCAGGCCGAGCAGGTCGAACTCCTCGGCCGCGGAGGCGACGATCGAGGGCATCAGCTTCGCCAGGGAGATGAAGGAGACGTCCACGGTGATCAGTGCGGGCCGAAAGGGCAGATGGGAGTCACCGAGCTGGCGGGCGTTCAGCCTCTCCATCACCAGGACACGGGAGTCCTCCCGCAGGCTCCAGTCGAGCTGTCCATAGCCGACGTCGACCGCGATCACTATCTCCGCCCCCCGCTGCAGCAGGCAGTCCGTGAAGCCGCCGGTGGAGGCGCCGACGTCCAGGCAGTCGAGGCCGCGGACGTCGAGGTCGAGCCGCTCGAGCGCGTGCTCGAGCTTCTCGCCCGCGCGGGAGACGAAGCGCGGCGGCGCGTCGACGACGACGACGGCGTGCTCGTCGACCTGCTCGCCGGCCTTGGCGTGGCCCGGCACACGGCCGGCCATCACGAGCGCCTGCGCCTGCGCCCGCGACTCCGCGAGACCCCGTTCCACGAGCAGCACGTCGAGCCGCTTCTTCACACGGTGACGCCCGGCGG
>JAWVFG010000029.1:0-33646 GCA_033856335.1 Solirubrobacterales bacterium
CACCTGCGACGGCGCGAGCGAGCAGCGTCTTGCCGGTCCCGGGCGGCCCGTAGAGCAGGACGCCCTTCGGGATCCGGGCGCCCAGCGCTTGGAACTTCTTCGGGTTCTCGAGGAACTCCTTGATCTCGTGGAGCTCCTGGACGGCCTCGTCGGCGCCTGCGACGTCCCTGAAGGTGATCTTGGGGGCGTCGACCGACATGCGCTTTGCGCGTGACTTGCCGAAGCTCATCACGCGGGAGCCGCCGCCCTGCATCTGGTTCATCAGGAAGATCCAGAAGGCGAAGAAGAGGAGGAAGGGGAGGATGTAGGTGAGCAGCGAGAGCAGGCTCGAGCCGCCCTTGCCCTTGATCTCCGTCTTCACGTTGTGCTGCTGGAGGCTGTTGAGCAGCTGGGCCTGCGCGGAATCGGAGTCGGGATACGCCTCGTCGTAGCTCGTGCCGTCGGTCTGCTTGACGTTGAGCGTGTTGTCCTTCGTGTTCCAGGTGACCGACTCGATCTGGTTGTTGTCCACCCGCTGCACGAACGTCGTGTAGTCGGGAGTGGTGTGACCCGAGCCTGGGCTGATCAGGCGCTGGGCGAAAAACGCCAGCACGACGACGATCAGAATTGGGAAGGCGGCGCTGCGGAAGAAACGTCTCAAGGTTGGTGTCCTCTGCCCGGGGAGTACGCGGAATATGCGGGCCCGGATCTACTCGCGAGGGTACCAGCGTTGATCTAGCGGCTTTGCGGGTTTCCCCGCAGTGCGGCCACGTAGGAGAGGTTCCTGAACCGCTCCCCGTGATCGAGGCCATATCCGATCGCGAACTCGTTGGGGATCTCGAAGCCGACGTAGCGAACAGGCAGGTCGACCCGCCTGCGCTCCGGCTTGGTGAGCAGCGCGCACACCTCCACGGACTTCGGCCCCCGAGCCTGCAGGTTGCGCAGCAGGTAGTGGAGGGTGAGCCCGGAGTCAATGATGTCCTCGACGATCAGGACGTCGCGATCCGCGATCGGCGCGTCCAGGTCCTTGAGGATGCGGACCACGCCGGAGGAGTCGGTGGACGAGCCGTAGCTCGACACAGCCATGAAGTCGAGCTCGCAGTCGATCGTCATGTGGCGCATCAGGTCAGCGAGGAAGGGGACCGCCCCCTTCAGGATCGCGACGAGCAGTGGTGCGCGTCCCTCGTAGTCGCGGCTGACCTCGGCCCCGAGCTCCGCGACCCGGCGCTGCAGATCCTCCTCGGAGACGAGCACATCGCCGATCGCGTCGTCGGTTTCCACCCGTCGGAGTCTATGTACCGGCCTGGGAGGCCCTGAGGACCGCCGACTGGGAGGCGCCGGGCCTCGCCGCGAACTCCTCGGAGACCGCCACGCCGGCGATCCACGCGACCCGGTCGTCCGCGGTGACCACCGGCAATGCGTGCCGCAGCGAGCGCGGCACCTTGCGGTCGGTGAAGAGATCCTGAAGCGACTTCGTCCCACCCAGGCCGAGAGGCCGCATCCGGTCGCCATCCCGCCAGGCGCGAACGGTGACGGAGTCGCCGAGCACCGACGGATCGAGGACGGCGAGCTCCGGTCCGTCCGCGGGCGGGACCCCGGCCTCGAGCGCCGCGCGCACCTCCCAGGAGCCGAAGCGGCAGGCCCCCGGCACCAGCAGCCTCGTCTCCACGAGCTCGGCGGCCGCTCCGGATGCGAAGCGCACATGGCCGTGCTCGATCTGGGCCTCCACCCCGCCACCCAGCTCAATCACTCCTCCCTCGGGCTCGCCGGCCAGCCTCCAGATCTCGGCTGCCCTCGCCCGGCCCAGGGGCACCGAGCCGCCGGCCGCGCGCTCGGCCAGGCGCCGCAGCGCCAGGCGGCGAATCGCGGGGTCCATGGCCTCGAGGGCGTCGCGGCTGATCGCACCGGCGAGGACAGCGCCCGAGTCGGCGATGGCCGCCTCGGCCAGGCGGTCCAGCGCCTCCCCCTCCTCGGCAAGCTCGGCCTGGGTCTCGGCGATCGTCGCCTCCACCTCCGGCCCGATCTCCCCCAACACCGGGAGCACCTCGTTCCGGATCCTGTTTCGCGCGTACGTGGGCTGGGCGTTGCTGGGATCGTCGCGGAATGGCAGGCCCGCCTCCGCCACCAGCCGTCTTACCTCCTGCCGCTTCAGCGCGAGGATGGGCCTGACGAGGGCATCGCGCCGGGCGCGTAGCCCCAGGAGCGCCCGCCGGCCCGGGGACGTCGCGAGCCGGTAGAGGACCGTCTCTGCCAGGTCGGTCCTGGTGTGGCCGGTGGCGATCCAGTCGAGCCCACGGGCCAGGCGCAGGCTCTCCGCGGCCGCGTAGCGAGCCTCCCGCGCCTCAGCCTGGACGTTGCCGTCGCCCAACTCCGGCAGCTCCAGCTCGAGCTCGATGCCGAGCCTCGTGCAGAGCTCGCGACAGGTCTGGTGATCGAGGTCCGAGTCGGGACGGAGCCGGTAGTTGAGGTGGAGCGCGGTCACGGCCCCGGCCCCAAGCGCCTCAACGAGGCCGGCTGCGCTCGCCGCTGAGTCAGCGCCACCCGAGACGAGGACGACGCCGCGCGAGCCCTCGGGCACCAGGCCACTCTCCCGCACGGTGCGGGCGAGGTCGGAGTGCGCCTGCTCGGCCGCCATGACGGCGATTGTAGGAACGAGGGAGACGAGTGACCGCGGGCTACGGAAATTCCGCAATACGTCTACGGACTTCTCCCAACGTCCAAACGTCCAGTGCGCCAGGGTTCGCGTTAAAGGACATCCGACTGAAGATTCGCGCCCCCCGTGCAGCGACACCCTGAGCATTCGATGCAGAACATGTGTCGAGAACAGGAAAGATCCTCAGCGTCATCGCCGTCGTGGCGGCCTGGACGGTCGTCGCGACCTCGTCGGCCTCCGCTGCCGACTGCGGGCCAGTCGACACGCAGGTCACGGGGCTCAGCGAGGCTCAGATGGAAAGCTCCATCGGCTGCCTGATCAACGAGCAGCGCACCTCATTCGGCCTTCAGCCAGTGAATCCCAATGCGGACCTCCGCCAGGCGGCGCTGAGCCACTCCGACGAGATGATCAGCCAGAGCTACTTCGAGCACACCTCTCCCGCCGGCCTCACCTTCGTCAACCGAATCCAGTCCACCGGCTACATGCACTCAGTCCGGAACTGGGTCGTCGGCGAGAACCTCGTCTGGGGCACCGGCCCGCGGAGCACACCGCAGGCCCTGGTGACCGCCTGGATGAACAGCCCGCCCCATCGCGCAAACCTGCTTCGGCCGAGCTTCCGCGAGATCGGGATTGCCGCGGTCCCCGGAACGCCCGAGAGCGTCACTGACACGACGGGCGTCACCGTCTCGAGCGAGTACGGCAACCGCACCTTCGCCAAGGGCAACCGGAAGCACAGGGGATCCAAGGCCAAGGCGAAGAAGTCAGCCCACAAGCACAAGCGCAAGCACCGCCGCGCCAAGCACTAACCGCCCGCTGCCTCACTCCATCGCCGGCCGGGCTATATAGAGAGAGATCGCCTCGGGGAACCCCTTGAGCACGACCTCCCCGATGGCGTCGAAGCGCAGGAAGTCTGACCCCTTGGTCGCCTCGACGAGAGCCTCGGTGACCAGGACCTCCCCGCCGAGGGCCCTGGAGACGACGCGGTGGGCCAGGTTGACGTCACCCCCGAAGTAGTCGCCGTCCCTGAACACCGCAGCGCCGTAGTGGATGCCGACTCTGGGCTGGGGGCGCTCCTGGAACAGGGTCAGGAATCCGACGGCCCACTCGGTCAGGCTCGCCGGCTCGGGCGAGACCACCATCACCTCATCGCCGATCGTCTTCACGATCGTCGCCTCGGCGGGCAGAGTCGCCTCGACGGTGTCGACGAAGCGCTCGATCATGTCGAGGGCCTCCTCGTCCCCCTCCTCCTCGGTGTACCTGGTGAACCCGGTCAGATCGACGAAGCAGAAGGTCATCGAGACGCGCGCCAGGCCGCGGCCCGCGCCCCCTATGTCGGCTTCCATGTGCCCGACCACGTCCTGCTCGATGTAGAAGCGCAGGTAGCGGTTGTGCATGTACTCCATCAGCGGGCCGGTGACCGGAAGCAGATCGGCGGCAAGCTCGCCCATCTCCTCGGCGATCTCGAGGGGAGGCACCCGCTCCTGCATCAGCGGCTCGTGGACGTAGAGATGGAAGAGGCGGACCTCGGCATCGGCGACCTTTCGGATCGACTGCGCGTAGACCCGCACCAGCTGGAGGAACGCCACGAGGGGAAACCCCGAGGAGAGGACGTTGGCGCAGTGCCGCATCGCCCTCAAGTCCTCCTCGTTGAGCATCCCCTCGGCGCCCATCGGCGTGCCGAGCAGAGTCATCAGCCGCTCGATCAGCTCCGGCTCGAGCCCGGTCAGCTCGGCTGCCTTGTCACGTGTGTAGTGGCCCTCTGGGACCTGGAAGAGATCCTCCGTGTAGCCGAAGGCGAGCCGGCCTCCGCGGGCCGCCTCCCGGATCGCCTCGACGGAGTACCCCCGCTCCCTCATCCGGGCGATCACCCGGGCCTGAGCAGCCGAGGCTGCGGTCCAGCGACCGTCGTCGACCGGGACGAGCCCTTCGTCGGCCCATCGCTTCAACGTCGAGGTGGAGACGCCGGCGATCCTGCTCGCCTCCGCGAGGGAGATCCCGCCGGCTTGATCGTTTCCGTCTGCGGGGCTCAAGCGGACCCCCTGCTCGGCAAGCACATGAACGCCCCCGGAAGTGGCGACGGGGTCGCAGGACCCCGTCGCCTGCGGGCTGTCGGCCCGCTTCGTCGGCCAGCGGCGCCTAGACGCCTCGCGAAATCCTGCCGCCGATCCCAGTCGCCGGGGGACCGACGGATCAGTGACCCGCTTCCGGCCCAAGTTGTGCGAATCGAGCTGAGCTTACGCTCCTGCCGACCCAAGTCAATGCCGCCGGACGGGGGCACGATTGAGAGCGCTCCGCTAGTCAATGGCGAGGTACGGGTACTTCTCCGAGACGAGCTCGCGATAGCGGGAGAAGAGGGGCTTGGCCGCAGGGAAGAAGCGAATGGCGGCCCCGGCGTCCTCGATGTTGGTGCGGAGCCTGCCCCGGGCGATTGCAATCGCGGGGTTCTCCCTTCCCTGAAAGACGCGGTTGGCGACGGTGGACTCCATGCTGAGCCGGAGCTTGGGGTGGGTGCGGGAACGCTGCGAGAAGTCCCAGCGCAGGCAATGACCGCCCGCGTCGTCACGGGACACGTTGACCACCAGCTTCAGGTCAGGAAACTCGATCCTGAGCGGCGCCGCGGCCGCCCGCAGGCGCGGGCCTTCGTCGGGGTCGCTGTCGATCTCGCGCAGAACCGTGTCGAGGATCTCCTTGAGGACCTTCTTTGTCAGCTCATCGCCCGTCATCTAACCCTCGACCTGAGGTCAATCCTTCCGCTTGCCGCGCATTGAGGATTCGATCTTCCCGAGCTGCTCCCGGACCTCTCGGCCGCGCTTGGCGACCTCGTCGAGCAGCTCGACGGCCCGGTCGCGTGTGCTCGCCGCTGAGCCGGCCGTCGCCTCGAAGGTCCGCTCGATCGCGGCGCGCAGGGCTTCTGAGGGCCGGTCGGTACCGGGCACTTTGACCACGTCCCCCAGCCTACCCCCGAACCACTCGCGCGCACGCCCGGCATATGCTCGCGCGGTGCCGCACCACCTCAGGCCCAGCACCGCGTACGCCACGGATGCGCTGCTGCCGGGCGACCCTGGCCGCGCGCTCGCACTCGCACAACAGCTCCTCACCGAGCCGAGGATGACCAACCACGCGCGGGGCCTCTGGGGATATACGGGGGAGACCCCTGAGGGAGACCCGCTCAGCATCCAGTCCACCGGGATGGGCGGGCCGAGCGCTGCGATCGTCCTTCACGAGCTCGCCGAGCTGGGGGTACGCCGGGCGATACGGGTGGGCACCTGTGGAGCCGTCGACCCGTCCCTCGGGCACGGGGAGCTGGTGGTCGCAGCGCTGGCACTGGCGGAGGACGGGGCCAGCGCGGCGCTCGGTGCCGGCGAGATGGCGGAACCGGACCCCGACCTCACGGCCAGGCTTGCCACCGGCCTCTCGCCTGGGGCGTCGCCCGCACCGATCGTGACCACAGACCTTTTCTACGACGGCGACCCAGACCAGGGCGGCCCGCCGCGGGCCCGCGCCGAAGCCTGGCGGAGACGGGGCGCGGTCGCAGTGGAGATGGAGGCGGCCACCCTCTTCACGCTGGGCCGGCGACTCGGGGTGGCGATCGCCTGTGTCCTGATCGTCTCGGATACGTTCGAGGACGGCCAGCGTCGTCGCATCGGAGACGTGGACCTTGCCGAGGCAACCGAGAGGATGGGGGCGCTGGCGGCGGCCGCCCTCAGGGCTCAACCCTGACTGGAGGCTCCGGGCCGGGAGGACTCTCGCTCCCGGCGCAGCTCGGCGAGCTCGCGGGTCAGTTGGTCGAGCATGTCCTCGACCGTCTCGAGGCGCTCGGAGACCGCGCGCAACCGCCGGGCGAGCCGGTCGACGTCATTGCCCGTGGGCAGGTTCAGGTTGCGAATCGCGAGAGCGCCCGCCTGGGAGGCGCGCTCACGCGCGCCGAAGGCGACCTGGAGCGCCTGGTGCATCCACGGGTTCTCGACCAGGAGCTGGGCGAGCTCACCCAACGTGCCCTCGCCCAGCTGCGAGGAGATCCGGTCCCTGATGCCTTCGCCGCCGACCTCATCCATATCGTTCACGCACGGTACCGCTACGGAAGCCCTCCGGCGGGGTTCCTGCTTACGCATGCGAGGCGCACATTCTCTACCGTTTCAGTCAAGTATGTTTATTGACGCTCGTGACGACGGTTCCCCGTTGCAAAGCCCAAGGCGAATCAGTAGCGTCCGGCGTGCCTGCGGGTGCGGGGAGGCTGCGACCGGCAGACCCAGCAGGTCCGCGGGCAGGATCGGCCTAGCCATATGACCAGAAAGCTTCTCGTAACCATCGCCCTAGGCGCCGTCCTGGCGATTGTCGCTGCGGGAACCGCGATCTCGGGCACGGTGGGCGGCGGCAACGTCCAGGTCAACATCCCTCAGACCGGCCCCCTCCCCCAGTGCTCGGACCTCTCCGACAACGACGGGGATGGGCTCGTCGACATGAGCGACCCAGGCTGCAGCAGCCCCCTCGACAACTCTGAGTACAACGCGCCGACGTCGGGCGGCTCCGGCGGCGGCTCCGGTGGAGTCGCCGGCACGGGGATTGGCGGGTCCAGCGGCTCCGGCGGCAGCAGCGGCTCCAGTGGCAGCAGCGGCAGCAGCACCACCGGCACCACCACCACCGGCGGCGGCAAGGCCGGCAAGAAGACCGCCGGCGGCAAGACCCCCGGTCTCTTCGGCAAGCAGGCCAAGAAGGGCCAGAGCGCCAAGCAGGTCGCCCAGGGAGAGCGCCAGAAGATCGAGCAGCCCACCCTCCGCAACCCCGACGGCTCGCCCGCCAGCTCGAACCCCGGTCTCAGTGTCGCCACGTTCGGCCCCGCCCCGATCGGCGTCCCCAACTTCATCATCGACTCCTTCGAGATCCCACCGTTCCTCCTCCCCATCTACCAGTCCTGCGGGACCGAGTACGGGATCCCCTGGCAGGTGCTCGCCTCGATCAACAAGATCGAGACCGCGTTCGGCACCAACCTGAACGTCTCCTCCGCCGGCGCAGAGGGGTGGATGCAGTTCATCCCCTCGACCTGGGCCGCCTATGGAGTCGACGCCAACAACGACGGCAGGAAAGACCCCTACAACCCAGTTGATGCCATTTGCGCCGCGGCGCGGTACCTGCGCGCGGCCGGCGGGGACAAGGACCTCCGCCAGGCGATCCTGGCCTACAACCACGCATCCTGGTACGCGGACGAGGTGCTCTTCACCGCCAACCAGTACGGCAAGCTGCCGGACGCGCTGGTCGGCTCGCTCACGGGGCTGACAGAGGGCGCCCACTTCCCGGTCGCCGCCGACGCCCGCTACGCCGACGACATCAACGACGCCGCCGCGCTGAAGAACTCGCAGACCGCGCGCACGGCCCCCGGCAACGCCGCCGACGTGATCAGGTCGAACGCCAGTCGCCGAAGCATCAACATCTACTCGAGCCTTAACGCTCCGGTCGTGGCGGTAAACGACGGCGTCATCAAGAAGATCGGCGACAACGCCAGGCTCGGCCGCTACATCGTCCTCCAGGACGCCTATGGCAACCAGTACACCTACGCACAGCTCGGATCGATCTCGAAGGTCCACCCGGTGCCGCGCCAGCAGAGCCTGAGCCCCAAGGACTTCAAGCTCCAGACGCCGAACGATGCCTCGCCGAGCAGCCCCGCGACAGCCGGCGACAACTCCAAGGGCAACCGCGTCGCCGCGAAGTCCGCTCCCGCCAAGGCCTCGTCGACGGCCCCGGCCAACAGTGAGAACAGCCGCAGCCGTGTGTTCGCCCTCCCCCAGCGGGCGGGGAACACAGACAACTCCAGCGTCACCGGTCAACTCGACCAGCTCCTAGGTAGCAGCGTCCCCGGCTACGAGACCTTCAAGTCCGCGTTCTCGAACAGCCTCCAGTTCGACTCGAACACCATGCAGCTGAAGCCGCTCAAGGTCGGCTCCAAGGTCACCGGCGGCTCGGTGCTCGGCCAGGTGGGGCAGACCGATGCGCAGCCGCCACACCTCAACTTCGCGATCCGGCCCGCCGGCCAGGGCGCGCCAACGATCGATCCCAAGCCGATCCTCGATGGCTGGAAGCTGCTCGAGACGACGGCGATCTACCGCGCCGCCGACAAGAGCCCGTTCGCAAGCAACCCGACCGTCGGCCAGGTCCTGCTGATGTCCAAGGGCGCGCTCGAGCAGCGGGTGCTGAACGACCCGGCCCTCTCCATTTACTCCTGCGGCCGCAGCGACATCCAGACCGGCCAGATCGACCGGCGCGTCCTGGCGGTGATGGAGTACCTGGTCGCCAAGGGCTACCGCCTGACGATCACCTCCCTGAAGTGCGGCCACAGCTATCTGACGTCCTCCGGCAACGTCTCGGCGCACTCGTCCGGCGATGCGGTGGACATCGGTGCCGTCAACGGCATCCCGATAACCGGGCACCAGGGGCCGGGCACGATCACCGAGGCGGTGATCAAGGACCTCCTGCTCCTCCAGGGCACGATGCGGCCCGCTCAGATCATCTCGCTGATGGACCTCGGGCCGCCGACCTTCATCCTGCCCGACCACTACAACCACATCCACGTCGGCTACACGTTCGCGACCGGCGGAAGCTCGATCAAGCAGCTCGGCCAGATCCTCAAGCCCGATCAGTGGCAGCGCCTGATCCAGCGCCTCGGGCAGATCCAGAACCCGAAGGTCCCGTCGAAGCCGTCGGGCGCCTCGTTGCCGGCCAAGGGCAACAGCAACACCAACGACTAGCGCCCCGATATCAAACGGGTTGCGCTGACGCGCACCCTCTCATCACGCCCAAGCCCCCGATAACCCGAGCCGCCTTCGTCCAGCTCGAGCTGGCGGGAAAGATCGGCCTGCCGGAGGGCCGCTACCTGGTTCGCGACGGCGATGCCGAGAGGGTGCTGATCGTGCAGGAGCTGGGAGCGCCCCGGCCGAGGGTCCGAGGCGGGCGGCGCTCGAAGGCGATCGAGCCCGGCGCCCCCGAGGAGGTTCCCCTGACGCGAGTGACCGTCACCGGTGTGACGCTCGCCAATCCCGACGAGGGGTCAGCGTGGCTGAAGCGGGCGACGGAAAGCGGCGGGAGCGGCGCCGAGGACGTCCGGGCCGCCACGCGAATCGTCAACCGGGCGCTCGGCGCCCTGCGCGCCGCCGCCCGGGATCCCCTGGTTCAGGACATCGGTGCGACCCGCGCGCTGGCGATCCGGGTCGGCCATGGCTCGGGCGACGAGCTGGCGGAGGGCCGCTGGACCGAGGCCAAGGCCCTGCCCGGCCCTCGACGTGGCCGGCTCGACGACGTCGAGCCCCAGTCCCGCGTGGCAGCAGTGTTGGCCGGCAGGGACGAGGTCCACCCGGCCGAGACGCTGATGCTGAGGGCCCGGCTCGATGTCCAGCAGGGGCGTCACGCTGAGGCTCGATACGGCCTCCGCGCGGCGAGGGCCGCCCTTGAAGAGCAGCCCTCAGACCGGAGCAAGGAGCTCCGCAAGCACCTGGAAACGGCCGAGGAACGGCTCGAGGCCGGCTCCGGCGACGAGCCCTAGGCCGCTTCCCAGTAGGCGGGCTCGCCCTCGACGCCAGGCTCGTCCGGGGCGCCCTCGATCGCCTCGGCCTCGGCGAGAGCCGGGGCCGAGCGGAGGACGAGGGCCGAGACGGTGATCGCCGCAGCCACCAGGCCCGCGCCGATCCAGAAGGCGAGGTGATAGCCACTCGTCAGCGCCGCGTCATGCGATACGCCCGCCGCCAGCTGGCTGTCCGTGCGCGTGGCGGAGAGGGTTGCCAGCACGGCCAGGCCAAGCGCGCCCCCGACCTGCAGCGACGTGTTGACCAGACCGGAGGCGAGGCCGGAGTCCTCCTGCGTCGCGCTCGACATCGCCAGGGTCATCAGCGACGGGAATGAGAGCCCGGCGCCCACCCCGAGCAGGAGCATCGGCGGGAACAGGTCGGTGAGGTAGCTCGCGTGCACCGGTGAGAGGGCGAAGAGGGCGAGGCCGGCGGTGATCAGGACCAACCCGGCCTGGAGGGTCGGCTTGGCCCCGAAGCGCATGTTGAGGCGCTCGGAGAATCCGAGGGAGAACAGGCCGATCGCCAGCGCCACGGGGAGGAAGGCAAGGCCGATCTGCAGCGGGTCGTAGCCGAGCACCCGCTCGAGATAGAGGCTGCCCAGGAAGAACATCCCGAACATCCCCGCGACGAACAGCGCCTGGATCACGTTGGCGCCCGAGACGTTGCGCGAGCGGAAGATCCGCAGGGGAACCAGCGGGGTCCGTGCGGTCGCCTCCCGGGCGATGAAGGCCGCCAGCAGCGCGAGCGACCCGGCGCCCAGACCAAGCGTGAGAGGCGCGCCCCAGCCGGCATCGGCCGCAGGCTTGACGATGGTGTAGACGCCGAGCATCAGCGCGGCGGTGATCAGCACGGCTCCGATTGCGTCGGCCCCCTGCTTCAGGCCGATGCCCTGATCGCGCTCGACCAGGCGCGTCGCCGCCACAGCGGTTGCCACGCCGATCGGAAGGTTGACGAAGAAGATCCAGTGCCAGTTGATCGCCTGGGTGAGCACGCCCCCGAGCAGCAGGCCGATCGAGGCGCCGGCCGCGGCGACGAAGCTGTAGACGCCGATCGCCTTTGCCTGATCCCGCGGCTGCGGGAACATGGTCACGATCATGCCCAGGATCACCGCGGACGTGGTCGCGCCGCCGATTCCCTGAAGAAACCGGGCGCCGACAAGCATCTCCTGGCTCTGAGCCAGTCCGCACAGAGCGGAGGCGCCGGTGAAGAGGGCGAGCCCCGTCATGAACATCGTCTTACGGCCGATCAGGTCTCCCAGCCGTCCAGCGAGCAGGAGCAGGCCCCCGAACGTGATCAGGTAGGCGTTCACGACCCAGGCGAGGTTCGACTGTGAGAAGCCAAGGTCGTTCTGAATCGAAGGAAGGGCGACGTTCACGATCGTCTGATCGAGGACGATCATCAGCATCCCGACGCAGAGAACCACCAGAGCGATCCAGCGCGACCGGTCGCTCTGCAGCTCGCTCGAGGCTTCACTCTGGTTGATGGCGGCGATCTCAGTCATCGGGGCTCCCTGGGTCGTGGCGGCTTGATTCGGAGACCGTAGCAGATAGTCTCGTACAAGATCATCTCGTGACGATCCAATGTGCGCTTCGTCACACAGCCGCGAACGGACCGCCGGGCGGCCGACCCACACGTGAGCCGGTGAACTAGGCCTTGGGCTCGCGGCGACGCAGGGGCGGCGAGCACTCGGCGGGCTCGGAGAGCCGGTCCTTGACCAGCATGCCGAGCGACTCGAGGAACACCTTGCGCTCCGTGGAGGGAAGGCTCGTCAGGACGTCGTTCTGGATGCGCTCGACGATCTCCTGACCCTGCCGGACCTTGCGCTCTCCGGCCTTCGTCACCGAGATGACCCGGGCGCGGCGATCCGTGCTGGAGGGCCGGCGCTCGGCCAGCCCCTCCTTCTCGAGCTCATCGACCGTGACGACCATCGTCGTCTTGTCCAGACCGATCCTCTCGGCGAGCTCCTTCTGCGTGTACTCGCCGCCCCTCGCTGTGGCGAGCACGTGGTATCCGCGATTCGATACGCCGACGGGCTCGAAGGCAGCCGCGATCTCGCTGACCAGGTTGAAATGGGCCTGCGAAAGAAGCCATCCGAGGTTCCCGGAGAGGCAGTCGGGGCACTCGGCCAGCGAGTCGGCTTCAGCGGACTTTGGAGCTGCGATGGCAATCTCCATGAGCCGAACGTTACCAAAGTAGGTCGTCAGACAGACGATCTTGTACGGGACTATTCACAAACCGCCCTACACCGCGCCACGCTGGACCCACTGCGACGCGAAGCAGGCTCGGGATGGACAGACTGTCGAAGCGTGGCGCCGCGATCTTCGACCACCGTATGTGGTCGGTCGCGCGCCTCAATCCTAGTTTCACCCTCGTGAATGCCATGAATCCCAACAAGCCGAGCGGGTCTGCACCTTGACCTACACGCCCGGCACCAACCATGACGAGGCACTCACCTCGGCGGGGCGGCCCAGGCCGGTCTATGAGGAGCTGATCGAGGCGCTCGGGTCGTCGGACCTGGACGCGATCAGCCGGCGCACGCAGGACTATCTGCGCCAGAGGCAGGTGACCTTCCGGACGAGCACCGGCTCTCGCCCGTTCCACGTCGACCCGATTCCCAGGGTGCTGGAGGCCGCCGAGTGGGGTGGTCTGGAGCAAGGCATGCGGCAGCGATCAAGGGCATTGAATGCCTTCATCGCCGATGTCTATGGCGACCAGGAGATCCTCCGCGACGGCGTGGTTCCGCGCCGGGTGCTCGACACGGCCGAGCACTATGAACCCCGGGTCGAGGGGATCGAGGTCCCCGGCGGCCATGCCCCGGTCATCGGCTTCGACCTGGTGCGCGAAGGGCAGGGCAGGTTCGCGGTCCTGGAGGAGAACCTGCGCACGCCCTCAGGGCTCGCATATGGGAGCGCCGCCCGGCGGGCCGTCGATGCGGCGAGCCCGTTCGAGGCCCCGAGCGACCGCCGGGACGTCGCCGCCAGCTTCGAGCTCCTCGCCACGGCAATCCGCGATGCATCTCCGGATGGCGGCGGCGACCCGAGCGCCGCCCTGCTCTCCGACGGCCCGTTCAACGCCGCCTGGTTCGAGCACACAGAGCTCGCCCGACGGCTCGGCATTCCGATCGTCACCCGGGAGGAGCTGGACTCCCGGAACGGGCGCCTCCATGCGGTCCAGCCCCATGGCCCCCCGCGCGAGCTGCAGGTCATCTACCGGCGCACCGACGAGGATCGGCTGAGCGACGAGTCCGGCCGCCCCACCTGGATCGCGGAGGCCCTGCTCGAGCCCGTTCGCTCGGGCCGCCTCACCGTTGTCAATGGGCTTGGGGCGGGGATCGCAGACGACAAGCTCACCCACGCCTACGTCCACGAGATGATCCGGTTCTATCTCGACGAGGAGCCTGACCTCGCCTCGGTGCCGACGTACGACCTCGGTGATCCGGAGGTTCGCGAGGACGTCCTCTCCAGGCTCGACGAGGTGGTGGTGAAGCCTCGCGCCGGTCTCGGTGGGACCGGGGTGATGATCGGCCGGCAGTCGAGCGATGAGGACCGGGAGCAGGTCTCCCGGCTGATCCGCGCCCGGCCGGACGGCTTCGTCGCACAGGAGACGATCCCGCTCTCCTCCCATCCGACGGTCTGCGACGGCTCGCTCGAGCCCCGTCATGTGGACCTACGCGCCTTCGCGATCGGCGGCGGGGTGGCCCCGGGTGCGCTCACCCGAGTCGCCCTGACGCAGGGGTCGCTGCTGGTGAACACCTCCCAGGACGGCGGCGGCAAGGACACCTGGGTACTGGCGTGACCTCCGCGGACTGAGCCATGTGCGGCTTTGCGGGCGAGATCTGCCGCGCCGAGGGCGCCGACGCGGACGCGGTCGAGGCGATGGCGAGCGTGCTCGCCCCCCGTGGTCCCGACGGCCGAGGTACGTGGGCCATGGACGGTATTGCGCTTGCCCACCGGCGGCTGAAGATCATCGATCTCTCCGAGCTCGGACAGCAGCCGATGGCCGACCCGGAGCTGCAGCGTGCGGTCGTCTTCAACGGCTGCATCTACAACTACAGGGACCTGCGCAGCGAGCTCGAGGGGGAGGGCTACGAGTTCTTCTCCACCAGTGACACCGAGGTCCTGCTCAAGGCCCACCATCGGTGGGGGCCCGACTTCGTCCGGCGGCTCTACGGGATGTTCGCGTTCGCGCTGGTCGAGACCGACAGCGGGCGGGTCACGCTGGGCCGCGATCGGCTCGGCATCAAGCCGCTGTACTTCACGGAGGGCTCGTCGCGGCTGCGCTTCGCCTCCACCCCCCAGGCGCTGATCGCCGGAGGAGGGGTCGATACCTCCATCGACCCGGTAGCCCTTCACCACTATCTGACCTGGCACGCCGTGGTGCCCGCTCCGCGGACAGTGCTCGCGGGGGTGCGCAAGCTCGAGCCGGCGACCCTGATGACGATCGAGCCGGACGGCGAGCGCCACAGCAGGCGCTACTGGTCGCCGGAGTTCTCGCGCGACCCGGCCCACGCCGGCTGGGACGAGGACGACTGGCGCGACGCCGTCGAGGAGTCGCTGAGAGTCGCCGTCGACCGGCGGATGGTCGCCGACGTCCCGGTGGGGGTCCTGCTCTCCGGCGGTCTCGACTCGAGCCTGATCGTCGCCCTGCTGGCGCAGGCCGGGCAGACCGGGCTGAAGACGTTCAGCGTCGGATTCGAGCCGGTCGGGGGCCGCGAGGGCGACGAGTTCCGGTACTCGGACGTCGTCGCCGAAGAGTTCGGGACCGAGCACAACCGCTTCCTCGTCTCGGCCGACCGCATGCTCCCCGCGCTCGAGGGGGCCATCGCCGCGATGAGCGAGCCGATGGTGAGCCACGACAACGTCGCCTTCTATCTGCTCTCCGAGGAGGTCTCCAAGCACCTGAAGGTGGTCCAGTCCGGGCAGGGCGCGGACGAGGTATTTGCGGGCTATCACTGGTATGCGACCGTCGCCGACGGCGCCACCGGCGACGGGTTCGGGACGTACGAGCGAGCCTTCTTCGACGGATCCCACGAGGACGTCGCGGCGACGGTCCGGCCCGAGCACCTCGCGGATGACGACCCGAGCCGGGCATTCGCCGCGCGCCACTTCGCCCAGGCGGGAGCGGACGACCCCGTGGATCGAGCCCTGCGGCTCGATACGGAGGTGATGCTGATCGATGACCCGGTGAAGCGGCTCGACAGCATGACGATGGCCTGGGGACTCGAGGCACGCGTCCCGTTCCTCGACCACGAGTTGGTCGAGCTCGCGGCGGCGTGCCCGCCGGAGCTGAAGCTGGCCCAGGAGGGCAAGGGGGTCCTCAAGGACGTCGGACGCCGCCTGCTGCCGATCGAGGTGGTCGACCGGCCCAAGGGCTACTTCCCGGTCCCGGCTCTCAGCCACCTCGAGGGCGGCTTCCTGGACCTCGTCCGGGAGTCCCTGCTCTCAGTGGCCGCCCGGGACCGCGGGCTCTTCCGCCCGGAGGAGGTCAGGAGGCTGATCGACGCGCCGAACGAGCACATGACCCGGCTCGACGGGAACCGGCTCTGGCAACTCGGGCTCCTCGAGCTCTGGCTTCAGGGCCTTCCGTCGCCCACCGCCGCCTCCGCCAGATAGCGGTCGACGACCCGGGCGCAACGGCGGCCCTCGGCGATCGCGTTCACGATCAGGGACTGTCCGATCCGGGCGTCGCCGGCGGCGAAGACTCCGGGCGTGGAGGTCTCGAACACGCTCGCCTTGACGTTGCCGTGGGAGTCGAGCGCCAGGTCGAGGTCGTTCACGAGCCCCTCGTGCTCGGGGTGGGTGAAGCCGATCGCGACCAGCACCAGGTCAGCGGGCATCTCGAACTCCGAACCGGGAATCGGCTCGATGTTTCGCGACGAGGTTCCCGTCACATTGCGGCCGTGAACCGCCTCCACTCTTCCGGAGCCGACCAGTCGCGTCACCTCCGACCCGAACCGCCGCTCGCCACCCTCCTCCAGCGCGTAGGTCGAGGACGAGCGCCGCGGTGACAGCGGCCACGGGGTGTCGGCGTAGCGCCCGCTCTCGGGCACCGGCGGGTAGACGTCGAGGAGCAGCGCCTCCGTGGCACCCTCCCGGTTGGCGTTGGAGACGCAGTCCATCCCGGTATCCCCGCCGCCGATCACCACCACCCGCTTGCCGGCGGCGGTGATCTCCTCGCCGGGGACGGGCTCGGGCGCCGGGCGGTCCTGCATGCGGGCGACGGCGCGGTTGCGCTGATAGAGGTAGTCCATCGCCAGGTGGACCCCGCCGAGCTCGCGCCCGGGGACATCGAGATCGCGCGAGACCCGCGAGCCCGTCGCTACGACAAGCGCGTGGTGACGATCGCGGATCTCATCGGTGGGCGTCGCGCCGCCCACGTCGACGCCGTAGGCGAACTCGATCCCCTCCTGCTCGAGGATCGCGACGCGCCGGTCGATCATCCACTTCTCGAGCTTGGCGTCGGGGACGCCGAAGCGCATCAGCCCTCCCGGGGCCTCATCGCGCTCGTAGACGGTGACTCGATGGCCGACCTGGTTCAGCTCGGCGGCGGCGGCCATGCCGGCTGGGCCGGCGCCGACCACTCCGATGCTCCGGCCGGTGCGTCCATCGGGCGGGCGCGGGACGATCCAGCCCTCCTCGAAGGCGCGGTGGACGATCGCGTACTCGATCTGCTTGATCATCACCGGGTCGTCGTTGATGTCGAGCACACAGGCCGATTCGCAGGGGGCCGGGCAGATCAGCCCAGTGAACTCGGGGAAGTTGTTGGTGGCGTGCAGCTGATCGATCGCCTGACGCCAGTCGCCGCGCCGGACCAGATCGTTCCAGTCGGGAATCAGGTTGCCGAGCGGACAGCCGTTGTTGCAGAAGGGGACGCCGCAATCCATGCAGCGGGCGCCCTGGTGGCGCAGCTCCTCCTCGGGCAGGGTCCCGAAGATCTCGTCGTAGTCGTGGACGCGCTCGCCCGGGTCGCGCTCCGGATCCGGGACGCGGTGAAACTCCAGGAAGCCTCTGGGATCCGGCATCAGCCTCGCCCCGAGGCAGCGAGCTCGTCGCCTTCGGCGAGCGCCCGCTTGTAGTCGCGAGGCATCACCTTGACGAAGCTCGACAGCTCCGCCTCCCAGTCGGCGAGCAGGCGCCGGGCGACCTCGGAGCCCGTGCGCTCCTGATGTTCGGTGACCAGCGCGTGGAGCTCCTCCCGGTCGGGCTGCTCGAGTTGCTCGAGCTCGACCAGCTCGGTGTTGCAGAGGCTCGCGAGCATCCCGTCGCTGTCCCTGACGTAGGCGATCCCGCCCGTCATCCCGGCGGCGAAGTTCCTTCCGAATGCGCCGAGCACCACGATTCGGCCTCCGGTCATGTACTCGCAGGCATGGTCACCCACACCCTCCGCGACGGCCCGGGCGCCGGAGTTACGGACCGCAAAGCGCTCGCCCACCATCCCGCCGAAGAAGGCGCGGCCACCGGTGGCCCCATAGAGGGCGACGTTGCCGATGATCACGTTCTGCTCGGCGACCAGGGCGGAGTCATGCGGAGGGCGCACCGAGAGGACGCCGCCGGACATCCCCTTCCCGACGTAGTCGTTGGCCTCGCCCGAGAGCTGGATGGTGATGCCGGGCACCAGCCAGGCGCCAAGGCTCTGCCCGGCGGACCCCTTGAGCGTGACCTCGACGGTGCCCTCCGGCAGGCCATCGGCGCCATGGGCGCGGGCGATCCTGCTGGAGAGAAGTCCGCCGACCGCCCGGTGGACGTTCGATACCTCGCGCTCGATGCGGACCGGCTCGCCGCGCTCGATCGCGGCGGCGGCCGCCGGGGCGAGGCCGAGCGGGTCCGGGTCCTCGAGGCCAGGGCCCGCGCCGCTGCGCCGCCTGGCGGACGGCTCTGCGTCCGGGACCCGGAGCACCGCGCTGAGGTCGACGCCCTGCGCCTTCCAGTTTCCGAGCGCGGCGTCATTCTCGAGCAGCTCCGCGCGCCCGATCAGATCCTCGAACCTCGCCACCCCGAGCTCGGCCATGATCGACCGGACGTCCTCGGCCACCATCCCCAGGTAGTCGACGACGTGCTCGGGACGGCCGGCGAACCGGCGGCGCAGCTCGGGGTCCTGGCTCGCGATCCCGACCGGGCAGGTGTTGAGGTGGCAGACGCGCATCATGATGCAGCCGGTCGCGATCAACGGGGCCGTCGAGAACCCGAACTCGTCGGCGCCGAGCAGCGCGGCGATCACGACATCCCGGCCCGTTCGCATCTGGCCGTCTGCCTGGACGACGATGCGGGACCGAAGGTCGTTCTCGATCAGGGTCTGCTGGGTCTCGGCGAGGCCGATCTCCCACGGCACACCGGCGGCCTGGATCGAGGAGAGCGGCGAGGCCCCCGTACCGCCGTCGTGGCCGGCGATCACGACATGGTCGGCGCCGGCCTTGGCCACGCCGGCGGCGACCGTGCCCACGCCCACCTCGGCCGCCAGCTTCACGGAGACCGAGGCCCGTGGATTGGCCGCCCGCAGGTCGAAGATCAGCTGCTTCAGGTCCTCGATCGAGTAGATGTCGTGGTGCGGCGGGGGAGAGATCAGCTCGACCCCGGGGGTGGCGAAACGAAGCTTCGCGATATAGCCGTCCACCTTGTGGCCGGGAAGCTGGCCCCCCTCACCGGGCTTCGACCCCTGGGAGATCTTGATCTGCAGCTGGTCGGCGTCGGAGAGGTAGTGAGCCGTCACACCGAACCGCGCGGACGCGACCTGCTTGATCGCGGAGCGCCGCGAATCTCCGTTGGGATCGCGCTGATAGCGCCTCCCGTCCTCTCCACCTTCGCCGCTGTTCGACATCCCGCCGAGGCGGTTCATCGCGATCGCCAGAGTCTCGTGCGCCTCGGGCGAGAGGGCCCCGAGGCTCATCCCGCCGGTGCAGAAGCGCTTCACGATCTCGGTCACCGGCTCGACCTCGTCCGGCGGGATCGGCGATGCGTCCTCGGTCCTCAGTCGCATCAGGCCTCGCAGCATGCCCCGAGCCCCGTTCTCCTCGTTGACGAGCCGGCTGAACTCCTCGTAGGAGCGCAGGCGCTCCCCGTCCCCGTTCGCCGGGCCGCGGACCGAGCGCTGTAGGGCGGCGATTGTGGGCGGGTCCCACATGTGCCGCTCGCCGTCGCGGCGCCATGCGTAGATGCCGCCCTGAGGCAGAAGGTCGTCGTGGGCGGCGGGCAGAAGCTGTGCCTCGACGTGACCGCCGAGCGGCAGCCCGTGGCTGTGCGGATAGGCGCGGGCGTGGCGGGCGAGCGCCTCGCGCGCCAGCGCGCTCAGCCCTATTCCCCCGATCCGCGACGGGGTTCCGGTGAAGTGGCGCTCGACCAGCTCGGGCTCGAGCCCGACGGCCTCGAAGATCTGCGCGCCGGTATAGGACTGGATCGTCGAGATCCCCATCTTGGAGAGGACCTTCAGGAGCCCCTTGCCCAACGCCGCGGTCACCCGCGCCCGCGCCTCCGAGCTGCCGATGCCGTCGTCGAGGTCCGCTCGGCCCCGGAGGCTCGCCAGGGATTCGAACATCAGGTACGGGTTGATCGCGCCGGCCCCGAATCCGATCAGCGCAGCCATGTGATGCACCTCGCGGGGCTCACCCGACTCCACGACGAATCCTGTCTTCAGCCGGGTCCCGGCGCGGATCAGGTGGTGATGGAGCGAGCTGGTCGCCAGCAGCGCGGGAATCGGCACCCGCCGCGGATCTACCGCTCGATCGCTGAGGACCAGCAACGTCTCGCCGCGCTCGATCGCGGCGTCGGCCTCCCCGTGCAGGCGCTCCAGTGCCTCTCCCAGACCGGGCTCTCCCCGATCGAGCGCCCAGGTGATGTCCAGGGTCGACGCTCGCAGGCGTTCCTCCGGTGCCTGGCGGAGCCGTTCGAGCTCGCTGCTCAGCAGGATCGGCTGCTCGAGCGCCACCTGGTAGGCGCCGTGCGGCTCCTCGCTGAGCAGGTTTCCCTCGGGCCCGAGGACGCTGCGGAGGCTCATCACGATGTCCTCCCGCACCGGGTCGATGGCCGGATTGGTGACCTGCGCGAAGCGCTGCTTGAAATAGGAGAACAGCGACGGCTGCTGATCTGAGAGGACCGCGAGGGCGGAGTCGTTGCCCATCGAGCCGCTGGGCTCCTTGCCGTCGTTCGCCATCGGCGCCAGCAGGGTGCGCAGATCCTCCTGGGTGTAGCCGAAGGCCCGTTGCAGCGTCGGGGTCGGCTCCAGGCGAGGATCCGCCGGCTCGCGCTCGGGCAGGCTCGCGAGGTCGATCGTGTGCTCCTCGTACCAACGGCCATAGGGGTGGCGGCGGGCCAGGTCCAGCTCGACCTCCCTGTCCCCGAACACCTTCCCCCGCTCGACATCGACCATGAAGAGGCGGCCGGGCCGGAGCCTGCCGCGGCGGGCCACCCTCTCATCGGGGAGGTGAAACGCTCCCGCCTCGGAGCTCAGCATCACCCAGCCGTCGTTGGTGATCACCCAGCGACCGGGCCGGAGGCCGTTTCTGTCCAGCACCGCCCCCAGCACGAGCCCGTCGCTGAACGTCACGGAGGCGGGGCCGTCCCACGGCTCCATGAGCCCCGAGTGGTAGCGATAGAAGTCCCGGATCTCCTCGGGCAGGTCGAGCTGGCGCTCGTAGGCGCGCGGCACCATCATCATCACCGCGCGCGGCAGGGACCGCCCCGACATGTGGAGGAGCTCCAGCGCCCGGTCGAAGCTCTCAGAGTCCGACGCCCCGGGCGGGATCAGCGGAAGGCAGCGCTCCAGGTCGTCGCCCAGAAGCTCCGAGCTCATCGCGGCCTCGCGCGCTCGCATCCAGTTGCGGTTTCCCTCGACGGTGTTGATCTCACCGTTGTGGGCGATCAGCCTGTACGGGTGAGCGAGGGCCCAGCTCGGGAACGTGTTCGTCGAGAAGCGGGAGTGGACGATCGCCAGGGCGCTCGTCAGCTCCGGGTCGCGGAGGTCCAGGTAGTAGCGCGACAGCTGGGGAGCCGCGAGCATCCCCTTGTAGACGACGGTACGCGAGGAGAAGCTCGGGAAGTAGACGTCGGCCGGCTCGGCGAGCTCGATCTGGCGGCGGATCACGAAGAGCCCCCGCTCGAAGGCCGCCTGGTCGGCGCAGTCCTCCGCGGCGGCGATCAGAAGCTGCCTGATCTCCGGGGCGTAGCGGCGGGCCGTCTCGCCGCAGCCGTACCGGTCCACCGGGACGTCGCGCCAGCCGAGCGGCTCGTGCCCCTCGTCGCGGATCGCCTTCTCGATCAGAGCCTCGAGCTCGGAGCGACGGGCCGCGTCGGTGGGCAGGAAACACATCGCGATCGCGACCCTGCCGGCCCCGGGCAAGCGCGAGGCCGGGACACCGAACTCCCCCGCCTTCGCCTCCAGGAAGCCGTGCTGGAGCTGCAGCAGGATGCCGGCACCGTCGCCGGTCGTCGGATCCGCACCCGCTGCCCCGCGATGCTCGAGGTTGTCGAGAGCATCGAGGGCCCGCTCGATCAGCTCGTGCGAGGGCTCGCCGCCCAGCCGCGCCACGCAGGCGACCCCGCAGGCGTCGTGCTCGTCGGCGGGGCGGTAGAGCCCCCTCTCGCCCGGGCCCGGCCTCAACTCGCCGGCGGCCGGGAGCCGCGGAACTCGTCGGCCAGCGACTCGATCAGGTGCGGCAGGTCGCCCACCCGCCGCTCCACAGCGAGCTGGTTGATGCTCCCGTTCCGGCGGCTCAGCTCGCGAACACGGGCGAGCTCGGCCTCGCAGCCGAGCTCCGCCGCGTGCGGTTCGCAGCGCCCGATCAGCTCGTCCACCAGGGTGGGCACCGGAATCCGCGCGCCGAGCGCCGGTCGAATCAGGTGCGCCTCGACGCCGTCGCGCGAGGCGAGGAACCGGTTCTCCTCCAGTACCTCCGGCGGATGAGTCTCGTGGGTCTCGGCGTCCTCCTCGACGAGCAGCCGGCAGAGGGATTGGATCAGCGCCACCAGCGCGCCCGTCTGCCAGGTGCTCGTCTGGGCGTCCAGGATCCGAAGCTCGATCGTGCCGAAGCGCGGTTGCAGGCGCACATCCCACCAGAGGAATGTCGGCTCGGGAACCGCCCCGCAGCGGATCAGCGTGTCGACGGCCGTGACGTAGTCGGAGTAGCCGGCGAACTCTCGCGGGATCCCGACCCTCGGGAAGGCCCCGAACACGGGCGTCCTCGCCGACGCAAGGCCGCTGTCGCGACCCTGCCAGAACGGGGAGTTCGCCGACAGTGCGAGCAGCACGGGCAGGTGGGCTCGGAGGCCGTTCAGCACCCGGACGCCGGTCTCCGGGTCGGACAATCCGACGTGAACGTGCAGCGCGAAGGTCGGCTCGCGGCGCGCCAGCTCGCGCATCGAGGCGTAGACCTTGCGGTAGCGGTCCTTGCCGGAGACCACGACGTCGTCCCAAACGGCCGTCGGGTGGGTGCCCGCCGTCGCGGCCCGCATGCCCAGGCTCGTCAGGGTGTCGTCGAGCGATCCCCTGAGCTCGTCGAGCTCGGCGATCGCCTCCGCGAGACTTCGATGGGGGGAGGTCCGCAACTCGGCCGCGGACCCGTGGGTCTCGGCATCGAGCTGAGTGCCGAGCTCAGCGGGAGCCCCCGCGAGGACGTCGTCGATCCGGTTGGTGAGCTCCCAGGAGCCCGGCTCCAGGAGCATTACCTCCTCCTCCATGCCGACCGAGTACGGAGCGGAGGGATCCTGCGCGGTCCACCGCGCCCAGTCGGGAAGGTGCACGTCTTCGTCTATGGCCGTCGAAGCCGGAGTCGACATGTCCTAGGCCGCCTGGCGGAGGCCCGAGGCGGAGCTGGTCCGGATGAAGGCCTCGAAAAGCGCCAGCTGGGGAGCAGCGTCCGCGATGCACTCGGCGTGCCACTGCACGGCCACGCCGAACTCCCGATCGTCCGCCTCCAGCGCCTCGATCGTGCCGTCGGGGGCCCACGCGACGGGCCGTAGGCCCGCACCCACCTGCTCGACGGCCTGGTGATGGAAGGAGTTCACCTCAACCTCATCAGCTCCGAGGATCCGCCGGAGCAGGCTGCGCGGCTCGATCCGAACCGAGTGCGTGGTTTGGTCTCCGGGGTCGGTCTGCCGATGCACCACTCCCCCATCATCGGGCAAATGCTGCACGAGGGTCCCGCCGCGCGCCACGTTCAGGGCCTGGAGCCCCCGGCAGATCGCCAGCACGGGGAGGTTTCGGGCGTATGCCCCGCGCGCGAGCGCGATCTCGACCTGATCGAGCTCGGGCCAGGTCGGTCCGAGCTTCGGGTGGGGTCGCCTGGCATAGGTGCCGGGATCGAGGTCGGGGCCGCCGGACAGGCAGATCCCCGCCAGCTGGTCGAGCATCGCGTTGATCGCATCAGGCTTGAGCGGGGGGATCACCACCGGGAGGCCGCCGGCGAGCTCGATGGCGCGCATGTAGGTGAGTCCGAGCGCCATCTCGTTGCGCGGCGGCTCACCCTCGACGGCGCGCGAGACGTCCTTCGCGGCACGTACCTCGGACGTCGTCACGCCGATCAGCGGCCTGGTCACCGAGCGCCGCCAGCTGGTCGGCGGGTTATGCGCGGGAGAACCTCCCCGAAGGGCGTCCATGCTGGGAAATTTACGGTCCGCGCAGGACCTTCTCTTCTGATCTGGGTCCAAACTTCGGCCCCTGCGCCTGTCCGGGGTGTCGAATCCACCCCTACAGGCACGAATCAGGCGTGATCAGGGGCCGGACTGGGCTAGAGAGCCTCGAGCACAGCCTCGAGGTCGGCGACCACGTCGCCATCCATTCGCACCGCGGCATCGGCGTCGAAGGGAGTCGGACCGATGGTGATGACCGCAAGGCGGCCTCCGCGCCTCAACGTCACGGCCGGCAGGCCGGCGACGGGATAGACCTCCAGCGAGGAGCCAACGCAGAGCATCAGGTCGGCGCGCTGGGCGAGCGACTCTGCCTCGGCGATCGCGTCGGCCGGGAGCATCTCGCCGAAGAGGACGACGTCCGGCTTCACGTGCCCGCCGCACACCGGGCACATCGCTGCGCCGTCGTCACCGAAAAGGCCCTCGACGTTCTCCATCGGGAACTTTCTCTCACAGCTCTGGCAGCTCCCCGAGCGGATCGAGCCGTGGACCTCGATCACGCGCTCGGACCCGGCCTTGGTGTGGAGAGTGTCGATGTTCTGGGTGATCACACGCTCGAGCAGGTCTCGCCGCTCCAGCTCCGCCAGCGCCTCGTGCGCGCCGTTGGGCTGCTTGTCCCCGAGCATCGCCAGGCGCTCTCGATAGAAACCCCAGAAGCGTGCCGGGTCGCGTCGAAAGGCATCGACGTGCGCGACCTCCATCGGGTTGACCTTCTCCCAGATCCCCTCCCCGGGACTGCGGAAGTCCGGGATGCCGCTGGGGACGGAGATACCGGCTCCGGTCAGCGCGACGGTGCAGGGAGACTCGCGAATCAGCTCCGCCAGCCGCTCAGCTTGATCCGTGGCTACTTGCCCTGCCACTTGGCCTTGCGCTTCTGCAGGAACGCCGAGATCCCCTCGCGTCCGTCCTCTGAGAGGAACACCTTGGCGAAGCCCTGCTTCTCGGCCTCGATTCCCTCATCCAGGTCACCCTTGTTGGAGACCTGCTTGATCTCCTCCACGGCCAGGGGCGCCTGCCCCGCCAGCTTGCGCGCCCAGGAGATCGCCGTGTCGAGCAGCTCCTCGTCGGCGACGAGGTCGTCGGCCAGGCCGATCTCGCGCGCCTCTTGAGCGAGCACCGCATCCCCCGTCAGGTTCATCTCCTTGGCCTTCGACTCGCCGACCAGGCGCGGCAGCCGTTGGGTGCCGCCGAAGCCGGGGATGATCCCCAGGTTGATCTCGGGCTGGCCGAAGACCGCCGACTCGGCCGCGACCCTGAAGTCGCAGGCCATCGACAGCTCACAGCCGCCGCCGTAGGCGATCGCGTTGACAGCCGCGACGGTCGAGACCCGGCTCTCGCCGAGCTCCTTGAGCAGGGCGTGCCCGTTGTTGATCAACTCGGCGCCCTTCTCCGGCGTGTCCATCTGGGTGAACGCCTTGATGTCGGCCCCCGCGGAGTAGACCACCGGGAGCGAGGAGTAGACGACCATCGCCTTGATCTCGTCGTCGGCCTTGACCTGCTCCCAGACCTTGCCGAGGTCCTCGATCACGGTGGGCGAGATCGCGTTCATCGGCGGATTGGCGAGCCACGCGATAGCGACTTCGCCTCGCTTCTCGAGCTTGACGGCCCCCTCGCCCTCGCCCTGCGGATACGCATAGAAGCCCTGGCCCGTCTTCAGTCCGAGGCGGCCCTGCGCGACCAGCCGCTTCAGGGTCCGAGGAGGCGCGAAGCGCTCCCCATGGCTCTCCTCGTATTTCTCGAGCTTCTCGAGGATGGTGTCGAGGCCTTCGAGGTCCGCCTTCCAGAACGGCGGGAAGAGCCCGCGCCTAGGGTCGAGCCCGGCGCCGGCCATCATCCCGAGGTCGATCTCCCGGACCGTGCAGACACCCTCCTCGAGCACCATGCACGCCTCGACGAACGACTTCAGCATGAGCAGGTCCGCCAGCTCTTCGGTGTTCGGATCGGCGTCGCCCTCGATGTTGGGTTCGCCGTCCTTGTAGAAGCCCTCGCCGCCCGACTTGGCGCCGAGCTTGCCGTCGGCGACGAGCTTCTGCATTCCCTTGTGAACGTAGAAGCGATCGCCGTAGGAGTCGTTCAGGTACTCGGCGACGTGAAGCACCGTATCGAGCCCGAGCATGTCGATCAGGAAGAACGGCCCCATCGGGGTGACGTTGGCCCCCGCGATCCCCTCGTCGATCTTCTTGATCGAGAGGCCCTTCTCCTCCTGCTCGCGCCAGACCTCGCCGACGCCGGAGTTGAGAATCCGGTTGACGACGAAGCCCGGGACCTCCTTGCAGGTGATCCCCTGCTTGCGGATCGCCTGGGCGAAGTTGAAGCAAGTGGTGATCGTCTCGCGCGAGGTGTCCTCGCCGGCGATGATCTCGACCAGCGGCATCACCGAGGCGGGGAAGAAGAAGTGGAAGCCGGCGACCTTGCCGGGGCGCAGCGTCTCGCGGCCCATCTCGGTGATCGAGAGCGAGGAGGTGTTGGAGGCCAGGATCGCGTGGCCGGGCGTCGCCTCGTCGAGCTCGCGGTAGACCGACTTCTTGATCTCCATCCGCTCGGGAACGGCCTCGATCACCATGTCGACGTCGCCGAACTCCTCATAGGTGGTGGTGCCGGTGATCAGGCCCATCACCTCGTCGAGCCGCGCGTCCGCCTGCTCCTGGGTCAGCTTCTCCTTCGAGACCAGCTTGTCGAGCTGCGACTTGGTGACCTCGCGCGACTTCTCCAGCGCGTGGTCGACGAACTTCTGCTCGACGTCCTTCACCACCACGGGGATGTCGGCGCTTGCGATGACCTGGGCGATCTCGCCGCCCATCGTGCCGCCGCCCAGCACGGCGGCCTTGAAGACAAACATTTGAGAGGTTCCTCCGAACGGTCGGTTGGCGGGGGAGGGTATTAGGCTCGCGTGGATGCCGCCTCGCCAGCTCCGGGCACGATCGAGAGCGACACCGCGGCTCAAGCGCGAGCTCTAATCGCCGTAGACGGCGGCCTTGATCAGCGACACGGACTCGATCACCGAGTCGAGGAAAGGCTCAACCTCAGATCGAAGTCGCTTGTACTCCCGCCTGCCCGCCGGGGTGATCGAGTAATAGCGCCGGGTGCGGCGGTCGGGCAGCTCCCAGCGACCCTCGACCAGTCCTTGACCCTCCATCTCCCTGAGCAGGGGATACATCGTGTTGGGGTTGACCGAGATCGTGCCCTTCGTGATCTCCTCGATCGCCTCGATCAGCCTGTTGCCGTAGGTCGGCTCGCGCGCGATCAGATGGAGAACCATCAAAGGGAAGACGTCGCGCCGCCGGATGTCCCCGCCGAACGCGTCGGAGGGCCGGCCGCGCCGGCGGCCGTCTCGTGCCTCCACTCCGTCGGCGCCTGCCCGAGCCGCCTGGGCCACCGCCTCCGAGATCGGTTTCGCTCGCCCCTCTCGATCCGCCATTCACGGGCGAGTCTAGGGATCGACTTACTCGTAACCAGATTCGACTTGAAATTCCGCTTGGACCGAGCTTCCTGTCAAGGACCTGTCAAGGAAACGCCGACTGTGACCAGGATCACGCAGGAATTTCGATTGGACCGCGGGGCTTGGGGGTACAGGAACTCGACCTGCCCGGCATTCCGAACCGCCAGCGGACCTGACCGCAGGCGGGCGGGGGACCCAAGGTAGGTGGGGCTAATCCGCCGGTGATCCGGCGGTAGCGGCGCATAGGTCGCGAGCCCGGCAGCTAACCCCGCAGGAAATTCAAATACAGGAGGTTGTCGAATGAGTGCGCATTACGGCGCGCCTGGACTCAGGCGTCCTCAAATGGCAACACCGGCCTTCTCGGCCGTATCGCAGGGCTCCTCTATACCCGCGCCCTCAGCCGGCGCGGCCGTCGTCAAACGGAAGGCGATGCTGGTCGCCGCCGCGACCCTGTGCGCTCCGACATTCGCGGTCCTCGCACTGGCCGCGATCGGCGCCACCGGCGGCGGCAATCAGGCGGGGATGGGATCTCTCGCCGGTACCGAGGGACTGCGCGGATCGACGGTGGCGGCAACCACCGCGGCTTCACCGGCACAGCCGCTGAAGCGCGACGCGACGGCGGCGAAGCGGAACGCGGCCGATCCCGCAGCCACGCACCACGCGCGTCAGCACCCGGCCGGCAGGGCACCCGCGCACTCGCCGACCCGCACTCCGGCGCACCCGCCGAGGCCGGCCCCATCCACCCACATCGGGCGAACCCCGACTCATACGAATTCGACTCCGCCAACCGCGCCCACATATGACCCGAATCAGCCGGGTGCCCCGACGAGCTCAGGCGGCACCACCGGCACCACCGGGACCGGCGGGACAACGACCACCGGCTCGGGCGTAAGCGGATCGCCGGAGGGCCAGGACGTCCAACCCGGCGGTGGCTAGGACCTGGGGCAGAACGGAGGAAAAACCGCGCACAGCCGCGGCATGGGCGGAGGACGACCCCGGCGCTGACGACGGGGCCGTCCCGCCGCCCAACGGCAATGGCGATGGGAATGGCCACGGGAATGGCGGCCGCCCGGATGGCCGCCATTTCGCCATGCCACAGGACACGGGGACGCGGATGCGTGCGGTTGTGCGGGCGATGCGGACGCGAGTGCCGGCTCGGCCGCAGCTGACCGCTCGCACGCCCGAGCTCGACCCTGAGACGGAGACCGCCCTAGAGGAGCATCAGACCGCGGAGGGCCCCGCGACCCCGAGGCCGGCCCCCAGGCCGAGGCAACCCGCGCCCCAGCTCCTACAGAAGCCAGCCGAAGCACAGCCCCATGCGACCGGCTGGCGCCAGCGACGGCCCTGGATGATCGTCGGCGCGCTCCTGGTCATCGGCCTCGCGGTCCGCGTCGTGCTGATGCGCAGCATCTGGGTCGACGAGGCGATCAGCATCCACCAGGCGCACATGTCTCTCGGGGGCATGCTCGACAACCTGCGGGCGACCGATCGCCACCCCCCACTCCACTACCTCATCCTCTGGTTGACGGTCAGGTTGTTCGGGGATGGCGAGCTCGCGGTACGCGGACCGTCGATCCTGGCGAGCGCGGCGCTCATACCGGTGCTGTTCGTCACGGGCCGGGAGCTCTTCGACCGGCGCACGGGCCTGGTCGCGGCGGGCTTCGTGACCATCGCCCCGCTCGTCGTCTGGTACGGCCAGGAGGCGCGAATGTACGCGCTTTTCATGCTGCTCGGCGCCGTCGCGCTCTGGGCGCAGGTCATGGTGCTGCGGGACGGTCGCAACCGCTACTGGGTCGCGTACGCGGGGGTCACCATCGCCCTGCTCTATACGCACTACTTCGCACTGATCCCGATCGCGATCCAGCAGGTCGTCTTCGCGGTGGTCGCCTGGAGGCGGGCGCACGCCGGGATACCGGTTCGGAACCTCGTGATCGGGATCTGGCTCACCTGGCTCGCCCTGCTGGTCGCCGCCGCGCCACTCGCGTCGTTCGCGGCCGAGCAGTTCAGTCACAGCCAGGCGGCCGGGATGGGCTTCGGCGGCGCTCCGAGCGCCGCGGCGCCGCTCTCCATTCCCGGGAGCAGCGCCTCGCTGTACGCCATCCTCTCCAACTTCGTCTGGGCGATCTGGGGCTACCACGCAAACAGCACGATGCTGCGGATCGCGGCGCTCTGGCCGCTGTTGATGCTGCTCTCCCTCGCGTTGATGGGCCAGCGCCGATCGGACTCGACCCGGGTCGTCCTGGCGCTCGCGCTCGGCCCCGTGGTCGTCCTGCTCTTCGTCGGGCTGGTGAAGCGCGACCTGTTCGAGGTCCGCTACTTCATCGCCACGGTCCCGATGATGATGCTGCTGCTGGCGCGAGCGGTCGCCGGCGGCCCGCGCCGCCGGACGCCGGCCATCGTGGCCACGGCCGTCCTGGGGCTGACCCTCCTGATCGGGCTGGCCGACCAGCAGCTCAACCCGAACAACCCGCGCGACTTCGACTTCCGTGGAGCGCTCGAGCAGATCCGGAGCGAGGCGCATCCGGGCGACACCGTCCTGTACGCGCCCGACTACCTGCGCGACGTCGTCGGCTACTACTCGCCAGGCGTTCGGACCGAGTCCCTGAGCGACGCGGTGGCCCACGGGATGCCGACCAGCGGCCACATCTTCCTGATGGGCAGCTTCCTCGACGACCCGGGGACCGCAGCGCAGGTCGGGACGGGCCGCTATGACCTGAGCCGGCGTCCGCACAGGCTGATTCGCACGATCAACCGCGAGCAGATCCGCATCTGGGTGTACTCGTGAGCGCACAGGTCGATCCCCGGCTCGGCCCGATCCAATGGCCCATGCCCGACCAGCGCCAGGCCCGGCGGCGCGCGATGGTGATGGCGGTGATCTGCGCCGGGCTGGCGGTCTGGTACCTGTCCTGGCTGCTGGGAGGGGCGCACGTCGGAACGCCCGCGCTGTTCGGCCTGCTGATCGCGGCCGAGACATTCAACCTGGTGCAGGCCGTCGGATTCTGGTGGACGTGCTCCCACCAGCGGATGCGGGCCGGCCGTGCGCCCACCGGAGCCGAGGCCGTCGACGTGATGATTCCGGTCTACGACGAGCCGGTGGACATCGTCGAGCCCACGGTGGCAGCGGCATCGGCGCTGCACGGCGCCGACGTCCGCGTCTGGCTGCTCGACGACGGCAAGAACCCCGAGATGGAGAGGCTCGCGGCGCGCTATCGCGTCGGTTACGTCACCCGGCCGGAGAACATCGGCGCCAAGGCCGGCAACCTCAACAACGCCATGGGCGTCACCTCGGCGCCGTACGTGGCGATCCTCGACTGCGACCACGTCCCGCGACCCGAGTTCCTCGATCGGACGCTCGGGCATCTCGAGGACTTCGGCGTGGCCTTCGTCCAGACGCCCCAGTACTACGCGAACGGCGACAGCGGACCGATCGCATCGGCCGCGGCGGCGCAGCAGAACCTCTTCTTCGGGCCGATCGCGCGCGGCAAGGACGGGCTGGACGCGATCTTCTGCTGCGGCACCAACGTGGTCTTCCGCCGCAGCGCCCTGGAGGAGGTCGGGGGCTTCTCGGAGGACTCGGTGACCGAGGACTTCGAACTCTCGGTGCGGCTGCACGAGGCCGGCTGGAAGAGCGTCTACGTCTCCGAGGTCCTCGCCTGCGGGCTGGGGCCAGAGGACATGGCCTCCTACGTCTCGCAGCAGCAGCGTTGGGCCCGCGGCTGCCTCGGTGCGATCCCGCTGGTGCTGCGCTCGAAGCTGCCCTGGCGGGCGCGCCTCCAGTACCTGCTCTCGGCGACCTACTTCCTCAGCGGGCTGACCCTGCTGATCTACATGTCGCTCCCCGTCATCCGGATCGTCACCGGCGCGCAGCCGCTCGCCGCCGCCACCGCGGACCAGTTCCTGCTCCATTTCGCGCCGTATTACGTCGGCGCTCTGGCGACCGTGGCGCTCGCCGGCTACGGCACCTACACCTATGAGGCGTTCGCCCTGGCTTCCGGGTCGTTCTGGATCCACATCCAGGCGGCGGTCAACTCGCTGCTGCGGCGACCGGCCCGCTTCGTCGTCACGCCGAAGCACGGCACGATCGAGCGGCAGCCCCGGGCCGTGGCCCCGGCCCTGGTGGCGGTCGGCGTGCTGATCGGTGCCGCCGTCTACGGGCTCAGCCAGAGTCACGGCGCCGCGACCCTGAATAACGTCGCCTTCGCCGGGCTGCACGCCTCGGTCCTCCTCACCGCGGCGATCCCGGCGCTCCGCCTGCGGCCGTCCGCGCCGTTGCTTCCGGATCCGCCGCCGGCCGAGCCGCGCCGGGAACCCGTTCCGCTGCGGCGCTGGCCGAAGCCCGTCGCGGCCACGATGATCGCGGCGGCCGTGGCGCTGCCGGTGGCGCTCGGCGTGCTCGGCGCGCGGGGGCTGGCCAGCCACCCGACCCTCTCTCAGAAGGCCCACGACGCCACCGAAGCGTTCTTCGGCCGCTACGTCCAGCCGGACGGGCGCGTCATCCGGACGGACCAGGGCGGCGACACCGTCAGCGAGGGACAGGCCTACGCGATGCTGCTCGCCGTCGCGCTGGACGACAAGTCACGGTTCGACCAGGTGTGGCACTGGACCAAGGACAACCTGCAGCAGAGCGACGGCCTGCTCGCCTACCACTGGTCGAACGGCCGCGTGGACTCGAACGAGCCGGCGACGGACGCGGACCTCGATGCGGCTCGCGCCCTCGTCCTGGCCGGCAAGCGCTTCCAGTCCGGTGACTACACCAGCGCGGGCGTCAGGATCGGCGACGCGGTGCTCCAAGACGAGACCAGCCAGGTGAGCGGGCTGCCCGTCCTCGCGGCGGGGCCCTGGGCGAGGTCCTCGACGCCGATCGTGAATCCCAGCTACTTCTCGCCGCGAGCCTACGCCGACCTGGCGAGCGCCCATCAGGACTCACGCTGGGACGATCTCGCCGGGACGAGTCGCTCGATCGAGACCGCGCTGGCGGGCTCCGGCCTGCCTCCCGACTGGGGCCGCGTCGACGCCCTGGTCCCCTCGAACGGTCAGGCATCGGCCCAGGCGCAGCCGATCGCCGCTCCCAGCGGCGCCGCCGCGTCGCCCTCGAGCTCGTCCGGTCCCACCTCGGGCCTGGATGCCGTGCGGCTCGCGGTTCGCTCGGCGGAGAGCTGCGTCCCTGCGGACCGCCGGATCGCCGCACACCTCTGGCCGCTCTACCGCCGCCATCCCGGGATCGCCACGTACGCGCTCGACGGAATGCCGGTCGGCCGCCAGACCCACGCCGCCAGCTTCGTGGCCGCCGCGGCGGCGGCCAAGGCCGCCGGGGACGACGGCGCCGCCGAACAGCTGCTCGACCGCGCCGAGCAGGCCGACGCCTCGCAGCCGACCTATTACGGCGCGGCCTGGGTGGCACTGGGGCGGGTCATGCTGACCTCGTCGGCACTCGGCTCCTGCCCGGGCTAGTCAGATACAGCTCAGAACAGGCTGCCCACCCCCTTGGCCACGGCCGTCCCGAGTGCGACCACAAGGACGAGCCCGGCAATGCCTATCACGAGGCCGGCGAGGGCCAACACGGAGTCCTCGAGCAGGAAGCCGAGGCTGATCATCACCACGCCCAGCGACGGCAGCGTGTCCAGCCCCGTGAACGGGGGGGCCACGAACGCGCCCACAGTGAGGATGAGAACCACGACGCCGAAGAGCACCGAGCTGAGCCGGTGCGAGAGCAGGAACCCGAGCCGGGGGCGGGAGTGGCGCTCGAGCCAGCGGATGCGCCTCAGGAGGGCATCGGTGAAGCGCTTCTTCGCGACCGGGCCGAGCTCCCGGCGCCTGAAGCGCTCCGGCAGCCAGATCAGCCGCCGGCCGACGATTAGCTCGAGCGCGAGCAGCATCACGATCACCTCGAAGACATGGGTCACCCCACCGGTGGGAAGGGGCAGTGCCGGCACCGCCATCAGCAGGACGAAGAGAATCGCGAAGCTCTTCTCGCCGAAGAGCTCGATCAGGTTGCCGAGGGTCTTCGGCTGATCACCCTCCAGCCAGCCCTCGAGCCGGTCGCTGAGCTTCTCCTGGTCCGCGGTGATCTCGTCCGGCATTTGGTTAGTTTCGTGCCCCGAAACGACGAGCGCCCCGGAGGTTCCGGGGCGCTCGCGAGGGGGTGGTGCTGCGTGAAGCGCTATACCGCCGCGGGTGCCTGCTCCTGCTGGCTCTCGGAGGACGCGCGCTCGGCCTTCTCACGGATCGCCTTGGCCTCGGGGGTCTCCTCATCGGCCTGGCGGCCCATCAGGAGCTCCTTGGCGATCACCAGGCGCTGGATCTGCGAGGTGCCCTCGTACAGCTGCATGATCTTGGCGTCGCGCATCAGCTTCTCGACCGGGTACTCCTTGATGAAGCCGTACCCGCCGTAGACCTGCACGGCGTCGGT
>JAWVFG010000030.1:0-3202 GCA_033856335.1 Solirubrobacterales bacterium
ATCAGCGACTGGACCGGTTCGACCGGCACGCTCGGACCTCACAAGGCACGTCGGGACGGCGCGTCCCGGTGGCCGCATGGTAGCCCGAGGAGCGGGCGTGAAATGCGATTCGGGCCGGTCAGACGGCCGGCCGGATCGCGATTGGGGGTGCGGCCGCGCAACGGTCGTCCGAGCCGGGAGGCGTCGGCCCTTAGCGGGTGCCCCACTGGTAGGACTGCTTCACCATCCGGAGATACACGAACGTCTCCGTGTCGCGGACCCCGGCGATCGTTCGAAGTCGCTCGGCGAGGAACCGCAACAGCCCTTCGTTGTCCTCGCAGACCGTCTCGATCAGGATGTCGTAGGCCCCCGCGGTGATGACGACATAGTCGACTTCGGGCATCTCCGCGCACCGGGCGGCGACCTCCATCAGGCGGTCCGCCTCGCAGCGGATCCCGATCATCGCCATCTGCTGGAACCCGAGCTTGAGCGGATCCGTCACGCCCACGACCTGCAGGATGCCCCGCTCGACCAGCCGGTTGGTCCGGGCCCTGACCGCGGCCTCGGAGACCCCGAGATCAGCCGCGATCTGGGTGAACGGCCGCCGGCCGTCCTGCTGCAGGTGCTCGATGATCCGCTTGTCGAGGTCGGAGACTTCCTCGCCGGTCCGGCTGCCGGGGCGCGTGCGGGGCGTCGTCACGGCGCCTTGCTCGGGATTGGGCTGGGGCCCTTCGGGGCCTTGCTGGGTGCGGCCGACGCGGCCGCCGGCGGAGCGGTTCGGGCCGGGATCGCCGCGAGCGAGTGTTGCTCGATCGGCCAGAGAAGCGGGTCGAGGATCGCGACAATCGCGACGGCATCGGCCTGGTGATTGCTGTCGGACGACGCTGGGACGGCCGCGGGGTTCATCGGGCCGAACTCGATCAGGATGTTCAGCGCTGCGAAGGCGTATGGCGGATCGCCGCGAGTCATCCCGGAGCCGGGCTTCCAGGTCATCACGCGCTGCATCGACGCCGCCGAATCGTAGGCGGTGATCCGGACCGGCCAGCCATCCAGGTCCAGGTTGATCCGCTTGACGATGGGCGCCGGACCCTTCGTGGCGTTGTTCGGGTACAGCGTCAGGTGGCCTGCGCTGAGGGCCTGATAGACCTGATCAGCCACGACGGGGTCCTTGAGGTGCGGATCCGGTGTGGCCACGGGCGTTGCAACGGGGGTCGGGGACGCCGAACCGGCCGCGGCCGGGCCGCACCCGCCGAGGATCAGCACGAACAGCACCAGACCGACGAGCGAGACGGCTGGCGTCGCGTGACCTGTGGCCAGATCCGGCCACCGGCTCCCCCGAGTCGAATGATTCGAATATCGCATCGCCGCCGGGATGCTAGCACGCGGTTCGCATGGATCGAACCCCTGACAGAAGTACCGAACGGGGCTCCGCGTGCGGCCATCAGTCCCGATCGAGGATGGGAAGAACGCCTGCGAATCGCTCGATGGCCCGGCGATCGATCGGGTCCAGGACCAGCTGGACCTCGGCGATTCCGGCCGCCGCGTATGCGCGCAGCTCTTCCGCCATCGTCTCCGGATCGCCCTCCAACGGGCGGATCTCATCGGTCGCCGACGTGTCGCCCGAGGTCCGTCCAGCCCCGCCGGGCAGGCGGACGTGGACGGCCACCGACCGCTCGATCTCGGCCGGGTCTCGGCCGACGTCGGCACAGGCCGAGTCGACGATTTCGCGAAGCGGCGCGACGCCGCCTGGGCTGTTGCCGGTGGCGGCGTACCAGGTGTTCCAGGCCTCGACGTGGGGAGCGGCGATCCGGAGCATCCGTGGCCCGTTCGAGCCGATCAGGAGCTTCGGGCTGCCCGGTGCGGCTCGAGGCAGGAGCTCGCAATCGCGGGCCTGGTAATAGTCCCCGTCGAAATCGATCGCGCCTTCGCGCAGGAGGGTCCGGATGATCGTGAACGCCTCGTCGAACCGGGCGATCCGATGGTCGTACGGGAAGCCGAACGCCTCGAACTCGGTTTCGTTCCAACCGGCGCCGAGGCCGAGGATGAATCGGCCCCCGGCGACCTCGTCGATCGTCGCCGCCTGCTTCGCGAGGAGGGCCGGATTGTGGAAGTTGGTGCAGGCGACGAGCGGGCCGATCGTCACCCGGCTCGTGACTGCGGCGAGGGCCGCCATCAGCGTCCAGGCCTCCCACGGTCCACGCGGCTCGCGGTCGGGCCAGCGATAGAGGAGGTGCTCCCCGACCCAGATCGCATCGAAGCCGAGGTCCTCGATCGCGCGAGCCATGTCGAGGAGCTCCGGCCAGCGGACCTCGCGCTCGACCTCGGGCAGCTGGACGCCGACGCGCAGCGGACGGGTCACGCGGGATCCGCCAGCTCCAGGGCAACGCGCTCGCCCAGGTCGAAACCATCGAACACGGCCCGATTGTCGTTGCCCCAACGGAGCTCCGCCAGCGCGTCTCGCGGTGTGCCCGGCTCGCAGCTTCTGGCCTCCGAGACGGATCGGGGCGATCATGAACGGATGAATGTGGAAGCCTCAGCCGACGTCGGTCCCTATCACCCCTATCTTGCCGAGATCGAGCACGAGCGAGAGCGCTGGACCGAAGTGATCGCCCTGTGCCGGACGCTCGAGCCGGAACAGCGCCTCATGCCGGGTTATTACCGAGACCCGGACTGGAGCATCAAGGACATGGTCTCCCACATCGGTACGTGGCTGGCCGAGGCGGAGATCCAGCTCTTCCGGATCGAAGCGGGGACGTACGTCGACGAGGAGCTCGACATCGACGCCCTGAACGAGCAGTTCCTGGCCGCGCTGCGCGACCAGCAGTGGGACACCTGCTGGAACCAGCTCCAGGCGGCCCGGGCGATGATGCTCGGCGCCTGGGCCCAACTGTCGGTGCGGACCGAGGCCGCCGATCGCTGGGTCCGCAAGTCCGGCGCGGAGCACTACCTGGAGCACCTCCCGCGGCTGCGCGAGTGGGTCGCCGAGCTCAGGGATCAGGCGCTCATCCCCTGAGCGCTGGCAGCGTCGGGATGGGTTGGCGTCCCAATCCTTGGCTCGGCCTGACGCCCGGAATTCTGGCGTGGGCCTGACCGCCAAGCAGCTCAACCGGGCGACGCTCGGCCGCCAGCTGCTCCTGCGCCGCGAACCGCTGGACGTGGTCGAGGCGGTACGCCGCGTCGTCGCCCTGCAGGGGCAGGAGGCCGCATCGCCGTATCTCGCCCT
>JAWVFG010000031.1:0-2548 GCA_033856335.1 Solirubrobacterales bacterium
ACGCATACGACGTCGCGTGAAGCGTCAGCTTGAGGACGCCGTACGTGGAGGAGTTGCGGACCTCGCTGTTCGCGGCAACCGTCGTGAAGGAGGTGTGGTTGGCACCCCCCGTGCCGACGATGAACGACCGCAGGCCACGTGCCGTGTCGAGCCCGGCCAGCGCGTTCTGCGGCGCGAAGCGTTCGTAGGTGTGATCGTGGCCCTCCAGGACGAGGTCGGCGTTGTTGTCGTACAGCACCTGCCAGAGCTTGCGCATGTTCGAGGACGCACGGCCGCCGGAGCTGTACAGCGGGATGTGCCAATAGGCGAGGGTGCACTTTGCCGGGTGGGCCAGAAGATCTGCCTGGAGCCACTTGTATTGTGGTGAGGTCGTGCCGCAGCCACCGGCGCTGCTGCAGTTCGAGTTGAGCGCGACCACGTGCCAGGCACCGATAGTCAGGCTGTAGTAGCCCTTGGTCGGGTCGCCGGCGGCGGCGCCGAAGTACCGGAAGTAACCGGCCGCCCCGGTATTGCTCGAGTCGCAGCCCGTACCACCGCTGGTCAGGTACTCGTGATTCCCGACGGCGGGATGGGTGATCGATTTCACCCGGCCCCAGCTGAGGTCGTACGACTGCTGGAAGGCGCTGTAACCGCCGCAGTAGTACTGGTTGTCACCGAGCGCGATGACGGCGGCGAAGCCGCCGTTGACGATGAGATCGGAGGTGTACCGCATGCGACACGATGAGGAGCTGCCGGCGCCGCCGTGGAAGCTGCTGCTGGTCGGATCGCAGGCGATGTCACCAGCCGCTGCGATCACGGGGTCACCCGCGCCGGCGACCAGACCCGGATCAAACGCGGGGAGAAGTGCCGGGGACGCGGCGGCAAACCCGAGGCTAAGAACGACGGCGCTGGCGAGGATGCGGATCGGCCCCACCCGGCGCACGTGTCGATCGGGTCCGACCTGCGTGTTCGTAGACATCCTGACATCCCCCAAAGCGGTCACCCACCCCGCCGCGCTGCGGACTCCCCGTCATAGCCCCGCCGGAGGATCGACCGACGCGCGGTCTCAACGGCGATAGCCTACGCCTCTCCTCCCCCGGATGGAAGGGCGGCGTTTCGGATGGAGAATCCCGGCCCGTCTGCAACTCCTGGATCACCGCCGGCGCAATTCTCGATTGGGGCACGTTCAGGTGTCGTTTCGGCGCCCTGATACGCCCGGATTCCCGACTGGTGCGTCTCGGCACCACCATTCAACGGTTATGCAAAAGAATGACATGGTCCCCCCTTGACGTAGTACTTTCGGCAAGGTGAAACTTGCTACCTCGGTACCGTCCGTCGGACTCGTGAGAGTTCCCCCCAGGCAGTCGTTACCGGAAGCACTGGCAGAGTTGTCAACCGCGGGGAGGCCTGGGCCGTGGAGCTTGCGCGCACCGTATCGCGTTATGCAGCGAAGAATGCTGCGCGGAGTGCCGCAGTCCAATGGTCACGTCCAGGAACCCGGAACGGGACCTCAGGCGGTCGTCTGCATGGCGTGAGCCTCGGCTCCGCACATCAACAGAGGATCAACGGGCGGTCAACGATCATCGCCTGGTCACTGCTCCGCGGGCGTCGCGATTTCGATGCTTGCCCAGGCGACCTGGGCACCTCGGGCGGCCACGCCGGCCTCCATGTCTTCTCGTATTTCCATCCCTCAATCGGAGCTGAAACCGTGGAGGTGCCTTGATCGACTGAGCGCGCGACGGCCGGGCCCCAAGTCCCGGCTTGACATACGGACGACCGGGCCCTCACCCATCGCGGGAGCGGGCTAACGGAGCGGGCGTCCGGGTCATTGGGGGTGACCCCTTCCTTGGTCCAACCATCTATCTATTGCACTTATCTCGGGGCCAAAGGGGATTTCTGTGACTGACACGGACTCGAGTCCGGTGGCTGAATCCGGCCGAATCTGGATCGTGCTACCGACCTACAACGAGGCCGACAACCTGGAACCGATCTCGCGGGCCATCCTGGACGCCCTTCCGGATGCGACGCTCCTCGTCGTCGACGACGCGTCACCCGACGGGACCGGAGTCCTCGCTGACCGCCTCGCCGAGGCGGATCCACGCGTTCACGTTCTGCACCGCGCGGGCAAGGAGGGGCTCGGCCGCGCGTATCGACACGGGTTTCGTGTCGCCCTCGACGGCGGCGCCGCAATCATCGTCCAAATGGACGCCGACTTCTCGCACGATCCGGCCGTTCTGCCGGGACTCGTCGCGCCCATCGCGGCCGGCGAGGCTGACCTGGTCATTGGCTCCCGCTACGCCCCCGGCGGGATGGTTCGCGATTGGGGGCTGGCTCGTCGGCTGATCAGTCGGGGCGGCAGCGTCTTTGCCCGCACCGTGCTCAGCCTTGCGCCGCGTGACCTGACCGGCGGGTTCAAAGCGTGGCGGGCCGAGACCCTGGCCGCGGTATCGGGCGGGAACGTCCGCGCCGGTGGCTATGTGTTCCAGATCGAGATGACCTACCGGGCAAGCCGGGCAGGCGCTCGCGTCAAGGAGGTCCCGATCACGTTCGTGGACCGCCGGGTGGGGAC
>JAWVFG010000032.1:0-6238 GCA_033856335.1 Solirubrobacterales bacterium
AGCGACGGCTACCACCTCGCATTCCTGATCGCCGCCGGCGCCGCAGCTGTCGGGATCGTGATCGCGCTCCTTGGCCTGCGCGCCCCGAGCGCGAAGGAGATTGAGGGCGAGATCGAGGAGGGCGCTCCAGTCGGGATCGAGGCCGAGCCGGCGGAGCGGCTGGCGGCTTAGACGCGGCTTAGGCCGGTCAGCGATCATCACGGGGCTCGACGAGGAGAGAATGCCCGCAAATAGCGGGTAAATCGCACGCCTAGCAGGCAGATTTCGTGGGCATTAAGCCCGGTGCGAGCGCAACCGGACCGCTGCTACGGTGTTTCCGGTGGCAGGGAGAGCTGGTCCGACGTCCCCCCGGTCTTGGAAGCCTCAACGCTCACACACGCACAGCGACGCGGGCTTTTCGCCCGGCGCTCGCCGCTACTTCGCTTCCAGGACGATGAGCAACTCGTCGCACTGACCCGCAAGGGACATCAGCACGCCTTCGACGCCCTGGTCGAGCGCTACCAGGCGCGGCTGCTCGGCTTCTGTCGCCAGATGCTCGGCTCGACCGAGGACGCCGAGGATGTCCTCCAGGAGGTCTTCGTCGCGGCCTACAACGCCATGGTCGCCGACGAGCGTCCGATCGCGGTCCGCCCGTGGCTTTACCGGATCGCGCGCAACCGGTCCCTCAACCACCTTCGCAAGCCCACGGCCGACGGCCAGGACACGATGGACACTCACCCCCACATGAACGGGGTGACGACCCTCGAGCGGGTGCAGCACCGCGAGGAGTTCCGCGACCTGCTCTGCGACGTAGGCAAGCTTCCCGAGACCCAGCGCTCGGCACTCCTGCTCCGCGAGATCGACGCGATGAGCTACGAGGAGATCGCCCAGGCGATGGACACGACCGTTCCGGGCGTCAAGTCACTGCTGGTGCGGGCCCGCATCGCCCTGGCCGAGTCGAGTCAGGCGCGACTCCTGACCTGCGACGACGTCCGGCTCGAGCTCGCCGAGGCCGCCGAGGGGATCGCCAAGGTCTCCGGCCCGGTTCGCCGCCACATGAAGGCATGCGATCCCTGTCGCGAGTTCCGCTCCCAGCTTCGCTCTGACACCAAGGCGCTCGCCGCGATCTTCCCGGCTGCGCCCTTCCTCATCCTCAAGGGTGCCCTGCTGGCCAAGCTCAGCGGCATCTTCGGCGGTGGCGGCGGCGGCGCGGCGGCAGGCGCGGGTGGCGGCGGCGGTGCCGCGGCAGCTGGTGGCGCCGGAGCCGGTGCCGCCGGCGCGGGCGCCGGAGCTGCCGGAGCGGGCGTTGCCGGAGCTGGAGCCGCGGGAGCCGGAGCAGCCGGAGCCGGTGCCGCGGCAGCTGGTGGCGGCGCGGCGATCGGTGGAGCTGCAGCGGCCGGCGGAGCTGCGGCTGGCAGCGGAGTCGCCGCTGCCGCAGGTGGCGCGGCCGCCGCAATCGGGACCAAGGCGGCCGCCGGACTGGCGACCGCCGCGATCATCGCCGGCGGCGCGGCCGAGATCCAGAACGTCTCCGACCACCACCCGTCGAAGCCCTCCCCGGCCAAGAGCAAGACCGTCGACCGGGGCAAGCCGGTGAAGGTCAACATCCCGGCGAAGACGGACGCCACTGCTCAGACTGCGGCCGCAACCCAGACGCCTCCGACCGCAGCGGCGGCGACCACCACACCGCCCGACACAGTCACCGTCACACCGCAGCCGGCAGATCCGACCGCGACGACAGGCGCTCAGACCGGTGGGACGGCCGCTACGACCACAGGCAAGCGCAAGCACCACCACCACGCGATCGCGAACACCGACTCACAGCCCAACCCCGCGGCGCAGTCAGGCCCGGTGACAACGGGCGTCGAGCCCTCCACCACCTGCGATGCGAACGGCGACGGCGTCACCGACCCCGGCGCGCCCAGCAGCTGCACCACCGACGGCGGCACGGTCACCACCGGCGTCGAGCAGGGAAGCGTCGCGCCCGCACCGTATTCGGCACCAAAGAAGAAGCACAGGGCGGCGCCGAAGAAGAAGGTCAGGCACCGGCGGGCATAAGCCCGATGACCTTCAGCCGCCGGCTGAGGCTCTGCGCCGCAAAGGCATGGGTGTCCTCGCGGCTGACTCCGAACAGCTCGTTGTCATCCTCTTCGGCCCAGGGCGGGTCGATCACCTTGTCGGCGACCGGCGCTGAGCGCTCCAGCATCCCCTGGATGACCGATCGGTAGCGGTCGTCCTCCTTGACGCAGTCGGTCAGGAAGCGGACGCCGAAAGCGATGTGGCGGTGCTCATCGCGGGCGACGTTCGAGAAGCCCTCGACGAAGCCCGGGAGGGTCCCCATCCGCTCGTTGAAGTCGATGATGAAGTGCTGCCCCGTGAGGGCGAGCATTCCCTCGATCACCATGTGGTAGAGCGTCACCGCCTCCACCAGGGCGTCGCGGTCCCCGGGCTCCTCGGCGAGGCGGTCGACACGGCTCTTCAGCAGGTCGTCGAAGAGCGTCCGGAAGGCGTCGTTCAGATGCTCGTCGAGCGCATCGAGGCGCTGCGCGAGCTCCTCGGTGCCCTCCAGGACCCCGACCTCGCTGAAGAAGCGGTCGAAGAAGCGAACGTGGCGGGCCTCGTCCGCGATCTGGGTCGAGAGGAAGATCCGCTGCGCCTCGGTGGGAGCGGCGCGCATGATCGGCCCGAGCTCGTCGGCGACCTTCTGCTCGCCGATGAAGAAGCTGGAGAGCCCGTACATCCGCTGGAAGCGCTCCTCCTCGGGAATGCGCTCGTGCCAGTCGATCCGGTCCTGGGAGAAATCGAGGTCCTGGGTGGCCCACTGCTGGCGTTCCCAGAGGTTGTAGAGCTGGGTGTAGTCGAGGAGCTTGACGTCGCCTCGGCCGCCCGCCTGAAGTGCCGGGTCCGAGGTCGCGCGGAAGTCCTCGCGCTGGGCCCGTGACGGTCCGGTCTGGGTCGCCTCCTTCGCCTCCACGCCGGGCAGCCTAGCGCACGGCCTGGCTGGCTGGCCAGTTTTTGACGGCGCACGCGTCGCAGCAGGTGGTCACCGTCCGGATACCGAATCTTGTGCTTATCAGCACGACCGCAGGATCCGATGAGTGCTTAGAGCGATGAAACCCTGGAAAGTCGGAAATCGGATCGTGGGAGTGGACCCGGAGCTCCGCCGGCTCTGGGTCGGGGGGCAGCGGCTTCATCACGGGCTCACCGGGATCGCCTTCGCGACCGCGGGTCTCGCGCAGCTCGCGATCCGCCGATCGGAGTCGAGCAGGGCGATCGCCTGGACCCTGGCCGGCGGGGTGCTGATGGCACACGACTGGAAGGACCGCTCCGTCTGGTTCCGGCGCGGCGCTCAGAGCTAACTCGCGTCAGATCTCCAGCGGTTCACCACCGGGCGCCATCACCGCCACCCTCGACGACGTCTTCGCCTCTACGTCGGCCTTGAACGCCTCCGCGTCGGTCTCGAGCGCCGGGAAGGTGTTGTAGTGGACCGGGATCACGGTCCCGGCCCCGACGAAATCGGCGGCGAGCACAGCGTCGTGGCGATCCATCGTGTAGTGCCCCCCGATGGGGATGAACGCCACGTCCGGCGGGGTCCGCTCGGCGATCAGCTTGAGGTCGCTGAACAGGGCCGTGTCGCCGAGGTGGTAGAGCGTCTTCCCTCCTAGATTGATGACGACGCCGGCCGCCGCGCCGATCACTGTGCCGGTGGTCGGGCTGAAGGGCCGCTCACCCACCGGGACGGTGTTGGTGTGGAACGCCTGCACGAGCTTCACCCATCCCCAGTCGAACTCCACCGTCCCGCCGAGGTTGGGATCGAAGACCTGCTCGATCCCCTGCTCCTCGAGGACGTTGGCGAGCTCGGAGATCGCCACGAAGGTGGCTCCCGTGCGGGTGCCGACCGCGACCGCGTCCGCGAAGTGGTCCTGATGGGCATGGGTGAGCACGACGTGGGTGGGCTCGACCTCCTCGGCCGTCACCTGGGCCACCGGGTTGTTGGGCTTCAGGAACGGATCGACGAGCACGCGGGTATCGCCGTCAACAAGCTCAACCGTCGCGTGCCCGATGTAGTTGATCTCCATCTGGTTCAGTCCTCCTTCTCGGTGGGAGTTTGCGCTTCAAGCCGCTCGGCGAGAGCCCAGCCAACGGCCACGCCGACCATCAAACCCATGCGCGCCTCCTCGGCCAGCAGCGTCCGGACGGCGGTCAGGCGGGTCTCCTCATCCGGCGTTGTCGCGGCCTTCAGGGCCTCGGCATCGTGCGACTCGCCGAACCAGCCTCCCGCGGCAAGGGCCTCGGCGAGGATCCGCTGGAGCCTGGGAGCGGCGCGGGCAACCTGGCGCTCCGTCTCGCGGAACACCTCGGGGTCTGAGATCTCCTCGATCGCCGCGTCGATCTGCTCGTCGCTGTAGGGACCTGCGGCCACGCGGGGAACATACCCGGGCACGGGCATCGGCCCACCTCATTCGGAGCGGCGCTCCCACATCTGGAGCTCGCCGTAGTCCGCGTATCCGAGCTTGACGTAGACGGGGTAGCCCAGCTTGGTCGCCTGCAGGGTGCTGGTCTCCAGCCCCTGCTCCGCGGCGTCGGCGAGGGCGCGAGCCATCAGGCGCCCCGAGATCGCGCGTCCCCTCCCCTCGGGCAGGACCGCCACGAAGACGATCTCGCAGTCGCCGCCGTGGGCGAAGGCACCGGCGCAGCCGATCGTCTCGCCGTCGATCGATCCCAGGTAGGTGCGAAGGGAGGGCAGATCTCCGCGCATCACCGGGAACTCGCCCGGTGAGAAGCCATAGGCGACCTCGTTCATGCTCGAGACCAGCTCCTGGTCGGGCTCCTCGCGGATCTCGAGCTGCGGATCGGGTTCGGGCGGCTTCAGGTCGGCAAGCGGCATCGCCATCGCCCTGGGCCTGGCGTCCAGCCGGTGGCCCGCCGCCTCGAGGGCCGCGGCGACATCGGTGTCGGCCTCCGGAACCCAGACCGTCCAGGCGTCGATCCCCGCCTGGGCATAGGCCTCGGTGAGCGCATCGATCGACTCAACCATCGGCGCCGGATCGGCGTAGAGCACTGAGTTGAAGAAGGAACGTCGCGGCGAGCCCGGCACGATCGCGGCGCAGACCCCATCGCGCTCCCAGACTCCTCCGCCCATGCTCTCCGCGAGCACCCGCCAGAACGGTGGCATCGAGGAGCGGATCAGCTCGAGCCAGGCGGCCCCGTCGGCGGGGATCGTCACATCGACGCCTATCTCTTACGGACCAGGGTGATGCCGTCGGCGAACCCCAGCATCGCGGCGTCGACCCTTTCGTCCTCGGCCAGCCGGTCGTTGAGCTCCGCCGTGACTCGCGCCGCCTCGCTGTCCCCCGGCTCGAGCACGGAGCCGCCGCGCAGGGTGTTGTCCAGGGCGATCAGGCCGTTCGGGCGCGTTCGCGCCAGGGTCTCCTCGAAGTAGGCGGGGTACTCGGTCTTGTCCGCGTCGATGAAGGCGAAGTCGAACTGCTCGGAGCGGTCCATGGCCCGCAGGCTCTCCAGCGCGGGCCCCACCCGGAACTCGACCTTGTCCTCCAGGCCCGCCTTGCTGAGGTGTTCGCGCGCCCTCTTCGCGTAGTCCTCATCCAGCTCGCAGCAGATCAGCCGGCCATCCGGGGGAAGACCTCGGGCGATCGCGATCGCCCCGTATCCGAGGAAGGTCCCGACCTCGAGCGCGTGCCGGGCGCCGATCGCCGCGACCAGGATCGTCATGAACGCGGCCTGGTCGCCCGCGATCTGCATCCCCGCCAGATCCCCCATGTCCTCGCCCGCCTGCTCGACCTCCGGGATGACCCCGTCGCGGAAGGAGCTGTGCTCGACCGCGTAGCGGTGGAGCTCCGGCGTGAGCGAGATGAACTTGTCGTGTGCCAAGCGAGCCTGGAACCTAGCCCGGGTGCCTCTCGCGGCGGGCGTAGGCCGCGGCGAGGCCGCACCCGGCGCCGACCAGAGCGCCCGCCAGTCCCGCGAACACGTTGGCGAAGTCGTCGACCAGGGGCAGCATGATCAGCACGGCCGCGGCGACGGCGGCCCCGATCACCTCGACATCCTCGTCCGGGTGGCCGCGAACCTCAGCGCCGCGCATCACCGCCCACGCACCGAGCAGCCCGAGAGCGATGCCGTTTCCGCCGGAGGCGAAGAGAACGTCGTTATGCGGCGCGAACGCCGTCTCCATGGCGTCCGCAGCCAGCATGCCGAGCGAGCCGCAGGCGACGATCAGGACCGCCGTCGGGATGGTGCC
>JAWVFG010000033.1:0-15781 GCA_033856335.1 Solirubrobacterales bacterium
GTCGGACTCGAGCTCGCCGACGGTCTGGGCCATCGACTGGGGCCGCACCTTCTCGGCCGTCGCCAGGTCGCTGACGCTGCGCGCGCCCTCTCGGTCGAGGCGGCCGAGGACGGCGCCGTGCAGGAGGGGGAAGCGGTGCTCGGCGCGCAGTCTGCGGATCAGCTGGCCCAGGACGACGCGCAGGTCGCTCGCGGTGAGGGCGATGTCGGGCTTGGTCGCCACAGCCGGAATATACCGGCGCGATAGACAGGTAACTTGAACAGGTTGCCTGTATAGTTGCGCCCGCAAATGCAGGACCGGTACAAGTGGATCGCGCTCTCCAATTGCACCCTCGCGGTCCTCCTGGCGACCCTGGATGCATCCATCACGTTGATCGCGATGCCGGCCATCTTCCGCGGCATCGGACTCGATCCGCTGATCCCCTCCAACAGCTTCTACCTGCTCTGGATGATCCTCGGGTATCTGGTCGTCACCAGCGTGCTGATCGTCAGCCTCGGCCGGCTGGGCGACATGTATGGGCGGGTACGGATCTACAACCTCGGCTTCGTCATCTACACGGTCGCGTCCCTGCTGCTCGCCGTCGATTGGATGACCGGGCAGGCGGGAGCTCTCTACCTGGTCCTCTTCCGCATCCTCCAGGGCGTCGGCGGCGCCTGCCTCCTCGCCAACGCGGCGGCGATCATCACCGATGCCTTCCCCGCCAACCAGCGCGGGATGGCCCTCGGCATCAACAACATCGTCGGCGTCAGCGGCCTGTTCATCGGCCTCGTCCTCGGCGGCCTGTTGGCGCCGATCGACTGGCGGCTCGTCTTCCTGATCTCGGTTCCGGTCGGCCTCTTCGGCACGGTCTGGGCCTATCTCAAGCTCGAGGAGCGGAGCAAGCCGCGGCGCGCCTCGATCGACTGGTGGGGGAACGTCACCTTCGCCCTCGGCCTGGTTCTGGCGATGGTCGCGGTCACCTACGGGATCCGTCCCTACGGCGGCTCACCCACGGGCTGGGGGAGCCCGAGGGTGTTGATCCTGCTCGCCGCCGCGGCCGTCTCACTCGCCGCCTTCTTCATCGTGGAGCGCCGCGCCGCCGAGCCGATGTTCCGGCTCAACCTCTTCCGCATCCGCGCTTTCACCTTCGGCACGCTCTCCACCTTCCTGGCGGCCGTTGCGCGTGGCGGCCTGATGTTCATGCTGATCATCTGGCTGCAGGGAATCTGGTTGCCGCTGCACGGCTACGACTTCACCGAGACGCCTCTCTGGGCAGGCATCTACATGTTGCCGCTGACCGTCGGGATGCTGATCGCCGGGCCGACGTCGGGCTACCTCTCCGATCGCTTCGGAGCGCGGCCGTTCGCCACCGGGGGCATGCTCGGTGCCGCGGTCAGCTTCGGCCTATTGCTGCTGCTCCCGATCGATTTCGCGTACCCGGCGTTCGCCGCCGTCCTGTTCTTCAACGGTGTCTCGATGGGGCTGTTCGCCTCACCCAACCGCGCCGCCGTGATGAACAGCCTTCCCGCAGGCGACCGCGGCGCCGGGGGCGGCATGAACCAGACGTTCCAGAACTCCGCGCAGGTGATCTCGATCGGGATCTTCTTCACGCTGCTGGTGATCGGCCTCGCCTCCAGCCTGCCCTCGACCCTCAGCAGCGGCCTGCAGGCGCACGGGGTCTCGGCCGCGGCCGCCCACCGGGCCGGCGGCACCCCGCCGATTTCCGTCCTCTTCGCCGCTTTCCTCGGCTACAACCCGATCCAGCACCTGGTCGGGCCACATGCACTGGCCGCGCTGCCGGCCCACGCACAGTCGGCGCTCACCGGGTCCTCGTTCTTCCCGCACCTGATCTCGGGCCCATTCAGCGATGGGCTCCACACGGCCTTCCTGTTCGCGATCGTCGCCTGCCTGGTCGCCGCGGGCGCTTCCCTTCTCCGCGGCGGCCGCTACCACCACGTCGACGAGCCAGCCCCTGATCAGGGCTCTCGCCGCCAAGTCCAGAGATTGGAGGAACAACATGCGCGTTGAATGGCATGGTCAGTCCGCCTTTGCCCTCACCGGTGAGAAGGCGAAGGTCTTCATCGATCCCTTCGCCGACATGTCCGGGCTGGTGGATCGCGGAGTCAGCTGGGAGTACCCGGCGATCGACGTGGGCGAGGTCGACCTGCTCTTGATCACCCACGAGCACGTTGACCACAACGGAGTCGAGGCGATCGAGGGTGAGCCGGCCGTGCTGCGCTCCACCGCGGGCAGGCTCGAGTCGCCCATCGGCGAGGTGCTGGCGATCGCCTCGGAGCACGATCAAGCCGCCGGCACGGAGCGCGGCCCCAACACGATCTTCGCCTTCGACCTCGACGACGTGCGCGTCGCCCACTTCGGCGACTTCGGGCAGAGCGAGCTGCGGCCGGAGCAGGCCGCGGCGCTGGAGGGGACGGAGCTCCTCTTCCTACCGGTCGGTGGTGGACCCACGATCGGCGCGAGCGCGGCCGCGGCAATCGTCGAGGCGCTCGCGCCGCGATGGGTGGTGCCGATGCACTACCGCACGCAGCGGATCGGCTTCCTCGAGACCGAGGAGGAGTTCGTCGCCCAGATGCCGAGGGTCGAGAAGCTCCCTGAGAGCGGCTTCGACTCCGCCGAGCTGCCCGGCGGGGACGGCCCGCTGGTCGTGGCTCCCGCGGCGCCGTGAGACTTACTGGGCAGCCGTAACGACCACTCTCTCTCGCTCAGAGGTGTGATTTCAAAAGCAGCCGCTTCTCGTCCAAAGCGCTACTCCGATATCCCGGCGGCTTCGAGGGCCTCGGCATGGCTGTTGTAGTTCGTCGCCCGAACTATGCGTCCATCCTTCAGCTCGGAGACCGTGGCGTCATCCCATTCGACCGGGACGCCACTCCCTTTTCCGGTCGCCGTCTGCCTCGTGAGCGCGACAACTCGGTCGTCACCGGCATCGATCAAGCGTTCGACCTGAATCGACCAGCCCTCGAATTGCTCGGTCCACACGCGCATGAACTCGACCCAGCCCTCGCGGCCGCGCCAGACCGATCGCCCCTCGAACGGGCCCGCCAGTATCCACTCGAAATCGTCGGCGACGACTCCCAGATCAAAGGCGGCACCGGGCTCGCCTCGTTCCACCCCCGACTGGAGTTCTTCGAGCCCCCGGCGGACGATCTCGACGTTCTGCTCCGACATCGCCCACGCAGTATCTCTCGACGGACCGCTGCTTTCCATGCGAAGCAGGACTCCTGCTTCTCGTCCAAAGCAGCTATCCCGACGAGATGCCTAAACCGGGAGCAGATTCGCCTTCTTCTTGCACTTCTTGAGGCGCTTGTGCGACCAGTGGTGCTTGTGGGCCCGCTTCTTGCACTTCTTGAGTGCGCCGGCGCGCAGGCCGGTTGGTCCTGCGGGCGCGCTGGCGCAAGCGACATCGGCGTTGACGAGCACGGTGTCCGGGGCAGGCGTGTCCACCGATTGCGGCGTGCCGTCGACCATTGGTGGCCTGAAGACGTTGCCGGTCGCCCCTACCGAAGTTCGCCCCAGGAGCACGCTTGCCGCCGAGATGTCCACGCCGATGTACTCACCCTCAGCAATCGCAAGGCTCGTCGGGAAGACGGCGATGCCGGCCCCGGTTGTGGTCTGGGCGCCGCTGCTGGCAGTCGATGTGTAGGTGCCGTCGCCGTTGTTCCGTATGACGCGGAGGCTGAAGGTGGCACTTGTCGTGGCGTTTACGCGCCACGTGGTGACGGTGCCCGCGCATGGAGCTTGCATCGGCTGCGCCGGCACGTCGGCGGTGTCCTCGAAGGTGCAGGCCGGAACGCAGCCGGCGTTACTCGTATTGCTGGTGTTAGCGACGTCGGCGCCTATCGTCGCCGAGGCCGCGGCCGACGAAGTGCCCAACCCGAGAATCAGAACGCTGGCGATGAACGCACCCCAGGCAGTTCGGAGGGCGCTTCGCCTCAGTCTCGCCGTCACAGCCCGCTCAACTCCTCACGACCCCAACTGCTCCCTCGATCGAAACCTAGCCTCCGGGCGGGGTCCATCGCATCCGTAAAAGGCCGCATGGCCTGTCGAACCATATCGACGTTCTCCCTTGACATCGCCTGCCTAGCATCTCGTGGACGGGTGCTGCTTTCCATGAAAAGCGGCACTCGCGGCAGCTGCTCTGTGGGCGCGAGTCGTGGTGCTCACGTCGTCCACGGGCTCAACGAGTACCTTGACTGTGTCATTGACACGCTCGGATTCAGAATTCCGCGGGCGTGACGCGTCCGGCCCACGTTCCGCCAAAGAGCTGCCACGTGTCCTCGGCGCAGCGCTCGAGGGGGTGCTCGCCGCCCAAGGCCGAGCCGACGAGCTCAAGGCGATCCTTGAGCGCAGCCCGATGCCGATGACCATGCACGACAACGAGCGACGGCACGTCGAGGCCAACCGCCCCGCCCAGTTGATGGCCCGGGCGAGCCTGGCCGAGCTGCGGCGTCTGACGGTCGACGACTTCATCCCGCCCGACCAGGTTCCGATCATGGATGCGATCTGGGCGCGGATGCTGGACACCGGGGTGGTGGTCGGGACCCAGCCCCCGGTTTTGTTGCCCGGGCGGAAGGGTGTCCCGCTGGCGATCGTCTATTGGGGCATGGCCAACGTCCTCCCCGGACGACACATGTTTGCGTCCATTCCGACCGGCTGGTCCGAGGGCGAGATCCGGGTCCTGGCGGACGAGATCCACCACGACCCGCCGTTCTCGAAGCTGACGCCGCGCGAACTGGAGGTGTTGCAGCTCGCCGCCGAGGGACTTTCCGGACCGGACATCGCCGAGCGCCTCGTGATCAGCCCCGCCACGATAAGGACGCACTTCGGCAACATCTACGAGAAGCTCGAGGTCTCCGGCCGCGTGGGCGCCGTGGCGACGGGGATGCGACTCGGGCTCGTCGAATGACGCCTCTACGTCAGGCAGGGCGCGGCTAGCGGCCGCGCCAGTTCGGCACGCGCTTCTCGCTGAAGGCGGTGGCGCCCTCGATCGCGTCCTCCGAGCCCATCACGGGCCCGACGATCTCGCCCTGCTGCTGCCAGAACCGCTCGTCGTCCCAGGAGGCCTGCTCCTGGAGGATCTTCTTCGATGCGATCAGGGCGAGCGGCGCGTTCGCCGCGACCTCGGCGGCGAGCTCCAGCGCGACGTCGAGGGCCTGCCCCGGCTCGGCCAGGCGGTTGACCAGGCCGAGCTCGAAGCCGCGCTCGGCGCTGATGGTGTCGCCCGTCAGGGCGAGCTCGGTCGCGATCGAGGCGGGCAGGCGGCGGGGCAGCTGGCGGAGCGCGCCGCCGGCGGCTACGAGCCCGCGCTTCACCTCGGGGATCCCGAGCTTGGCGCCCTTCGCGGCGACGATCAGGTCGCAGGCGAGCGCCACCTCGAGCCCGCCGGCGACGGCGAATCCCTCGATCGCGGCGATCAGCGGCTTCTCCGCGGGCCGTTGGACGATCCCGGCGAAGCCGCGATCGCCTGCCCAGGGGCGCTCGCCGCTCTCTGCGAACGCCTTCAGGTCCATCCCGGCGCTGAAGCCCTTGCCGGCGCCGGCGATCACGCCGGTCCGAAGCTCGACGTCGGAATCGAGCACGTCCATCGCCGCCGCCATCGCGTTGGCGAGCGCGGCGTTGACGGCGTTCCGGACCTCGGGCCGGTTGAGGGTGATCACGAGCACCCCGTCGCGGCGCTCGGTCAGCAGAGGCTGGTCACTCATGGACCGGGACCCTACAATCGCCGATCAGCAGGAGCGCCCAGGTAGCTCAGCTGGTAGAGCACTTCACTCGTAATGAAGAGGTCGCCGGTTCGATCCCGGCCCTGGGCTCTAGGGAGCTGCCGCTGCCCGCTGGATGAATCCAAGGCGGTTGGCCACTCGCGCGTAGATGCTCGGGCCCCCGACCCCGCAGGGGAAGACTCCGGCGCTGACCGCCCCGATCAGCCGGGGCCCGTCCGGCGTGTCGGCGACCAGCGGACCGCCGCTGTCGCCCTCGCACGAGGTGGTGTGAAAGCGGAGGCGGCTGTGGATCCGGCCGATCCTCTTGCCGAGGGCGCAGATCATCGAGGCCTGCTGGAAGCCTCGTGTCTTGCCGAAGGCGAAGTCGCATTTGCGCGCCCGGTAGATCCGCTCCTTCGTCGTCTTCAGCCGCTGTGCGACATTGAACCCAAAGGCGCTGCGGGTGCCCCAGCCGCCGGAGCGGGCGACCATGCCGGGGCGGGTCGCGGCCCTCGATTCGTGTGGGTTCGCCAGCACGATGGGCCGCGCCGCGGGTGCGCTCGCCAGGGTGAGCACGGCGAAGTCGTGAGCGTCCTTGCGGCCGTTGTAGGCGGGGTCGATGACGACCGCCGTCACCTTGATCCGGGGCCGGCGGCGGTGCGGGGAGATCCACGGGCTGCCGGCCAGGACCGCGAGCTGCCTGCGCTTGCCGCCCTTCACGCAGTGGGCGGCTGTGAGGACCTTGGTCGGAGCGATCAGCGAGCCGCTGCAGATCAGCCGGCGCTTCTGCTCCAGCGCGATTGCGAACTGCCAGCCGGCTGCGTTCGCCTTGCCGCCCCCGACGATCCTCGGCGTCGACTGCCCGGCGCCGGCGGCGCCGGCGGCGCCGGAGTTGCCCGCGATCGCCACGACGCAGAGCAGCGAGGCGGCACCGATGACACGCCGCGCGGGACGGCGGCTCACCGCCGGCTAGCCCTCCTGCAGGGCGCGATATCTCTCGCGCATGAATTCGAGAGCCGCCCGGCGATGGTCATCGGCGGCGATCAGCTCGGAGTAGGTGAGCTCGGCACCCCTGAAGCCGTTCGCGTTCCAGAGCTCGCCGGAGACCTCTGCAGCCCATGGGCCGACGTACAAGTAGGGCTCGGGGTGTTCGTCGTCGCCCGGCGAGCCGCCGAAGTTGGCGCGCTGTCCCGCCGACTCCGATCCGAGCTCCACCGCGATGTCGAAGTGCTCGGGCCAGAGCTGGACCAGCGAGGGATCGCCGTCGGCCTCGTCGGCCCTGAGCTGCTCGAGCGCCGAGCAGGCCAGGCCGTAGAAGTCCCCGAGCGCGCTCGCTGCCGCGATATCGACGCCTGGCAGAGGCTCCCGATTCTCCTCGGCCCCCAGCTGCCGTACGAGCTCGCCGTGCTCGACCCGAACCTGGCAGTCGGCGCCGTCCTGCTCGAAGAAGGGGGTGCCGAAGCCTCCGCGCGTGTAGCGAAGAGCGATCTCGTTGGCGGGCAGGCGCGCCGGAGCGACCACGGCCTCGGCGATGTTGTGCAGGGCCACCCTCGTCTCCGCGAAGGAAGCCGGCAGGGGCTGGAGCTTCTTCCAGGCGCCGAGCCAGCGCTCGGCGCACCAGGGGGCGATCTCCGGATCCTGCCTGGCGATCTCATCCCAGGTGAGGTCTCCCCGGTTGTGGACCGGCGAGACCAGCTCGCGTCCCTCCGGAACCTCCCCCGGATCGACGGGGTCGTCGGCATAGGGCGGCTCGCTCACGGCTGGGGGAGAGGGCTCGAGCACGCGCGCCTCGAAGTCCCCACCAAGCTTGTCCTCGGCCTCGGCCCTCGGGTTCGCCATCAGGCCGCAAGCCTAGAGCGCTCGACGATTCCGGCAGCGAGCGGGCGTAGGCTGCCGGCATGGCTCGATGGAGTGCGCTGGCCGCCGCGGGCATGGCCCTCATGCTCGCCTCGTGCGGCGCGGATGCCGCGCCCGCCCAGCAGGTCACCTGGCAGTCCTTTGAGCAGGCCCCCGGGATCGTCGACCTGGCCGGGCCGAGGAGCGACGGGCGGCTCGCCGCTGCGGTCGGCGGAGGGCTCGAGCTGTTCGGCGGGAGCCGCCTGACCCCCTTCACCTCGTCGAGCGGCGCCGGGGCGTATGCCCCGCCCGCGGGCGAGCCCTACCTCGCGATGACGCCCAAGGTCCGTCTGCCGAAGGCCCGCTGCTCGTTCCACCGCGACGAGGTGTTCGCGATCGGCAACAACCCCGTACGGATCGTCCGCATCACCAGGTCCGGCGCGGCCTCGAACTTCGCCGCGCCGCCCAGCCCGTTCCTGTCCGGGATCACGTTCGACCGGGTGGGCACATTCGGCCATCGGCTGCTGGTCACCGGCATGGCGAGTGGCCAGACGACGCTCTACGCGGTCGACTGCCGTGGCCGCGTCAGGACGATCACCGACCACGGACCGCTGGTGGAGGGAGGGATCGAGGTGGCCCCCCGCAGCTTCGGGCGGTTCGGCGGCCGGCTGATCGGCCTCGACGAGACGCACGGGCCGATCTACGCCTTCAAGCCGGACGGGAGCGCCGCGATCGTCGCGACGCCGAGCCTCCCCACCGGCGGCGACATCGGTGTCGAGTCGCTCGGCTTCGTCCCGCCCCTCAAGCCGGGAGGCGGCGCCTTCCTGGCGGACCGCGGCGTGCCCGGCAACTCACACCCCGGCACCGACTCGATCCTGCGGCTGACGGCCGGGCAACTCAGCTCGGCCGGCGTGCGCGCCGGGGACCTGCTGGTCGCCACCGAGGGAGGCGCGGAGACGGTGGTCCTTCGCTGCCGGAGGGGCAAGGGCTGCGCGGTGCGGCGGATCGGGCAGGGCCCGTCGGTCGCCCACGCGGAGGGGCACATCGCCTTCCTCGGCGTGCGCCGCTAGTCAGAGCCGAACGAGGTTCGCCGCCTCGATCCCGCGGGTGACACCGCGGAAGTCGAGCACGAGCGAGGAGTCGTCAACGACGCGCTGGTAGTCGATCGTCGGGTGGGCGGTGACGATGCAGACCATGTCGGCCGCCGCCAGTGACTCGTCCAGCCCCGCGGAGGCGAGCCCGAAGTCGGGCAGCTCGGCGACGTGGGGGTCGTGGTAGGAGACCTCGGCACCGAGGTCGCGCAGCAGCCGAATGATCTTGAGCGCCGGTGACTCGCGGATGTCGCCGACGCCGGCCTTGTAGGAGACCCCGAGTAGCAGCACCTTGGCGCCGTTGGTCGCCTTGCCCGCGTCGTTGAGCGCCCGCTCGATCCGCCGGACGCACCAGTGCGGCTGGTTCTGGTTGATCTTCCCGGCCAGCTCGATGAACTCGGTGTAGAAGTCGTGCTCCCGGGCCTTGTAGGAGAGATAGAACGGGTCGACCGGCAGGCAGTGGCCGCCCATCCCAGGGCCCGGGTCGAAGCGCATGAACCCGAATGGCTTCGAGGCGGCGGCGTCGATGACCTCCCAGACGTCGATCCCCAGCCTCTCGCAGAGCATCGCCATCTCGTTGACGAGGGCGATGTTGACCGAGCGGAAGATGTTCTCGAGCAGCTTGCTGAGCTCGGCGGCGTCGGGGCTGCTGACCTCGACCACCTCGTCGCAGATCTGCGAGTAGAGCTCGACCGCCCGCTTGGTCGATTCCTCGTTCAGCCCGCCCACCACCTTCGGCGTCGTCCTGATCGTGAAGTCGGTCCGCCCCGGGTCGATCCGCTCGGGGGAGAAGGCGAGGTGGAAGTCCCGCCCGGCGGCAAGGCCGGACTCCTCCAGGATCGGCCGCAGGCGCTCGCGAGTGGTCCCCGGATAGGTGGTCGACTCGAGCACGATCAGCTGGCCCTTCTGGAGCACCGCCGCCAGCGAGGTCGCGGCGTCGACCATGTAGCTCAGGTCCGGCTCGCGTGAGTTGGTGAGCGGTGTCGGCACGCAGATGATCACCGCGTCGCAGGAGCTCAGGTCGGGATAGCGGCTCGTGGCGGTGAGCCTCCCTTCGAGTGCGGCGAGTTGCTCGGACTCGACGTCCTCGATGTAGCTGCGGCTCTCCGCGATGGCGTCGATCTTGCGCGGGTCCGCGTCGAGGCCGACCACCTCGTGGCCCTCCTCGGCGAACGCCACGGCGAGCGGCAGCCCCACATATCCGAGCCCGACGACTCCGACCTTCATGGGCGCCAGTGTAGGGAGGGGACTACTTGGCGCTGGAAGCCTTCTTGCCGCCGCCCGATTGCTTCGTGTGAGTGAGCTGCTGGACGCCGATCAGATGGTCGACGAAGAGCCCGCAGGCGTCTGCCGTGGGGACCAGCTTGAAGCCGTCGGGGTTGACGGCGGTCAGGTTGCCGATTACGGCCGGTGCGTCGACCCCGATGGTGCTCTGGAACCAATTAACGTCGTCCGCGGTGACGCTGACCGTGACGGGGCCCCCGTTCCCCGTCACCTCGCCGACCGGCCAGTACGGGCCCTGATCCGGGCGATACGGGATCGCCGCATCGACGCCCGCGGGCAGATGCACGTCCAGCCCGGGTGCCTTCACAGTCACCCCCGTCACAGGGCTGACGTACTGGAGCGATAGCTCCCAGCGACCGGCCGGCAGCTTGATCTGCTGGCTTGCGGTCTCGCCCGGCGCCAGGTTGTTGTCGATCTTGGCCTGCTTCAGCGCGCTCTGACTCCCCTCTGCCAGGCCTCCACTGGAACCCGCCGCCTTCCAGTAGAGGCGCTTGGCGACCACGGTGCGCGGCTGCCAGGTGAGCGCCTCACCGCCGGCGCGCTGGAACGGCGCGAGCTTCGGCCTGTTGCAGCGGAGGACGCGCCCGGGCCGGGCCTCCTCGTAGAGGTTCGTGATCGGGGGGGTCGTAGCGGTCCGCCTCCAGAGCCGATAGGACGGGGTCGACTGCACCAGGGTCCACCCCGGCGGCGCCTGGCTCTGGTAGATCGCGCTGGTCGTGACCGCGTACGGGAACTGATTGAGCACGCTCGCCGGCACCGAATCGAAGTCGATCGGCAGGCGCTGGCTCTTGGTCACGGCCGAAGGAACCCGGATCTCTGAGTTGAACGCGGGGCTGGAGACCTCGGCGCTGCGAAGGCCATAGTCGGTGAAGCGGTCGCTCGTCAGAGCGAGCACCCTCTGGCCCGCGACGGTGCTCTGGAACTTGGAGAGCTCCTGCAGGCGGTTGTCTGGCGCGACCACGGTGTCGCGCAGAGCGAGGAACGACGAGTAGCCGGCGAGAGCGATGAAGACGATCGCGAAGATCCGCTTCGGCCAGCCGCCCCCTGGCGTGAGCAGCGTCGTGACCACGAGCAGCATCACCACGGACGCGGGCACAACCACGGACTTGGCCAGGATGTAGAGGCCGCCGTTCTCCGGGTACTTGGTGAAGAGGTAGATCAGGATCCCCGAGGCGACCGCTGCCGGGACCGCGTAGTCCCGGCGGCCGATCCACCAGATGAGGCCGAAGCCGAGCCCGGCGATGCCGATCGCGCCGAAGAGCCAGTAGTGGCTGACGTCGTGGGTTCCGAGCAGCCAACTTCCGCTCGGCCAGATCCCGAGGGTCTCGAGCGGCGAGACGACGTAACGGAGCTTGCTGTTGGTCCCGACGACGGTGCCGACCGAGCCGGAGTTGATGAAGTCGATCACCTTCGGGAGTTGCGTGAGCCCGACTATCACCAGGACGATCGCCGCTGGGATCACGATGGGCAGCGAGCGGCGAACCACGACCGTGACGCCTTCCATCCCACCCTCGGATCTGATTCGCAGCAGCTGGGCAACGATCCAGAGCCCCGCGGTGATCGCGAGCCAGCCGACGCCCGGGAAGCTGTAGACCGGCACCATCGCCGCCGTGATCAGCGCAAGGCCGATCAGGATCGCAATCCGCCCGTCGGGATTGCGCTCGATCTCGCGTAACCCGAGCGCGAAGGCGATCAGGAACATGCCGGCGATCAGCTCCTTGAACCCGGCGATCCCGAGGACCGAGGCCGAGAGGAAGGCGACCGAGACCAGCGCCGCCGCGAGGAGGCGGCGGCCGCCCGGAAGCTCGCGCAGCCCGCCGAGGGAGGTGATCCCGGTGAGCACCGGGACCGCCACCAGCAGGCCGAGCCAGCCATAGAGCGGCTGGGTGCCGAGCATGCTGACCACCGTCCCGACGAGGCTGTGCGGGCCGAGGGGGTAGCCGTTGATGACGCTCTGTGGTTGCGGCCGGCTCGGGTCGACGAGGTAGTCGACGTCCACCAGGTGCATGGCCATGTCGTTGTTGAGGCCCACCCCGGGGATCCCGATGTGGCCACTGGCGATGAAGGGGAACGAGGCAAGCAGGGCCGAGAGCACTGCGACCGGGACGGCGATGCCGACGGCCGGGCCGAGCATCGATTCCGAGCGGACCAGCAGGAAGACGATCGACGCGACCACGAGCACGGCGCAGGCGACGATCGAGGTCGCCTCGTCGCCCGGAAGGCGGATGGCGATCGTGCAGACCAGGATCAGCGTGGCGAACCCGACCGCCCCCTCCAGGAAGGAGGACTCCCTCCGGCCCAGGGCGAGCAGCACCGCGCGCCCGACCAGCAGGGACGCGAGCAGGATCACCCCTGCAGAGACGTAGGTTCCAGCCAGGACGCCCACGGGAGGCGGACAGGATATGGAGTCGCGGCGAAAGCCGGGCTAAGCGTCGAGGCGGTCGCGCCGCGACTCGCCGCGCTCGCGCCCGAGCGTGAGGAACTGGTCCAGCGGATAGCCCCAGCGCAGGCCGCGCACAACCTCCCAGTCGGAGCGCCGCCGAAGCGAGTCGACCTGCTCGCGGCGCTCGCGGATCTCGTGCCGGTGGGCCCGGACCCAGCGGTGGCTGTCGAGCTTCGCCCGGAGGAACTTGGGCCCGCGAAGCAGGCAGTACCCCCACATCATCAGCTCGGTCAGCGCCAGCAGCGGCGAGATCGCCAGGCGGGTGCGGCCGCGCAGATCCGCGAGCAGCGTCTTCCGGCGGTTGCGCTCCAGCAGGAAGAGCTTGTGGGGGAACATCGTCAGGTGGTAGTCGTGCGTGACGGTCGAGTGCGGCACGCACCAGATCTCGCTACCGGCGATCCGGAGGAGCCAGGAGAGCTCGGTGTCCTCGTAGTAGAGGAACCCGCTCTCGTCCCAGCCGCCGAGCCGCTGGAGGAGGTCGCGCCGGATCAGGAAGGCGGAGCCGTGCAGGCCGGTCACCTCGATCGGCGACTCGCCGGCGAGCTTGCGCGGCTTGCCGAGCCAGCGATTGATGCCGAGGCCGGTGACGTTCAGGTTCTGCCCCGCGGCATTGATCCGGCCAGGGTCGGACTCGAGCAAGACCAGGGGGCAGGCGACGCCAGCCTCAGGAATCGCCTCCAGGAGGGAGACCAAGGGAAAGAGCCAGTTGGGGCTTACCACCACGTCCATGTTCAGCACTGCGACGTACTCGCCGCGTGCCTCGGGCAGGGCGAGGTTGACGGCGCCCGCGTACCCCCGGTTGGTCGGGGAGCGCAGCAGCCGGACCGACTCGTTCTCCTCGGCGATCGCGGCGCTGTCGTCCGAGGAGGCGTTGTCGACGACCAGGATCTCGGTCTCCACTTCGCCGGGGTCCTCGAGCAGGGCGCGGAGGCAGCCCTCGAGCGCGTCGGCGCCGTTGTAGTTGACGACTACTACCGAGACCAGCGGGACGAGCCTTCCTCGGCCAGGCGGCTGATCCGGCCACTGAAGATGGAGATGAAGAGCGCGGCCGAGAGGATCTGGAGCCCGAGGACGAGGAAGCTGGTGGAGAGGACGAGCGCGCGCGTGTCGGTGAAGACGTTGTTACCGGCCCATTGGATCGTCAGCTGGATCAGCTTGGCCAGCGAGCCGAGCATCATCAGCAGCCCGAAGAGCGCGACCCCGAGGCGGAACCGCACGGAGATGACCCGCAGGAGCCACCAGGGCGGCGGCTTTCCGGCCTCCACCCCGTAGAGGGCCGCGGCGATTCCGAAGATCGTCAGCTGGAAGGCGGCCAGTACCCCGAGGGCGGCGACGATGAAGCTGTGGATGTTGAGGCCCAGGTACGAGGTGACGACCGGGCCGTTCGAGAGCAGGATCGCCCCGGTGATCGAGACCGCCATCAGGATCAGCCCCGGGACGATGAAGGTGACGGTCGGGTTGTAGATCAGCAGCAGCACGATCACCCGACCGAGGATGCGCAGGCCGTCCTTCCACGGGCTGAGCTTCTTCTCGCCGACCCGCGGGAGATATGAGATCGGGATCTCCGCCTCGCGGAGGCCTCGCGCCTTCGCCTTGATCCCGATCTCGGTCTCGATGTCGAAGCCGCGGGCCTCGGTGCCGAGCCGGACGGCCTCGGACCGGCGGATCGCGTAGAGGCCCGTGAGGTGATCGGTCCCCTCCAGGCCGTGGCTGACCGCGAGCAGCTTGTTGAAGAGCCAGTTCCCGATGCGGTTGACCACCGGCATGCTCTCCTCGTCCGACTCGCGGATTCCCCGGACGAGGTCGTTGTCGTCGAGCAGGTCGACCATCTCCTTGATGGCCGGCACCGGGTAGGTCGCGTCGGCGTCCATGATCACGACGTTCTCGCCCTGCGCCTCGGCGATCCCCGTGCGGATCGCAACGCCCTTGCCCCGGTTCGACGGATGCTTGATCAGGCGGACCGGGAAGCGCTCGGCGACGTCGGCGGTGTCGTCATTCGAGCCGTCGTCCACCACCAGGACCTCATAGGTCTCGTCGAGGTAGTGGCCGAGCTCGGTGAGGACGTGCGGCAGCGCCGCGCCCTCGTTGTACGCGGGAAGCACCACGGTTGTGCGGACGACGCCGGCGCTGGGCGCGTTCTCGTCCCCGGTCCTCTTTGAAGCGGTAACGGCCATAGGGCAGGAGAAGGATAGGAGCGCCCACGTAAAACGGGTTGCTCCTCGGCTTCGCCTGCGGAGCACCCTCGCATTAAGTGGGCGGGCTCAGCCCGCGCCCTCGCCCGCCGCCTCGCGTGCCTTGAGGATCTCGGCCCGCTCGGTCAGGCGGTTTCGCCTGCGAGTCTCGGCCTCGCGCTGGCGGCGCTCCTCGATGGGACCCTCGATCACGAGCGGGGGCACCGGAATCGGCTCTCCCTCCTGGTCGACGGCCACCATCGTCAGGTAGGCGGTGCTGGTGGCGCGCACCTCTCCGGTCACGGCGTTCTCCGCCTCGACCCTTACGCCGACTTCCATCGAGGTTCTCCAGACGGCGTTGACGCTGGCGCAGCAGCGCAGCAGCTCGCCCACGTAGACGGGGTTGAGAAACGTCATCCGGTCCATCCCCGCGGTTACGACGCGGCTGCCGCAGTGGCGGATCGACGAGATCCCGGCCGCCTCGTCGCACATCCGCATCACCACGCCGCCGTGCACGAAGCCGGCCGAGTTCGCGTCCTGGATGCTCATCCAGCGGATCAGCTCGGATCGGGACTTCGAGACCGTCCGCGGCCCGGTGCGCTTGTCCTCGGCCTCCGCCATGGGCCGCGATCCTAGTCGGGCTACATTGCGGCCCGTGCCCCGCCATGGCGACATCACGGTGGTCATCCCGTGCTTCAACCACGGGCACTTCCTGCTCGAGTCGGTCGAGCGCGCCCTCGAGCAGCACGGCGGCCCTCCGAGGGTGATCGTCGTCGACGACGGCTCGACTGACGCGGAGACCCAGAGCGCCCTGGATGCCCTGCCGGCCGGAGTCGAGCTGATCCGCCAGGAGAACGCCGGGGTCGCCGCCGCACGGAACGCGGGGTTCGAGAGCTCCGAATCGGACCTGTTGTTGATGGTCGACGCCGACGACCGGCTCACCGTCGACGCACTCGATGTGCTGCGCCCGCCGCTGGAGAGCAACCCGGGCGTGGGCTACTGCTACGGACTGATGAAGCTGATCGGTGCCTGGTCGGGGGTGCTCCGCTTCCCGGACTTCGACCCCTACATCCTCCTGCACCGCTCCATCGCCGGAGCCCAGCTCGGGCTCGTCAGGCGAAAGTGCTGGGAGGACGCCGGCGGATTCGACCCGGCGATCGACGGCTACGAGGATTGGGACTTCTGTCTGAGTGCCCTCGAGAAGGGCTGGCGCGGGCTGCAGATCCCGCAGGTGACGCACGAGTACCGCAAGCACGAGCG
>JAWVFG010000034.1:0-8858 GCA_033856335.1 Solirubrobacterales bacterium
GGTGGGCCCCGCCTGCCAGAAGTTCTCCGAGCGAGGCAGCCGGACGATGCGCTCCTCCGGCACCCCGACCTCCCGCCAGATCTCGATCGCCTCGGTGTCCGGCCCGAGTCCCAGCTCCTCGTCGCCCTCGAACACGGTCACCCAGATCCGCTCGGGATCGAAGCCGAAGCCCTCCGTCGAGAGCTCCCAGCCCCACGGAATCGACTGCTCCTTGAAGTAGTCCCCGAAGCTCCAGTTGCCGAGCATCTCGAAGAAGGTGAGGTGGCGGGCCGTGTTGCCGACCTCCTCGATGTCCGTCGTGCGGAAGCAGCGCTGCACGTCGGCCAGACGCGGCGCCGGCGGCTTCTCCTGGCCCAGGAAGTAGGGCTTGAAGGGCTGCATCCCGGCCGTGGTCAGGAGGACCGACGGGTCGTGGACCGACGGCACGAGCGAGGCCGAGGGCACGATCCGATGGCCTCGCTCCTCGAAGAACGAGAGGTAGGTCCTGCGGATCTCCTCGACCTTCACGGGCCGGACCCTAGGCGATCGTGCCGTGCCCCACGACGAGGTCGCCGTCGAGCAGGCAGGCGACCTGGCCGGGTGCGGCGCCGTCCACGGGCTCGGCCAGGGCGACGATCGCCTCATTCGGGTCGCCGTCGAGCTCCAGGCGACAGTCACGCCTGGGCGAGTGGTAGCGGAGCCGCACTCCGTCCACCCGGCCGGCAGGACGGTGGAGCGTCGCCCCGCGGATCCGCACGCGGCGCGTGGCGAGCTGCTCACGGCCGCCGGCGATCACCCGGTTCATGGGCGCGTCCGTCCCCAGCACGTAGAGCGGTTCGCCGCCCCCCACGCCGAGCCCCCGTCGCTGGCCGACCGTGAAGTTGTGATGGCCGGCGTGCTCCCCCAGCCAGCGACCGGAGGGGTCGACCACCTCCCCCGGGCGGTCCTCGAGCCCGGCGTGGCGACGCAGGAACTCCCGCTTCCCCTGTCCGGCCAGGAAGCAGAGGTCCTGACTCTCGGCGCGGCCGGCCACCTCCAGCCCGGCATCCCCTGCGATCTCGCGAACCTCGGGCTTGGTCAGGTCGGCTAGCGGGAAGCACAGCCGGGCGAGTGAGGCGGGACGGAGCGCCGAGAGCATGTAGGTCTGGTCCTTGGCGCCGTCCGCGGCTGCGGCCAGGAGCGGCCCCGATCCGTCGTCGGCGATCCGCGCGTAGTGACCGGTGACGAGCCTCGATGCGCCAAGCCGATCGGCCAGGGCGATCATCGCGTCGATCCGCAGCTCGCCGTTGCACAGGACACAGGGGTTCGGAGTGCGCCCCTCCGCGTAGCCATCGAGGAATGGGCCGACGACCCCGGCTCGGAACTCGCTCTCGAGGTCGAGAGTCAGGTGCGGGATCCCAAGCGAATGTGCGACCCGCCGCGCGCCGAGGACCGCCTCCGGCGAGCAGCAGCTGCGCTCCCCGTCGGTGCGCTGATCGGCCCAGAGCTTGAGTGTCACCGCGACCGTCTCGCGTCCCGCCTCCCGCTCCCGGAGTGCCGCGACCGCGGAGTCGACGCCGCCGCTGAGCGCTACCAGCACCCGTTCGCCCTCACCCGGCCCCGGCGCGAGCCGCATCCCGGATCCGGCCAGCCCCGAGAGCGCCCGGTGGAGCGCATCGGCCGCCAGCACGGCAGCGTGTCGATGGGTCTGAGCGAGCCCGCCGAGCTCGGCCTCGATCTCGTCCGGCCCGATCCGGGCGGCCTCGAGCACCAAGGCTCCTTCGGCGAGCTCTGCCGCCGCAGCAGCGGCGGCCGCGCTCGCGGCGCATCCCTCCCGATCGAAGCTCACCCGCTCGATCCGACCCTCCCCGACGGCCAGCGAAAGCCGGACGAGGTCGCCGCAGGGCGCGCCGCCGGCCGAGCCGCTGAAGGCGCCGGCGGGCGCGGCACCGCGGCGGGCATCGTCAGCCAGGTACTGCTCGAAGAGCTCTCGATCCACGGACGGAGCTTAGAAGGCTCCAGCCTGCCGTTTTCCGCCCCGGCTTGGTAACCCGCGTCGCATAGGTGGTGGTCTACCGGCGATCCCGAGGGAACACCGGAAATCGACCCCCAAGCCAGTTGTGTTGGGTCAACGTTTGGAGCGGTTCGCGTACAGGCTCGGGCCTGGGAAAACCCTAGCAGCGCCTCCCGGCTACTCCGGCTCGTCCCGCAGAAACCAGGACGAGATCAGGCCGTCCCGGATTCCCAGCTCGATCTCCACTCGCGAGCTGTCCCCCACGTCGCCGCCATCCCGCCAGAGGTACTGGAGCTCGGCGTGGACCAGGAGCCCGTCCTCCGTCTGCTCGATCCGGACCGGGACGTAGCGGCGGACCAGGTGGTCGAAGGCCTTGCCCGACCAATCCACCGCCGCCACTCGGCCGCGATGGACGGTTCGCTCGGTGCGGATCTCGACCTCCGGATGGACGAGCTCGCCCACCGCCTCCCCGTCACCCGCGCTGAGGGCGGCCAGGAAACGGCGAGCGAGCTCAGCGGAGCACCCTCGCACTATCTCCCGCGCAGGGTCTCGACCAGGCGCCGCGGCTGATCGCCCAGGCTGGCCTCCCGCATGTAGCTGAGGCCGACGCCGATCGCACCCAGGCCGAGCAGAACCCAGGGCCAGAGGCCGAGCTTGAAGGGATGCGGCGGCGTGGAGTTGAGGTCGAGCCCCGCGATGATGAGAAAGAGCAGCAGGCCGATCCCACCGACGTAGACCGGGCCCCTGGTCCCGATCTGCGAGCCGATCCCGACCAGTCCCAGCGAGACCAGCAGGAGCAGGATGTCCCACAGGTTGGTCGTCTGGATCGGGGGAGTGCCGGTACCGAGCGGGTTGAGGTTGCCGAGCGCCGTGATCCCGAGCGCGCAGGCGATCACCGCCGTGATGCCGGCAGCGGTGAGCAGCTCGGACGCCTTCCAGAGGCCCAGGTCTCCCGAGGGCGCCGTCGCGCTCGCCGCGACCTCGTCGCCGCCCGGGTTGTTGCGCCAGAGATAGAGCGCGCCGGCGAGCAGACCTATGGCGAGGATGCCGAGCAGTCCTCGATAGACCCCCCAATTGCCGCCGATCCCGCCGGAGAGGAGCTCGTTCCAGAGCCCGGACCAGGAGATGATCAGGGCGATCGAGCCGAAGAGCAGCTGGACGCGCACCCCCGCGACAATCCCGGCGTAGAACGCAAGCGCGGCGGTGGCCCCGAAGGCCCAGAACAGGTTCAGGGACGCGTTCGGGTTGCCGCCGACCAGGTGGACGAACTGCAGCAGCGCGAACGGGACGAAGATCAGCCCGAAGACGCTGTGCACGACCTGCCAGGGCCGAAGCTCGCCGGTCTGCGGCCTGGTCAGGACGCCTCCGTAGAGCAGGGCCGCGGGGATCGCGAGAACCAGGAACATCGGAAAGGCGGCCCATTGACTTGGGTTCACTGCCAGGGCTGGGCCCTTCCGGATATAGATCATGGCCGCGGCCAGGCCGATCAGAAGCCCGCCGATCTTGCGCAGCGCGTCGCGTGTGTCGTCAGGTTCGAAGAGGTCGTTCATCGGTCTCCTTGCCTCCGAGAGAGTTGGACGGGAGCTCGCGGCGCACCCTATCCCGTGGGGCTGTCCTTCAAGGAAGTGATGCGGTCGTACGCGGCTTGCACGACGGACCGGTCGAGCTGTCCGTTCTTCACCTCGCGGACGAGTGAGCCAAAGGCCTGATCCGACGCATTCGCGTTCTGTGCGTAAAGCAGCATGTCGTTGCCGGCCTTGAGCGCTCCAGTGGCCGCCACCACGGGCGGCAGGGTGCTCGTCACGGCCGGGGATTCGAGGTCATCGGTGATCGTCACGCCGTCGAAGCCCAGGCGGCCCCGCAGCAGCGTCTTGATGATCGTCGGAGAGAACGCCGCCGGCTTCCTGGCGCCCAGCGTCGGGTAGCTGGCGGTCGAGATCATCACCAAGCGCACGCCGGCGTCGACGGCCGCCTTGAACGGCACCAGGTCGTTCTGGAGCTGGGCGCTGGTGGCGGCGACGGTGACCGGCTGTTGGTCGGTGTTGACGGTGGCTCTGCCAAGGCCGGGGAAGTGCTTGGCGGTCGCGACCGCACCGCCGGCCTGGAGCCCCTCGGCGAATGCGACCCCGACCCTGGCGACGGTGTCCGGATTCGAGCCGAAGGTGCGGGCCTTGATCGTGTTGGCCGTCTGGGGCTGGGAGACGTCCAGGACGGGCGCGAGATCGACGTTGACGCCGAGGCCCCGCAGATAGGAGCCCGTCTTCTGCCCCTGGTCCTTTGACTGGGTCTCATCGCCGCTCTTGCCGAGGTCCGCCGGCGAGATGTCGGGCGGTCCGCTCTTCAGCCTCTTCACGCTCCCACCCTCCTGGTCGATCATCACCAGCAGCCCCGGGTTGCCCCCTGCATGGGCCGCCGCCTGGAGCTGCTGGACGTCAGCCTTCAGCTTCTTGGGATCGCTGGGGAAGGCGATCACGCCACCGACCTGGCCGTGCCTGACCCGCTTGATCAGCGCCTGGTCGGGCCCCTTCGCCCCCAGCTTGGCGACGATGGTCTGGCCGACCAGCTTCTTCAGCGGGATTGGCGTGGGGGTGCTGCTGCCGCCTCCGGAGATGAGCACGATCAGGATGACGACCAGGGCGATTGCGACGGCGCCGACCGTGAGGTCCTGCCGGCGGCGGACCCTGGCGGGAAGGTCGCGGCGGCGGGCGCGCCGGCCAGGCGGGGGGCGCCGCCCGCTCCTCTCGAATTCCCCGGTGTCGCCTCGGATGCGTTGCCTCTCCGCGGTGTCGGGCGACGAGGCCGGCGATGGCTCGACCCGCGCGCGCTCGCCGGTCCCTACCCGGTCGCGCTCGCCGGTATCGATCCGATCCCGCTCGCCTGTACCGGGCCGATCCCGCTCGCCGGTCCCGGGCTCGTCCGACGGAGCCGGAGGCCGCGCGGGCGCATCCGTCCACTCGAACAGGTCGTCGCCGTCGGGGGGAGGCCGCCCTTCCATCTGCCTAGCCCTTTCCACCCCCGCCGCGAAGCGAGATCCCCAATTGGCGCAGCTGCCGATCGTCGACCGGCGCCGGAGCGCCGGTCAGCGGGTCGACACCTGAGGCGGTCTTCGGAAACGCGATGACGTCTCGGATCGACTCGGTCCCGTAGGCCAGCGCGACGATCCGGTCGAGGCCGTAGGCGATTCCGCCGTGCGGCGGGGCGCCGTAGCGCAGCGCATCGAGCAGGAAGCCGAATCGCTCCTCGGCGTGTTCCTCGTCGATTCCGATCGCCTCGAACACCTGTCGCTGCACCTCGGGGTCGCTGATGCGGATCGAGCCACCACCAATCTCCCATCCGTTCCAGACGACGTCGTAGGCCTTTGCCCTGGCGGCGCCCGGATCGGCCGGATCGAACACGCCGTCGGGCGAGGTGAACGGGTGGTTGTACGGGTCCCAGCGCTCCTCGTCCGCTGCCCAGCCGAGCAGGGGCCAGTCCACGATCCAGGTGAGCACGTTCGCCTCATGATCGATCAGCCCGAGTCGCTCGCCCAGCCGGCGCCGGAGCTCGCCGAGGACCTCGGCCGAGAGCAGCGGCTGATCGGCGACCAGCAGGACGACGTCGCCCTCCGAGGCACCGAGCGCCTCGTTGGCCGTGGCGATCTCCTCTGGCGAGAGGAACTTGGCGACGGGTGAGCGCCATCCATTGCCGTCGACCGCCGCCCACACCAGCCCCTTGGCGCCGAGATCGGTCGCCTCGGCCACCAGCCCATCGAGGTCGGCGCGAGACATCTCGTGCTTTCCGGCGTTCAGGCCGCGGACGAATGCGCCGCCCTCGATCGCCTGGCGGAAGACGTTGAACTCCGAGCCGCGGAAGACCTCCGTCAGATCCTCCAGCTCGAGGCCGAAGCGCAGATCCGGCTTGTCGGAGCCGTAGCGCGAGATCGCCTCGTCGTAGGGCAGGCGCCTCATCGGCAACTCGACCTCCACGCCGCAGCCACCCAGCACGTGTGCGAGGAGGCTTTCGTTCAAATCGATCACGTCGTCGGTGTCGACGAAGGACATCTCTATGTCCAACTGCGTGAAGTCCGGTTGCCTGTCCGCGCGCAGGTCCTCATCCCTGAAGCAGCGCGCTATCTGAAAATACCGCTCGAAGCCGCCGATCATGAGAAGTTGCTTGAACAGCTGGGGCGACTGCGGCAGCGCATAGAACGAGCCACGCTGCAGCCGGCTCGGCACGAGGAAGTCCCGGGCGCCCTCCGGTGTCGAGCGAGTCAGCACCGGTGTCTCGATCTCGATGAAGCCCTCGCCGGAGAGGAACTCCCGCATCGACGCACTGATCCGGTGGCGCAGCTCGAGCGCCTGCCTCATCCGGTCGCGGCGGAGGTCGAGGTAGCGGTATCGCAGGCGGGTCTCCTCGCTCACCTCGCCGGAGAAGGACTCGATCTCGAATGGCGGCGTGTCCGCGTCCGAGAGGAGCTGCGCGTTGGTCACACGGATCTCGATCTCGCCGGTCGGCAGCTCGGCGTTGATGGTCTCGGGCGAGCGCTTCACCACGGGGCCGCTCGCGCTCAGCACGTCCTCCGAGCGCAGCTCGTGCCCCAGCTTGAAGGCCTCCCCCGCCTCGTCCGGGTTGAAGACGAGCTGCACGAGCCCGGTGCGGTCGCGGAGGTCGATGAAGACGAGGCCGCCGTGGTCGCGGCGCCGGTGGACCCAGCCGGCGACGCGCACCTCGGAGTCGACCCGATCGGTCAGGACCTGACCGCACCAGGTATCGCGGTACTCATTTGCTCGCAGCGCTGGGAACCCGTCGCTCATGGCGACGAGAGTGTCTCAACCAACGCCGCGGGATCGATCTCCCGCTCCTCGCCTGAGCTCATGTCGCGAAGGGTCGCCTGCGCGTCGCCCGAGAGGATCAGCGCGTAGCGGGCGCCGAAGCGGTCCGCCTGCTTCATCTGACCCTTGATCGCTCGGCCGGCGAGGTCGAGATCGGCGCGGATTCCCGCGCGCCGCAGCTCGGCCACCAGGGCGAACGCACCTTCGCGGGCACCATCCTCGGCGACGACGAAGACGCCGTCCCGGTGCTCATCGCCCTCGGCGGCCGTCGCTTCCTTCGGCTCGAGCGCGAGCGCGACGCGGTCCACGCCCAGCGCCCAGCCGCAGCCCGGCGTCGGCGGCCCCCCGAGCTGTTCGATCAACCCGTCGTAGCGGCCCCCTCCCCCGATCCCCGACTGCGCGCCGAGCCGCTCGCACTCGAACTCGAAGACCGTCCGGGTGTAGTAGTCGAGCCCGCGCACGAGGGTCGGGTCGAGCTCGTAGGCGACGCCGCTGCGGTCGAGCAGCGCTCGGACCTCCGCGAAGTGCTCGGCGTCCTCGGGGTCGAGCCTGGCGAGCAGCGTCGGGGCGTCGGTCATCACGTTGCGGGTTCCCTCATGATCGGCGTCGAAGGCCCGCAACGGATTGGCGTCGATCCGGTCGCGCACCTCGTCGGAGAGCTCATCCTGGTGGGAGCGAAGGTACTCGCGAAGCTCGTCGAGATAGGCGGCGCGCGTGGCCGGCGTGCCGAGGCTGCCGAGGCGGAGCCGGACGCCCTCCACCCCAAGCTCGGCGACGATGTCGTTTGCCAAGAGGATCAGCTCCGCGTCCACCAGCGGTGAGTCCGAGCCGATCGCCTCGGCGTCGACCTGGGTGAACTGCCGGTAGCGGCCCGCCTGGGGGCGCTCGTGGCGGAAGAAGGGCCCGCCGGTCCAGAGCTTCACCGGTTGCGCCAGCTTCTGCATGCCGTGCTCGAGAAAGGCGCGGCACACCGAGGCCGTCGCCTCGGGGCGAAGGGTCAGCGAGCGTCCCCCCTGGTCCTCGAAGGTGAACATCTGCTTCTGGACGATGTCGGTGGACTCGCCGACTCCGCGGGCGAACAGGTCGGTGTCCTCGAAGACCGGCGTGTCGATCCGGCCGTACCCGGCCGCCTCGAGCTTCTTCCACGAGACATCCGCTATCCGCCGGCGAACCGGCTGCCCCTCGGGCAGGACGTCGAAGGTTCCCCTGGGGACCTTGAACTTCTCGGTCATGGGGCAGCGACCTTAACCGGGTCCCCGGCTAGCGCGCGAGCTCGGCCAGGAAGGGGTTGGTGGCGCGCTCGGCGCCCAGCGTGGTGACTCCCATGTGCCCCGGGTAGACCGTGGTCTCGGGCGGATGCGAGTCGACGAGCGTGCGGATCGACTCCAGCAGCGTCGCCCAGTCGCCACCGGGGAGGTCGGTCCTCCCCACCGAGCCCTGGAAGAGCACGTCGCCGGAGAAGATCGCGGCCCCGTCGGGGACGGAGAAGGTGACATGGCCGGGGCTGTGGCCGGGTGTGAAGATCACGTCGATCTCCATGCCGGCGAGCTCCAGCTTCTCGCCGCCGCTGACCATGTGGTCGGCGTCGTAGCTCTCGAACGGGCCGAAGCCGGGCCAGGGCACGTAGGAGTTGATGTCGGCGAGCACTGGCGTCTCGATCTCCGGGCACCAGACGGGCGCCCCGGTCGCCTTCGCGATCGGTGCCACCGCGCCGATGTGGTCGAAGTGCGTGTGGGTCAGCAGGATCCCCTCGATCGAGACGCCCATCTCGTCGGCGGTGGCCAGAATCCGCTCGGCCTCGTCGCCGGGATCCACGACCAGCGCGCGGTCGGAATCGTCCTTTCGCAACAGGAAGCAGTTCTCGGCGATCTGGCCGACGGTGAGCATGCGGACGTCCACCGCTCAGCCCTCCGCTTGGCGCGCGCCGGTGCGCTGCGCCTCACGCTCCGCCCGCTTCTCCTCCTCCTTGCGAAGGTGGCGCTGGTAGAAGAAGCGGTCCATCACGTAGGCCATCGGGACGTAGAAGCCGAGCATCAGGAAAGCGACCACCAGCGTGGTGATCGGGTTCTGACCCA
>JAWVFG010000035.1:0-2641 GCA_033856335.1 Solirubrobacterales bacterium
TCGATCAACCAAGCATCGGCCGAGGTGGCTGGATTCTTCCCGCGGGGCGCCACGGTCGCCAGGGTAGCGCGCCTCAAACGCGCAGTCGTGACTTCAATTCGGTAAGCCGCTCCGCCGGCAAATCTCCGACGTCGTCGAGTTCGTCAAGGGAGCGGATGCCACCTCGAACATCTCTGATGGCGATCAGCCGCGCGCTCTCCGCGACGCTCAGCCCAAGCTCGCGGAGGTCCTCATAGCCGGCTGCGTTGATGTCGGCGGGACCGTCGGCTGTGGGTCGTGCGCGTCCGACCGGGGCCTCCACCGGGCGAACCGGCTCCTCGGCCGGCTCGGCCCTCACCACCTGCTCGGCGCGGGCCTGCGCCGAGGCGAGAGCCGCCTCCAGTTCGGCGACCCGGGCCCGAAGCTCCGCCACCTCCCGCTCGGCCTCGGACTCGGCCTGGGGTTCCGACTCCGCGGGTTTGGCCCGTGGCTTCGGTTTCGGCTTCCGGGTCTTCGGCTTGGCCCGGGCCGGCTCTTCCTGATCGGCAACCTCCGGGGGCGGCGTGATCACCCATTCAGAGGTCTGTTCGCCGATCTCCTCGGGCTCGGACTCGGGTTTCGCGGATCTGCTCGGTTCGAGGTCGTCGGCGGTCCACTGCTCGGTCTCACCTTCGGTTGCGTCTCTTTCCTCCATACCCGCTGCAACCCTAATGGCAGAACCCGGCGTAAGTAGGAGTTGAAGCGGTCCTTGCGCAATCACCGGATATATGCGGCCAACGGCGATTATGGTTGCGAAGTGCTCCCACTCCGCTGCTACATTCACCGACGCAGGGGGCAGCGGGAAATCCCGGCATGCAGCCAAATTCTTCATCTGACACCACCGGCCTGCGGGACTACTTGGCCGTGCTTCGAGCCCGGCGCGGGCTGGTCGTTGCGATCACCCTGATCGCGGTCGCGATCGGCCTCGCCTACTCGCTGGCGAAGACGCCTACGTACGACGCCACCGCGACCGTCACCTTCACGGACCCGACCAAGCAGCTGGGCATCGTCGCTCCTGGCACTCAGGTCCCCTTCGACACCGCTCCAGACAAGACGGCGGCCGGCAATGCCAACACGGTCACCCGCAGCGACGTCGTCAGCGCTGTGCAGAAGGAGCTCAACAACGGGATGAGCATCGATGAGCTCAAGAGCGACGTCAATGCCACGGTTCAGCCGACCTCGGACCAGATCGACATCACGGCCTCGACCGACAACGCCGACAAGTCGGCCCGAGTGGCGAATGCGTTCGCGGATCAGCTCAGGATTGCCGCGCGCAACGATGTCCGCGCCAAATTCGCCGCGCAGGCAAAGGCGTTGAACCAGAGCCTCGGGAAGAGCAGCTCACCTGCCACCAAGACGACCGGCGATCTCGGCGCTGCACGGCTGCAGGCTCTGAGCAAGGTGGCGGACCCGGTCAGCGTCACCAAGCCCGCGACCGCGCCAGGCAGCCCGAGCTCGCCGAAGCCGGTCCGCGACACGCTCCTCGCCCTGATCCTCGGTCTGCTGGTCGGCGTCGGCGCGGCCTTCATGCGCAACGCTCTCGACCGGCGCATCAAGGATTCCCACCAGCTTCAGCACGACCTCGGCATGCCGCTGGTCGGCTACGTCAGGGCCGATGCCCTCGGCCTCTCCGGGGTGGGCAGGAACGGCGACAGCTTCGTCTCCGAGGACGATCTCGAGGCCTTCCGGATCCTGCGTCGCAACGTCGACTTCCTGGCCGGCGACAACGAGATCTCGTCTCTGGTCGTTACCAGCGCTCTGCCGGAGGAGGGCAAGAGCACGGTCGCTGCCTGGTTTGCATACGTCAGCGCGGTGGCGGGCCGCCGCACGCTGCTCGTCGAGTGCGATCTGCGCCGCCCGGTGCTCGCCACCCGGTTCGGGGTCGAGAAGGGTCCCGGGCTCTCCGACTATCTGGCCGGGGAGGCCAAGCCCAAGGACGTGCTCCGCTCGGTGAACGTTCACGGGCGCGAGGCGGCCGACGTGCTGCCGCTGATCCCCGCCGGAGAGAACACCTTCCAGCCGACCGAGATGATCGGCTCCAAGAAGTTCAAGGCGTTCGTCGACCAGACGACGCGCGCCTACGACATCGTGATCTTCGACAGCGCGCCGCTGCTGCCGGTGGGGGACACGCTGGAGCTGATCCCGCAGGTCGACGCCGTGTTGCTGTGCGTGCGCCTGGGTCAGACCACCAAGGACCAGGCGCAGGCCGCGAAGCAGGCGATGACCCACCTCCCCGACAAGCCGACTGGACTGGTCGTCACCGGCGTGCGGAGTGGTAGCGATGACGACTACTACGGCTACTACTCGTACGCCGGCGCCAGCACGCCGGCGGGCGCGGGTTGACGTCCAGCTCTAGAGCAGTCCCCGCCTGGCTTCTAGCTGTTCCGGCCGGTGTGCTAGCCGGCTTGCTCGCGGTCGCCGGCAGCGCGATCAACCCGCTCGTCCCGCTCGCGCTGGTCGTCGCCGGCGGGGCGTTCGTCTTCGCGTTCCTGCGCCCGATGCCGGCGCTCTACTTCGCGATCCTGCTGATCCCGTTCGAGTCGTTCGCCAAGGGAGCGGGATCGCTCACCTTCACGCCGGACAAGCTGATGATCGACGTCGTCGCCGTGGCCTGGGTCGTGCG
>JAWVFG010000036.1:0-14992 GCA_033856335.1 Solirubrobacterales bacterium
CGCGCTCGTGGCCAGCCACCTTGGCCTCGACCTTGACCTTCTCGAGGTCCTCGCCTAGCACCATCTCCTTGTCACGGAAAGCGACGGCGCGCAGGTCCACCTTGTCGCCCTCCTTGGCGGTCAGGCGATCGACGAGGAGGGTCGAGCCCTTCTCGACGCGGTACTGCTTACCGCCTGTCTCGATCACTGCGTAGCTGGCCATGTCTGTCTACTTTCCCTAGCTGTTGCTGCCACCGCCGGCGCGGGAGCGTCCCCTGCCGCCCCTGCTTCCGCGACGTCTGCGCCCGCCGGCGGCTGGGGATTCTAGCTTCTCGCCGCCGTCTCCATTGGCGCCGGGCTGCACGACGTTCCCCTCGCTGTCGAGCAGCGAAGCGGTCGCGGCTGAGCGCCCGACGCTGTCGATCCGGACCATCCGCTGCTCGCCGACATGGGGGCCGGCCCCGGTAACGCTGACGATGTAGGAGTCGACCCGCGCCACCGCGTCGTCGACGTTGTACATGTGGGGCTCCTCGATCGAGACGAGTACCTCCTCGCCCACCTGGAACGGCAGAGCGCGCTCCTCGATCTCCTCGCGCCCGCCGCTCTCGACGACGTGGAAGGTGTCGAGGGGCAGCGCATCGCCGCCCTCGAAATGGAAGCGCTTGCCCGTCTCCTCCTCCAGCTCCGTGAGGCCGGAGTCGGGCGAGAGGAGCTCCGCCGCCACTCGGGGGTTGACCCTCACCAAGTAGGCCTCCGGGTCCGGCTGCTCGTCGACGACCTCCTGCAGCTTGCGGACGATCGAGATCGCGACCGTCTCCTCCGAGTTGACGACACCCTCACCGTCGCAGGTGGGGCAGCGCTTGGTGAGGATCTCGCGGACGCCGTCGGTGACGTTCTGGCGCGTCATCTCGACCAGGCCGAGCGGAGAGACCTCGACCACATAGGTCTTTGTCCGGTCCTCGTCCAGCGCGGTCCGCAGCGTCTTCAGGACGTTGTCGCGGTTTCGCGAGCGGGCCATGTCGATGAAGTCGATGACGATGATCCCGCCGATGTCGCGCATGCGGAGCTGCCGTACGACCTCCTCAGCGGCCTCGACGTTCACCTTGGTGATGGTGTCCTCGAGGCGGCCCTTGCCCTTGCCGGTGAAGCTGCCGGTGTTGATGTCGATGACAGTCAGGGCTTCCGCGTAGTCGATCATCAGGTAGCCACCCGAGGGGAGATCGACGCGGCGGCTCAGCACCGAGTCAAACGCCTCCTCGACCCCCCACTTCTCGAGCGGTGACTCCTTGCCCTTGTAGAGCTCGACGCGCTCGGCCAGCTCCGGCGCGGTCCGCTGGAGGAACTTGGTGACCCGCTCGTGCTGCTTGGGGTCGTCGATGATCGCGCCCTCGAACTCCTCGACCAGCACGTCGCGGACGACACGGATCGAGAGGTCGGCCTCCTGGAAGACCATCTGGCCTACGTCCGACTTATCGGCGCGCTCGGTGACCACCTCATTGAGGCGGTGCAGGTAGGAGATCTCGCGAACGAAGTCCTCCTTCTTGGCGCCCTGGGCAGCGGTGCGGACGATCACCCCGCCGTCCCCGATGTCCACCTTCTCGATCAGCTTGCGAAGTCGGGTTCGCTCGCCGTCGGGTAGGCGCTTGGAGACCCCGATGCCGCCGCCCTGGGGCATGTAGACGAGGTAGCGGCCGGCGATCGAGAGCTGCATCGAGAGCCTCGCGCCCTTGGTCTTGAGCGGGTCCTTGACGACCTGGACGATGATCTCCTGGCCGGGCTTGATCAACTCGTCGATGCGGCGGCCTCGGCCACGGCCCCGCTTGGGGACGGCCTCGCCTCCCGGCAGCACGATCTCGTCGACGTGGAGAAACCCGTTTCGCTCCAGGCCGATGTCGACGAACGCCGCCTCCATCCCGGGCAGGACATTGTCGACCTTGCCCTTGTAGATGTTGCCGACGATCGATCGGCGGCCGCGACGCTCGACGTAGAGCTCGGCCACCTTCCATTCATTGGTGGGGGCGGCCTTCTTGCGGCGCTTGCCTTCAGTGGGGCTGCCCGGTGCCTCGAGTACGGCGACGCGGGTTTCGCTCCGGTCGACGCTGACGAGGATGTTCTTCTTCATGTGGTTCCTTTCTGCGCGAGCAGAGCAGACTTGAACACGCCCAGGCCGCCGTCGTAGGCGGGCTTAGCTGGGTGCGTGTCGGTGTGGGTGTGCTCTCGGTGGCTCAGCGCAACAGTGGGATAGGCGCCCTGCTGCGTCTGGAGGTGAGCCGCGCTTGTGCGTAGATGCTCTGTAGGAGCCCGATCGCCAGGAAGGTGGCAAGCACCGATGACCCCCCGTAAGACATGAGGGGCAGGGTGATGCCGGTTACCGGCATGACGCCGAGAGTCATGCCCACGTTGACCAGGATCTGGAACATGAGCATGGTGGCGATGCCGCCTGCGATCAGGGTCCCGTACAAGTTCTTGGAGAGCGTCGGAATGCGCAGCATTCTCCAGATAAGCAGGGCGTACAGGGACAGTACGAATGCGGCTCCCAGAAAACCAAAGCGCTCCCCGATCACGGCGAATACGAAGTCCGTGTGCCGCTCGGGAAGGAAAAGGAGCTGGGTCTGAGTTGAGTTGTCGCCACGGCCGGTCTTCTCACCGGATCCAATCGCGGTGACGCTCTGATTGACCTGATAGCTCGCGCTGCTTGGGTCGTTGCTGGGATGCAGAAATGAAGTCAACCGATCCTGCTGATAGCCCTGAAGCGGGCTCGGCAGGCCGGTTGCCGGGGCGATGACGAGGACGAAGCTGACCGCAAGGGCCGCCAAGCCTCCCACGGCCGCGAGATGCGACCGGGGCACCCCGGCGAGGAAAAGAATGGTGAGGGTGACGACCACGAGCACGATTCCCGTGCCGAGGTCGGGTTGCAGGAAGACGAGTCCCGCCGGGGCCAGGCCCAGCGCCAGAATGCGAATCGTCTGGCGCACGGGGGTGCCGCGGCGAGTGCGCTCGATCACGAACGCCGCGAGGGCGACCACGAGTAGCAGTTTGGCCAGCTCGGAGGGCTGGAAGCGGAAGTAGGGGAGCTCGATCCAGCGACGCGAGCCGCGGGCCGCCGCCCCGAAGAGGAGCACCAGGCAGATCGATCCGACCATCAGCGAGTAGATGCCGACCCGGATCTCCCTGAAGCGGGAGTAGTCGATCTTGGCGACTGTGAACATGAGCGCAATGCCAATCAGCGCATAGATGCCCTGTCGCGTGGCGAAGTACAGCGGCTGACCGGGAATATCGTTGCTCGTCGCCACGGCGAGGGTGAAGCAGCTGAAGGCGATCAACGCCAAGGCGGCGCCGAACATCACCCCGTCGAAGTGGGCGATGCCAAGGCGCTCGGCGATGCGGACGCGCGTAGGTCTGAGCGTGAGTGGTGCTGCCTCCATGGCTAGCTCAGGGTAAAGGTCCGGCTGGATCGTGCCGGAATCACTCCTGCGTCTTCGCGGTGCCCGCTGTAGGGGTGATCGGCAGGTTGAAGTAGTGCTCGAGGATGCGGGCGGCGACCGGGGCGGCGGTATCGACGCCGAAGCCGCCCCGTTCGAGCGTGACCGCGACCACGATCTGCGGGTTCTTCGCCGGCGCCAATGCGATGTACCAGGACTGGTCGGGCTGATTCGGCCGCTGGGCGGTACCGGTCTTGCCCGCGATCGGGAAGGGGAATTGACCGAACACCGGATAGGAGGTCCCGCCGGGCTCCATCGCGCCGCGGGTGAGCCCGGTCATGATCGTGTTGCGAGTCGTCGGCGAGATGTGGATCTGACGGCGGGGAGCCGGGCGGATCTCCGAGATCACTCTGCCGGTGGAGCTCTCCACGTCGTTTCCGAGATGGGGCGTCAGCACCTTGCCGCCGTTGCCGAGCGCGGCGTAGGCAACGGCCATCTGCAGCGGATCGGCCTCCAGGTCGCCCTGGCCGACCGCCAGGTTGATGTTGTCTCCGACGCTCCACGGCCGGTCGGTGAGATGCTCGTGGTAAAGGCGGTTGCGCCAGGCGGGGTTCGGGATCAGCCCGCTGACCTCGGCCGGGAGGTCGATCCCGGTCTTTTCCCCGAGGCCGTACTGCCGCGCCCAGTCCTGGATCTGCCCGCCCCCCCTCGAAGCCTTTGCGCGCATGCCCAGGTTGTAGAAGTAGACGTCCGAGGAGACCTTGAGCGCGTCGGACATGTTGATCGGCCCGTTGATCGCATGCCCCGCGTTATGCAGCGTCTGGTTTGCGTCGATCTTGAGCGACCCGGTGTCGTTGAAGATCGTGTTCGGCGAGATCAGGTGGTCCTGGAGCGCTGCCGTCGCCGTGATCGGCTTGAAGGCGGAGCCGGTGGGATAGAGGCCCTGAATCGCGCGGTTTGCCAGAGGCGCATCGGTCTTGTTCGAAGTGAGCGCCTGGTACTCGTGCTGGGAGATCGGATGGGTGAAGATCGACGGGTCGAAGGTCGGTGCCGAGCCCATTGCCAGGATCGATCCATTCTGGGCGTTCATCGCGACGAAGGCTCCCGGCAGGCCAAACGAGCCCAGCGCGCCCTCCGCATAGCTCTGCAGGCCGGAGTCGATGGTGAGGCGCACGTCGTCGCCGGCCTGGGCGGGCTTGCTCTGCAGCTGCTGAGTCGGCCTGCCGAGCGCGTCGACCTGGACGCGGTCGGTGCCGGGTCTGCCTCTCAGGAAGCGGTCGTACTCGTACTCGATGCCCGACTGGCCAACGGTGTCCCCTTGTCGCAGACCCGAATAGCGCGCCTCCTTGAGCTGCTCGGCGGTCACCTCTCCGACGTTGCCGAAGAGGTGAGCCGCGAGGCTTCCGTCCTTGTACTCGCGAGCGAAGACGCGCTCGACGCTCACCCCGGGGAAGCTCGACTGGTTCTCTCGCAGGTAATAGACCTTGTCGACGCCGAGGCCTTTCTTCAGGATCACCGGTCCACCGGGTGCCGCTCGCTGCGGGTCCTGGAGCGCCTTGCGGATCTCCACCATCGTCATTCCGGTGACGGTCGAGATCTGGTGGAGCTCCCGCGAACGCGCGGGACCCGGAACCGGCAGGTCCTGTGGATTGAGCTCGACGGCGAGCTCGGTGCGGTTGGCGACCATGACCTTGCCGTTGCGGTCGAGGATGTCCCCGCGCGGGGCCTGGACGCGGATCTCGCGAATCCGGTTGTCGTTGGCCTGGGTCCGGTACTTGTCGCCCGAGAGCACCTGCACGTACCAGAGGCGCAGGAAGAGGACGGAGAAGATGGCGATCGCCAACCCGGTCAGGATCGAGATCCGGAGGGCCAGCGGAGAGGTCCGCCGCTCCGGGTCAGACTCGGGTGTGCGCAGATACATCACGGTCTAGGGCTCCACCGGCCTCGGCGCCGTGGGACGACGCTGAGCCCCTCTTCGCTCGTCGACGAGTGCGGAGCGCACCACCAGTCTGACGAGCAGGAGGACGGGAATCGCGAGACCCGCTCCGATCACGCTCTTGACGAGCGCGTCGCGCACCACGAGGAAGCTGACGTTCGCCTCCACGCCGGTGCCGATCTGGATCGCGGCAATCACCAGCGCGCCGAGCAGCGTCAGCGAGCCACCGAGCAACGCGACGGCGCCGCGGGTCGGGCGGCCGACCGTCTCCCGGTAGCGGCCGGCGACGTACCCCACCGACAACAGGGTGAGCGCAAAGCCCCCGAGGGTCTCGAGCAACAGGCAGTCCATCAGCAGACCCACCGAGAAGCCCACGACCGCGCCGGTGAGGCTTCCGCCCAGGACGCCGAGCGAGAAGACGACCAGCAACACGACGTCGGGACTCGTGCCGAAGACATCCATCTTCGAGAAGCAGACGACCTCAGCCACGGCCGCGATCGAACCGAGAACGGCCAGGCGGGCGATGATCCCGGGCGTGAGGATCAAGAGCCGGCTCCTCTGCTTCGCGTCCGGGGACGGCTCACTTCGAGTTACTCCCTGAGTGTGTCGTCAGCACCTTGACGAAGTCCATGTTCCGCAGGTCCGCGAACGGGGACAGGTGCACCCGCTGGTAGGCCTGCTGCTCCTCAACCGTCGCCGTCGTGATCTTCCCGATCGGGATCCCGGGCGGGAAGATCGACCCCAGGTCGCCGGTCGAGAAGCCGGCGGTGACGACCATCTGTCCCTGGGCGATCTGCGCGCCGCGCTCCAGGAAGTCGAGCTGGAGGTCGTTGGGATTGCCGACGTTGGGCTCGACAACGCCCGTCGCGCCGCTCGGTGTCACCCGCGCCGTCACCGCGCTGTCAGCGTCGGTGATCAGCGTCACCTGGGCGGTGTTGGGGGTCGTCTGGGTGACCTTCCCGGCCAGGCCCTGCGCCGCAACCACGGGGTCGTCGACGCGAAGCCCGTCGCTCGAGCCCTTGTCGAGGGTCACCGTCGAGTACCAGACTGTCGGAGAGCGGCCAACCACCCTGGCGGTCACGGGGGTCGTGCCGTTCGGGACGATGCCGCCGCTGGTCAGCTCGTTCAGAGCCGACAGCTCCTTGGTCTCCTGCTGCTGGGTCTGTTCCCTGGCGAGCTGGTCGCGCAGGGTCGCCACCTGATCCTCGAGCTTGGCCTTGTCGCCTCGGGCGTCGAAGGTCTCGTGGAACCAGTTGACCAGGTCGCGGGCGGGCTTGAGCGCACGGTTCGAGACATCCTGGATCGGGGCGAACACGGTCGAGACGACGTTCTCAGCACCATGCAGGGGTCCCGCGTTGCCCTCGCGGTAGTAGACGCTGAGCAGTGTCAGCGAGGCGGCGACGAGCAGCAACAGCACCGCCCGTCGACGGCGCACCTGCTTGCGGTACATGTCTTCCCAGCTCTCAAAGTTGCATTCACTAAACGGGTGGCTCCAGCGGAGCCCCCTCGCCCGACCTGCGCCCGAATGTAGCGTCTTGCTTCAACGAGACTGAAAGAGTTCCCCCTCCCGTCACTTGCGTGACTGGGCGTGGATGCTCTGCAGCAGCCCGAGCGCGATGAAGGTCCCCAGCACGGACGAGCCTCCGTAGCTCATCAGGGGAAGGGTGATCCCGGTGACGGGCATCAGCCCGAGGTTCATGCCGATGTTGACGATCACCTGGAAGGCCAGCATCGCCACCACCCCGCCGGCGATCAGCGTCCCATAGAAGCTGGCGGAGATGCGCATCACCCGGATGGCCCGCCAGAAGAGCACGGCGTAGAGGAAGACGACGAAGGCCGCGCCGAGGAACCCGAAGCGCTCGCCGATCACGGCGTAGATGAAGTCGGTGTGCCGCTCGGGGAGGAAGAGCAGCTCCGTCTGGGTCGCATCGCTGCCGCGCCCAACCTCCTCACCGGAGCCGACCGCGATCACGGCCTGGTTGACCTGATAGCTGGCGTCGTTCGGGTCGTTGCTCGGGTGCAGGAACGCGGTCAGGCGATCCTGCTGGTAGCCGTGGAGGAAGTGGACGCCCGCGGCGGACCCGGCCGCATATGCACCCCCGGCCATCACCACCACCGCGGCGCCGATCGCGGCGAAGTGCTGCCAGGGAATGCCCGCCACGAACAGCGTCGCCATCACGATCGCCACCAGCACGATCCCGGTGCCGAGGTCCGGCTGCAGGAATACGAGCGCCGCCGGCGCCAGCCCCAGGGCCAGCAGGGACAACGTGGCGCGCAGGCCGAATGGTCGCCTGACTCGCTCGTAGACCAGGGCCGACAGCGAGACGCAGAGCAGGACCTTGGCCAGCTCGGAGGGCTCGAACTGGAAGAAGGGCAGGTCGATCCAGCGGTTCGAGCCCCGCACCGCCGTTCCCACCAGCAGGACGAGCGCGATCGAGCCCACCATCGCCGCGTAGATCGTCAGCCGCAGGTCGCGCAGCCGCGTGTAGTCGATCCGGCTGAGCGCGATCATCAGCGCGATCCCGGCCACGGCGTAGAGGGCCTGGCGCTCGACGAAGAACAGCGGGCGCCCGGCAATCTCGTTGCGAGTCGAGGTCGCCAGCGTGAAGACGCTGAAGGCGATCAGCCCGACGGCGGCACCCAGCAGGACGCCGTCCATGTGGCGAAGGTTGAGCCACTCGATGACCCTGGAGCGGCGGGGCGCAATCGTCAATGAGGGCTTGGCGGCTTCCATCAGCCCGGCCCCGCGGATGCCGCGGCGGCTCCGCTGGTGCCCCCCGCGGCACCCTGGTTGAGGTGGAAGTAGCGTTCGAGGATGGTTCGCACGATTGGAGCGGCGGACTCGACCCCGAACCCGCCGCGCTCGACCGTCGCCGTGACCACGATCTGCGGATTCCTGTACGGGGCGATCGCCCCGTACCAGGACTGATCCTGTTGCCCGTCCCGCTGTGCGGTGCCGGTCTTGCCGGCGATCGGGAAGGGGAATCCGCCCATCACCGGATAGGACGTGCCGCCGGACTCCATCGCCGCCCGCTCCATGCCCCCTAGGATCACGTTCCGCGTCTCCTGCGAGATATGCAGGTGACGGCGCGGCGCCGGCTTGATCCGCCGGACGGTCCGGCCGTGGCTGTCCACGATCCGGCCGCCGACGTGAGGCGTCACGAGCGTTCCCCCGTTACCCAGCGCTGCGTACGCCCGGGCCAGCTGTAGCGGCGTGACCTGGACGTCGCCCTGCCCGACCGCGAGGTTGACGTTGTCGCCCTGCGTCCAGGGCCGGTCGATATACGGATTGGAGTGGTTGCGATACACGCGGTCGCGCCAGGCGGGTGTCGGGATCAGGCCCGCGCCGGCGTCCGGGATGTCGATCCCGGGGTTCTGCCCCAGCCCGTACGCGCGCGCCCAGTCCTGGATCTGGCCGCCGTTGCCGCTGGCGCTGGCGTGCAGACCGAGGTTGTAGAAGTAGACGTCGGAGGAAACCTTCAGCGCCGTGCTCATGTCGACCGGGCCGTTGGCGGCGCCGCCCGCGTTGTGGAGGGTGATCCCGCCGATGTCGAGCGATCCGGTGTCATCGAAGATCGTGCTCGGTGAGATCAGGTGGTCCTCGAGCGCGGCCGTGGCGGTGATCGGCTTGAAGGCGGATCCCGTCGGGTAGCCGCCCTGGTCGGCACGGTCGACCAGCGGGTCGCCCGGCCGGTTGCCGAACGCGTCGTACTGCGCCTTGGTGTGGGGCTGGGTGTAGAAGGACGGGTCATAGGTGGGATAGGAGCCCATCGCGAGGATCGCCCCGGTGTGGACGTTCATCGCCACGAAGGCGCTCGGCAGGCCCTTGGCGCGCAGGGCGGCCTCGCCCACCGCCTGCAGCCCGGCGTCGAGCGTCAGCCGCAGGTTGTCGCCGGTCTGCGCCGGTCGGCCGGCGAGCTGCCCCCGGGGACGGCCGAGAGCGTCCACCTGGATCCGCTGGCTCCCGGCCGTGCCGCGCAGGAACTTGTCATAGGTGTACTCGACCCCCGCCTGGCCGATGATGTCGCCGGGCTTCAGCGTCCGGTAGGCCTGCCTGGTCAGCTGATGAGGGCTGATCTGGCCGACGAGGCCCAGGATGTGGGCGGCGAGGTCGCCGTCCTTGTAGTCCCGCACGTAGGTGCGCTCGACGCTCACCCCCGGGAAGCTCTGCTTGTTCTCGAGCAGGTAGAAGAGCAGCCGCCGGTCAAGGCCCTGCCGGAGCACCACGGGGTACCCGGCGTACTGCGGCGTCTCGCGCACCTTTCGGCGAATCGCGCCCTGCGACAGGCCCAGCAGGCTCCCGAGCCGGCGCAGCTCGGCGCGCCGCTCCCCCCGCGCGCTCGGCAGGTCCGAGGGCCGCAGCTCGAGGCTCATCACGGTCCTGTTGTCGACCAGCACCTTCCCGGTCCGGTCGAGGATCTCGCCCCGCGGCGGGTGGACGCGGACGTCGAGCACGCCGTGGTCCTGTGCGAGCGCGCGGTAGTGGTCCCCGGAGAGCACCTGGAGAGACCAAAGGCGCAGCAACACCATGGCGACAGCCGCGATGATGACGGCCGCCAATACCGCGGTCCTGACGTTGAGGCGATTGGTCAGGCGCGGCGGGATGTCCTCGGGTCGTTGTAGGAGGTACATGGCCGCGTCTCCCCTTTAGCCGATCCTCACCTCAGAACCGCCTCCGGCTCCGGGAGTTCTTCAGCGCACGCTTGATCGCCTCGAACTCCTCCAGGGCCTGACCGGAGCCGGTGGCGACGCAGGTGAGTGGCGACTCGGCGAGCTGGGCGGGCACCTGGCACTCCTCGCTCATCCGCTCGGCGAAGCCCTGGAGCAGGGCGCCGCCGCCGGCCAGCGTCATGCCGCGTTCCATCAGGTCGCCGGCCAGCTCCGGCGGGGTCCTGTCGAGGGTGTCGCGTACGGCCGCGATGATCTGCGCGATCGGCTCGTCGAGCGCACTGCGGATGTTCGCCGAGTTCAGCTTCACGGCGCGCGGCAACCCGGAGGCGAGGTCCCGCCCGCGGATCTCGATCTCGATCTCGTTACCGAGGGGCGCCGCCGAGCCGGCCTCGTGCTTGATGTCCTCGGCGGTCTGGTGCCCGATCAGGAGCTGGTACTCCCGCTTGCAGAAGTTGACGATGGCCTCGTCCATCTCGTCCCCGCCGACACGGATCGACTGGGAGACGACGATGTCGCCCAGAGAGATCACGGCGACCTCTGTGGTGCCGCCGCCGATGTCAACGATCAGGCTGCCGGTCGGCTCACTGACCGGAAGCCCCGACCCGATCGCGGCAGCCATCGGCTCCTCGATCAGGTAGGCCTCACGCGCTCCGGCGCCGAGACAAGCTTCCTCGACCGCCCTCTTCTCGACGCCGGTCACACCGGAGGGCACGCAGACCACCACCCGGGGATGCGTGAAGCGGCTGTGGTTTGCCCGCTTGATGAAGTAGCGCAGCATCGCCTCGGTGACCTCGAAGTCGGCGATCACGCCGTCCTTGAGAGGGCGCATCGCGTTGATCGTCGACGGGGTCCGGCCGAGCATCTGCTTGGCCTCCGCTCCGACGGCGTGCACCTCACCGGTGGCGACGTCCACCGCGACGACCGAGGGCTCCGAGACGACGATGCCCCGTCCGCGGACGTAGACCAACGTATTCGCCGTACCGAGGTCGACGGCCATGTCGCGGGCTGGGCTGATTGAACTGAAGATGCTCATCCAAGTGCAATTTTGGGGAATCCGAGCGCAGCCTAGCGGCTCGCACTAAATGCCCAAAATGGAGGATTTCTCGGTCCGAATTACTGCGGGCTGGTGGCCGCCAGCCCTGGAGCGAGCCGCAGAAGCAGGCCGATGGGCAGCCCGATCACGTTCGAGACGTCGCCCTTGATTCCGGCGACCAGCGCCGAGCCCAGCCCCTGCACGGCGTAGCCGCCCGCCCTTCCCTTCCACTCTCCGCTGGCGAGATAGGCGTCGATCAGCTCGGGCCAGAGCTTCCCGAAGGTGACTCGGCTGGATTCGACTCCGGTCCGGACGGTGAGCTCCCCGTCGACCCGATCGGGACCGAGCAGTGCGAGTGCCCCGAGCACCTCGTGTGTGCGGCCCGAGAGCGTCTCGAGGCACCAGCGGGCCTCGCCCTCGAAGCCCGGCTGGCCGAGAGTGCGACCGTCGACCACGACCTCGGTGTCGCCCGCGATCACCAGGGTCCCCTTGCGCCGCCGCGCGGCGACCGCCCGTGCCTTGGCGAGGGCGTTGGCCAGCACGACCTCGCGCGGCGCTCCCCGGCTCGCCTCCTCGACCTCGGACGTGATCGCCCTGAACTTCACGCCCAGCGCCTTCAGCAGCGCCTGGCGCTGCGGGGAACCCGAAGCGAGGATTACAGCTCGGGGAACCAGATCCCGATCTCGCGCTGGGACGATTCGGGGGAGTCCGAGCCGTGCACGAGATTGAAGGTGACCTCGGTGCCGAACTGGCCGCGGATCGAGCCGGCGTCCGCCTCGACCGGGTCGGTGGCGCCGATCACCTGCCGGGCGGCCTGCACCGCATTGGGGCCCTCGAGGACCATCGCCACGAGCTCGCTGCGGGTGATGAACTCGACGAGCTCGCCGAAGAACGGCCTCTCCGAGTGCTCCTCGTAGTGGACGTTGGCGATCTCGACGTCGGCCTGCATCATCTTCAGCGCGACGAGGCGAAGCCCCTTGCGCTCGAAGCGGGCGATCACCTCGCCGGTGAGCCCGCGCTCGAACGCGTCGGGCTTCACCAGGATCAGCGTGCGCTCGGTCGCCATCGGATGGTGCTGGTCAGCGGCTCGAGCCAGAGGGGCGCTGCGGGGGCCGCGCCGCCACCGGGGGGCGGTCCTGGCGCCGGGTGGTCCCGTCGCTGCGAGATCCGGTCGGGCGCTGTCCGGCGGGCCGGCTCGTTCGCGGCCGGTCGGTGCGGCGCGTTTCGCGCTCGGGGCGCTGCTGCTTGCGGACCTCGGTCTCGCAGTATGGGCAGATACCCCAGCGGGGATCGAGGGGCTTGTGGCACTTACGGCAGGGATTGCGCAGACGGCGCTCGCAGTTCGGGCAGCGCAGGTAGGTGCGCTCGACCGGGTACTCGCAGTGCGGGCATGACTGCTCGATTCTCTGACGCAGCTCCAGCTCAGCGGCTCGCAGCTCGAGCTCGCGCTCCTCTCGATCCTCGAGGAACTCCGGCGGGCGCAGGATGGTGTAGACGATCGTGCCCAGGTAGGGGAAGACGGACGCCGCCGTGGCGCACGCGATCAGCACCGGATCCTCGATCCGCCGGCGGGCATCGAGGTACGTCCAGTAGATCAGCGCCAGATAGACGACGATCAGGAAGAGGACAACGAGGTTGACGACGAGGCCGAGCCCGCCGCTGATTCCGAAGAGTGCTAGGGGCATGGGAGATTGGGAGCCGCGAGTGTACGTACTTCCTTATTGGGGCGTGGAACCCTGCCTGGCATTGGGAGTTTGACGCTTTCTGGGCGTTTACAGGAAGAGCAGGCCGAACACGTAGCCGAAGGCGAAGAAGACGAGGATCACAACCGCGACGACGATGGCGACAAGCCCCATCATCGTCAGTAGCTCTGAGCGGGCCTCTCTGTCCATATACAGCCCAGAAGGTAGTGACTGCCGGCTGCGAGCGCGACTCCGCCCCGCTGCTTGGCAAGCTCCCGTGCTCGCGCCCACGCCCGCAGGGGATCGGGTATCGCCTCCGCCGAGATCCCGGCCTTCTCGCAGAGCGCGGTCAGCTCGAGCGCCGGCCGCGCCCGGCCTCCGGGGCGGCCCGAGCCCTCGATCTGGTCCGGAGGGATCTCGGTGCAGACGAAGTGGGCACAGGCAGGTGCGAGCCCGTTGACGATCCCGGCCGCATCCTTGCCCTCGAGCACCGCCAGGCAGCAGACGACGTCGGCGCCCTGGGTCAGCTCCGGGAGAGCCTCCGCGAGCGCCCTCGCGCCGTCGGGGTTGTGCGCCGCGTCGAAGATCTCCGGGGGATCGCCGGGGACCAGCTCCGCTCGGCCGGGGATCGTGATCGACTGCAGGCCCCCGACGGCATCGGGGTCGAGCCGCCCCAGGGCGTGCTCGGTGGCCGATTCGGCCAGGGCGAGGTTGCGATCTCGATAGGTCACCGTGTCGCCGCCCGCGTCGACGTAGACACGGGTGACCCGCGCGTGTCGGCGCTCGAGCTCCCGCTCGATCACCGGCTCAACGGCGCCCGGCACATCCCCGACGATCAACGTGGTGTGGTCCCGTAGGACGGCGAGCTTCTCCCCGGCGATCTCCTCGAGGGTCTCCCCCAGCCACTCGGTGTGATCGAGGCCGATCGACGTGAGGACCGTGATCTTCGAGGGGATCACGTTGCTGGCGTCGAGGCGGCCGCCCAATCCGGCCTCGACCACCGCAAACTCGACCCGCGCAGAGGCGAAGGCCACGAACGCCGCCGCGGTGAGCAGCTCGAATTGGGTGACCGGCCCCTCCTCGCCGGCCGAGCGGTCGGCGACCTCGGCGGCCTCCTCCGTGCGCTCCAGCGCCTCCGTGAACGCCTCTTCGGCGATCGGCTCGCCGCGGATCAGAACCCGCTCCCGCCATGAGTAGATATGCGGAGAGAGGTAGGCGCCGGCCGAGACACCATGCGCCTCGAGCAGCGCCGCGGTCATCCTGGTGACCGAGGTCTTCCCGTTTGTCCCGACTACGTGGATTGAGGCGAAGCGGTTCTGCGGCATGCCGAGAAGGCTGCAGAGGCGCCGCATGCGCTCCAGCCCCAGCTTCCAGCCGAGGACCTCCCGCTTTCGCAGGATCTCCTCGGAGCCCTTAGCCAAGCTCTTCCAGCTCGGCCTTGTAGGCGTCGAGCTTGGCTCGCTCCGCGTCGACCACGTCGGCCGGGGCCTTCGCGACGAAGCTCTCGTTCGTGAGCTTCCCCTCGCCTCGCTCCACCTCGGCGCGCAGCTTCTCGCGCCGCTCCTCGATCCGGGCCTCGACCGCCTTCGGATCGACTCCCTTCGTCTCGAGCAGCTCGACCCCGCTGACGATCGCGATCGGCTCTCCTCCGTCCTCGGAGAACTCCACGCGCGCGAGGCGCGAGACGAGATCATGGGGCGGCGCCCCGTTTGCGCGCGCCCCTAACACCTGTTTCACCGGGACGCCCGCGAGGTCGCGCCAGCGGCGCAGGGCCCGGGTCAGCGCGATCGCCTCGCCGATCTCGATCTCGGCGGCGTCGTCGACGAGAGCGTCGTCGGCCTGCGGAACCGAATGGATGACCAGGGCCTCGGACGGCCGGCCCGGGAGGTAGGAGTAGATCTCCTCGGTGACGAACGGCATCAGTGGGTGCGCAAGCGCCAGCACCTGCTCGAGCGCCCAGAGCAGCGTCGCCGAGGCGTCCTCGTCGCCGTCGTAGAGCCGCGGCTTGACGATCTCCAGATACCAGTCGCAGAGCTCGGACCAGAAGAACTCGTAGAGGTCGAGGGCGGCGTGGGAGAAGTCGTAGGCCTCGATCGACTCGGTCACGGAGCGAACGGCGCGCTGCAGGCGGGATGCGATCCACCGGTCCTCGACATGAGCGGTGCGAGGGCCGGGCTCCACGTCGTCGCGCGCCTCCATCAGCACCAGCCGCGAGGCATTCCACATCTTGTTGGCGAGGTCGCGTCCCTGCTGGACCCGCGCCTGCGAG
>JAWVFG010000037.1:0-5739 GCA_033856335.1 Solirubrobacterales bacterium
CGCGATGCCGAGCGCCTCCATCACAAGCAACTGCTTCGGCGTGTTGGAGAGGTGGTCATCACCGCGAATCACATGCGTGATGCCCATGTCGAGGTCGTCTACCGCGACGGCGAAGTTGTAGAGGACCGACCCATCTGCCCTGGCAATCACGGGATCGTCCTGAACTGTGTTGTCGAAACTCACATCGCCACGAATCTCGTCGTGGACAACCGTGATTCCATCTGGCACCCGCAGGCGAATGGCAGCTCCTTCTGCACCAGCAGGAGCGGGTTCACCCCGGTACCCAAGGTTGCTCTGCTGTTTTTGAGCCTTGACCGTCTCGGAGGTAGCCAGTGAGTAGTACGCCTTGTCGGATGCCAGCAACTCTTCGAGTCGCTCCCTGTGTCTCTCGGCCCGTTCCGCCTGGCTAATTGGCCCCTCGTCCCAGTTGAGCTCCAACCAGCGGAGTGCGTCCAGGATCTGCTCGACGTTCTCCCGGGTAGAGCGCTCGCGGTCGGTGTCCTCGATGCGCAGGGCCAGCTCTCCGCCCCGGCCCCGGGCGTAGAGCCAGTTGTACAGTGCCGTCCTCGCTCCCCCGATGTGGAGGGCGCCCGTCGGTGACGGGGCGAAGCGGACTCGAACGGGGATTGATGGACCTGAGCTCACGATGCTGATCGGCGCCCATGTTTCCACAGGGGGTGGCCTGTCCAAGGCCATCGAGCGCGCGGAGGAGCTGCGCTGCGACGCGATCCAGATCTTCAACCAGAGCCCGCGGATGTGGCGGCCGACCAGCTACTCCGACGACGACTTCGCCGCCTTCAGGGAAGCGATGAATGAATCCCAGGTCGAGGTGGCCGCGATTCACATGATCTACCTGATCAATCCGGCAGCCAAGGACAAGGAGATGCGCCGCAAGAGCCTCGACTCGCTCACCCACGCACTGCTGGTGGGAGACGGGATCGGGGCGCTCGGCGTCGTCGTGCATCCGGGCGCTCTCAAGGACGACACACGAACCAATGCCCGGAAGCGCGCGATCAACCTGATCAAGGAGGCACTGGAGCGCTCGGAGAGGTGCCCGATCATCTACGAGAACACAGCGGGCTCGCCCCAGCTGCTGGGACGCGACTTCGACGAGACGGCCGAGCTGATCGACAAGACGGGCGGCCCCAAGCGCCTCGGCCTCTGTATCGACTCCTGCCACCTGCACGCCACCGGCTACGAGGTCCGCACGCCCGAGGGGATGAAGGAGCTGGTCGACGAGATCGACGCCAAGGTCGGGCTGAAGCAGCTCAAGCTGCTCCACGTCAACGACTCCCGCGACGATCGCGGCTCGAACCGTGACCGCCACGCCCCGATCGGCAAGGGCGAGATCGGTCGCAAGGGGTTGCGCGCCTTTCTGGGCGAGCCCCGGATCCAGGGAGTGCCGGCGGTGCTCGAGGGGCCGGGGATCGACGGTGGGGCCCCCGGCCGAAAGGACATGCAGCTCATCCGCAGGCTGTGGCGCGAGGCGACCCGGAAGAGCTAGCCGCGGGCCGGGCCGCATGCCCGATACTGAGTGCGTGCCCTCCCCGCTGATCGAGTTCCCGGCCGACGACCCCGAGCGTGCCCTGCGGTTCTGGGGCGGCGTGCTCGGCGCCGAGCTCGTCCCAAGACCTAGCGATGCCGGTCAGGGCTGGGAGGTCAGCGACGCCGACCTCCGTCTGGGTGTGCACGAGCGGGGACCGGGGCCAGGCGACACCGCGTCGCTGCCCTACTTCACCGTCGCCGATCTGGCGGCCACGCTGCAGCGCGTTCAGGATCTCGGCGGATCGGTGATCCATCCCGGCGAGCGCTGGGCGATCTGCCGTGACTCCGAGGGCAGCCCATTCGCCCTGGCGGCGGAGATCTCCTAGAGCTCTACGGCAGCCAGCAGTAGAGGTAGTAGAGCCCGTACGGGTTGGCCGCGATCTCCTGCGCGTAGCGCGTGACTGCGTCGACGTAGAGGCCCGAGTCGTTGTACGCCCGCAACGCCTGGCCATACCGGGGCGGCGCCCCGTTGTGATGCAGCAGGTTTGCGGCGGCGAGGATCGCGTCATGCGGGTCCTCGATGTCTCCGCCGCTTCCATAGATCCGCCAGGTCGAGGGGATGAACTGCATCGGCCCCTTCGCCCCGGCGACGCTGTCGCTCTTGACGCGACCGAACTTGGTCTCAACCAGGTGGATGGCGGCGAGGTAGTTCCACGCCACGCCGTAGCGCTGGCCGGCCTCGCGGTAGAAGCCGACCAGGTCCGCCAGCGGCGGCGGAGGGCCGACCTTCAGGTGCCGCTGGCGGGCGCCGCGGGAGAGGCGCAGCAGGTCTCGCTGCGCTGCTGTCAGGCGCCGGAGCTCGGCGGCCAGGTCACCGGGCAGCAGTGGGACCACATGGGCACTCAGGTTTGGGTGGCCGGCGAGGTACCGCGCGTCGTCCTGCAGCGCCTCGGATTGATCGAGGACATCCTGCGGCGGAGCGCTCGCGGGCGGGTCTCCCCCGGCCCGCCAGCCGTCGATCGCGGCACGGAGGGCGGTGTCGCTCTGAATGAGCTGATCGGCGACGTGCTGGGGAGAGGACGTCGAGGCCCCGCCGCACCCGGCCATGGCGAGCCCAACCGTGGCGATCCCGGCGAGGGCGATGACCCCGGCCAGCCAACGCACCATCCGAGAGTCAGGACAGCGTGTTGCGGAGGTCGAACGCGCGGATCGACTCGGGGGTGTCATCCGGGGCGTCGAAGAAGCGGCGGTTGACGCACTCGTGGCCCGGCCCGGAGCCCTCGTAGGCCCGCTCCACGCTGAACTGGCAGTGGGGCAGCGGCGCGCCGGTCATCTTGATCCCGCCGAAGCCCTCGCGGGCGCGCTCGGCGAGGATGAAGAGGTCGAAGTCGATCTCTGCGCTGAACACCTTGTTCATGCACCCCATGAAGCGCCCGCCGGTGCGCGCGTCCTCATAGGTGTAGAGGAACTTGCAACCCATCTCCAGGCAGCCCGCCGGGTCGATCAGCTTGTCGCAGAACGTGCGGCACTGGCGGCACTCGCCGGCGCTGCTCCGCTCTTGCTGTGTCTGCTTTGGCACGGCGTTCAGTCTAAGACGCGGTGCAGGCGGGTTGGCGATAGTGGACCGACGGCGGCCCTTGCGCAGATCGGGTCAAGTTTGCTAGGGGACCCGCCGGCGATCGGTCATGCGGCGACCCGGGAGCCGGTGCCGAGCAATGCATCGAGCTCGGCGTCGAGGCCCGCGGAGCGGCGCACGCGATAGTCGCGCCCGAAACGAAGCTCACGTGTCCCCTCGCGCGTCTTCATCACCAGGAGCACTTCGGAGTCGCCCGGGAAGTTCTCGAGGATCCCCTTCAGCTCATCCACGAGCGATACGCCGAACGCCGACGCTTCGATGTTCAGCCGGAGCGGCCCCGTGTCCCTGGCGGCTCGGGCCTTTGCGACCTCGTCCTCCGTCGGCTGGAAGAGCTCAACCTCCTGCGCGACGAGCTTTGTCTCGCCTCGGCCCTTGTGGTCGAGCTTGCCTCGCACGACGACGACCGCGTCGGCGGCCAGGAACTCCCTCGACGCCTCGTACGCCTTGCCCATGATGAGCATCTCGACCTGGCCTTCGATGTCGTCGAGGGTCGCGAACGACATCAGCGAGCCGTTCTTGGACGTGTGGCGCTTGAACTCCGTGATGATCCCGCCGACGCTCACCCAGGAGCCGTCTGGCCGCTCGGCGAGGCTCGAGAGCGAGCAGTCCACGCGCGCGCGCAGAGCGTTCTTGACCTCGGCGAGTGGGTGTGAGGAGAGGAAGGTGCCGAGGGTCTCCTTCTCGAGCTGAAGAAGCTCGCGCTGGTCGAACTCCTCGGCTCGGATCGGGGCGTGGTGCTGCCGCGACGGGCCCGATTCCTCGGCCCCTCCCCCAAGGTCGAAGATCGAGGATTGCCCCATCCTCGAGTCCTCCTGCGCCTTCTGGCCGAACGCGGTGGCCGCCGGCATTGCCTCCAGCATCCCCCGCCGGGAGGCGCTGGTCGAGTCGAGCGCGCCGCACTTGACCAGGCACTCGACGGCGCGTTTGTTGACCGCGCGGGTATCGACGCGCTCACAGAAATCCCAGAGCGAGTTGAACTCGCCGCCCTTCTCGCGGGCGTCGAGGATCGCCTGGACGGCCACGTGGCCGACGTTCTTCACCGCGTCGAGGCCGAAGCGGATGCTCTTGCCGGAGACGACGAAGCCGTGGTCAGAGCTGTTCACGTCCGGGGGGAGCACCTCGATGTCCATCTCGGCGCAGCGGTTGACGAAGAACGGGACCTTGTCCTTGGTCGACATCACCGTCGAGATCAGGGCGGCCATGTACTCGGCCGGGTAGTTGGCCCGGAGCCAGGCGGTGCGGTAGGAGATCATCGCGTAGCAGGCGGCATGCGAGCGGTTGAAGGAGTAGTCCGCGGCCGCCTCCATCAGCGACCAGAGGTCCTGAGCGACGCGGCGGTCCGTGTTCGACGCGGCCATGCCCTCGATGAACTTCTCCTTCATGGTCGCCATCAGATCCCGCTTCTTCTTGCCGACCGCCTTGCGCAGGTCATCCGCCTCCGCGGGGCTGAAGCCGGCCATCTGCTTGGCGATCTCCATCAGCTGCTCTTGGTAGATCACGCAGCCGTAGGTCGCCTCGCTGATCGGGCGCAGCCGGGGGTCGGGGTAGCGGACGGCGTCCGGATCGCGCTTGCCCTTGGCGTAGTCGGGGATGTAGCGCATCGCCCCGGGGCGATAGAGAGCGTTCAGCGCGACCAGGTCCTGGAACTCGGTCGGCTTCACGGTCTTGAGCGCGTCCCGCATCCCCTCGGACTCGAACTGGAAGACGCCGACCGATTCTCCCCTGCGGAGCATCTCGTAGGTCTTGGGGTCGTCGAGCGGGATGTCCTTGATGTCGATCCGCTCGCCGCGCGAGCGCTCGATGATCGCCGCGGCGTCCTCGATCACGTCGAGGTTCCGGAGCCCGAGGAAGTCCATCTTGAGCAGGCCGATCTCCTCGATCGGACCCATCGAGTACTGCGTGACGGTCTTGTACGCGCGCTCCGTCTTCCCGTTCCCGTTGGCATTGCCGTTGCCGGCACCACGGTCCTCGGCGAGCTGCAGCGGCACGATCTCCTGGAGGGGCCGGTCGGCGATCACCACGGCGGCGGCGTGGATCGAGTGGTTGCGGACGATCCCCTCGAGGCCCTGGGCGGTGTCGAGGATCTTGCGGGCGTCCGGGTCCGAGTCGTAGGTGCGCTTCAGCTCCTCGCCCGGCTTCAGGCACTCCTCGAAGCTCGGGCTGCGGCCGAAGATCGGCTCGGGGATCTGTTTGGCGAGCCGGTCGCCGGTCGCGTAGTCGTAGCCAAGCACCCGGGCCCCGTCGCGGATGGCCGCGCGCGGGGCCATCTTGCCGAAGGTGATGATCTGGGCCACGCACTCGCGCCCGTACTTGTCGGCGACGTAGCGGATCACCTGCTCGCGACCTCGAACCGAGAAGTCGATGTCGATGTCCGGCATGGACTTGCGACCCGGGTTGAGGAAGCGCTCGAAGAGCAGGTCGTTGGCGAGCGGGTCGATGTCGGTGATCTCGAGCGCGAAGGCGACGATCGACCCGGCGGCGGAACCGCGGCCCGGCCCCACGGCGATCCCCTCCCCCTTCGCGTAGCGAACGAAGTCCCAGACGATCAGGAAGTAGGACTCGAAGCCCATCTCGGAGATCACCCCGAGCTCGAAGTCGAAGCGCTCCATCGCCTCGGC
>JAWVFG010000038.1:0-3475 GCA_033856335.1 Solirubrobacterales bacterium
TGGAGGCTCAGGTCTTCCTGACCACGCAGATCTCGGACGAGGCCAAGCACGTCGTCTTCTGGAACGGCTTCTATCGCGAGGTCTTCGGGATCGAGGCCTCCGGCCTCGACGACATGATCGACAAGCAGCGCTACGTGGTCAACGAGGATTGGGAGACGCTCTTCAACGGCATCCTCCACGAGTGCGCCGAGGACCTGCGCAAGGACCCGAGCGACTTCCCGTCCCTGGTGCGGGGCGTGACGGTCTACATGATCGTGATCGAGGGGATGCTCGCGCTGACAGCCGCCAGGTTCATGATCAAGTCGATGAAAGAGCGCGGCTGGTTCCCGGGCTTCACCGCCGGCTTCACCGCCGTCAACCGCGACGAGTCGCGGCACGTGGGCTTCGGCGTCAAGTTCCTCGCGGACGCGATCAAGGCCGATCAGGCGAACGCGAAGATCGTCGAGGACACCCTGAAGGAGTGCCTGCCGGTCGCCCCGCTGGTCTTCGTCCCGCCGTGGGTGGACGACCCGTACGACTTCCAGACGCCCTTCTACCACTCGAAGGAGATCTTCGAGTACGCCGCCCGCTCGCTCTCGAAGAAGCTGGCGGCGATGGGACTCGACCCGGCGATGCTCGCCACCGCGTGACACCAACACAAACGGCGGCCACAAACACCGCCGCCGGATCTACGGCCACAAACACCGCCGCCGGATCTACTCCAGCCCGCCGTGGGCGGCCGTCCACCGGGGCTCGCGAGCGGATCCTGGAGGCCGCCATCGAGGTGCTCAAGTCAGACGGCTATGCCGGTCTGACGATCGCCAAGGTTGCGGCCCGCGCCGGCGAGTCGAAGCCGCTGGTCGTCTACCACTACGGCTCCAAGCAGGGGCTTGTCCAGGCGGCGGGACGAGCGATCGCGGAGCTGATCACGGACGAGGTTCTCGCCGCAGTCGACGGGGCGGTGACCGTGGAGGCAGTGATCCGCGGGGTCGCCACCGGAGTGGAGCGGATGCTGGAGCGCGACGAGCGCATCGCCAGGCTCTACTTCGACCTGGCGGCCGTGTCCGTCGTCGATCCCGAGATACGCGGGACGATCGCCGAGGTGAACGAGCAGTGGCGGGTCGTCCTGACGCGGCTGCTGACCGAGGCCAGCGACGGTCTGCCGACGGGTCGCGCCCGGGTGCTGACCGTCATGGTGATCGCCGGCATGCAGGGCATGACGCTCGAGCGAATAGAGCGCGGGCCCACCACCGAGCGCAAGCGGGCGCTGGAGCTGTTCATACGCAGCGCGGTGGCCGCGGCTTCTCCTTGACCCGCCTGAGCCGTCCCGCGTAGCCTGAGCGGGCGTGCCGAGGGACAACCGCAAGCTGCTCGAGGACGCGGTCAACGCGTACAACCGGCGCGACCCGGACGGCTGGGTCGCGCTCTGGACCCCCGACTGCGAGTGGCATCCGTTCCTGACCGCCCGTGAGGAGGGCGATCCTGGCTACCACGGGCATAACGGCATACGCGCCTGGTTCGAGGACGTCGACGAGATGTTCTCCGAGATGCACGCCGAGCTCGAGACCTTCCGCGAGGTCGGCGACCGCCTGCTCGTCCTCGGCGAGATGACCGCCGTCGCGAGGGGCACCGGGGCGAAGGTCAGGAGCGACGTCGCCTGGGTGGTCGAGCCGCGAGACGAGAGGCTCTGGCGCGGCTGGTCCTACGCGAGCCACGAGCAGGCCCGGCTCGCCGCCGAGGAGGCTGCCCGCTAGCCGGCCGCGATCGCGGCAAGTCCACGATCGACCTGATCGCCTGGAAGTGCCCCTTCGCGGAGGACCTTCCAACGGCCATTCGCATCGATGGACGTGACATCGACAACGGTCGAGGGCTCACCGATCAGCTCCGCCGCGTCGATTGCGAGGTCGGCGGCCGCGAGGATGTCGTCATCGATCTCTCCGAAGCGCCTGGGGGCGGGCTCGCCGCTGCGATTCGCGCTCGTCTGGAAGACCGGGGTCATCGCCCCGCCGAGCGGCCCCTCAATCAGCCGGATGCCCAGCCGCTCGGGGTCCTCGCGGCAGGCGAGCGGATAGCGGTGCTCCGGGTTCGCGACGACCAAGGTCACCGGGCCCGGCAGCAGCGCACCCACCGCGTCGCGCGTCCGTGGACCGAGCCCGGAAACCAGCTCCCGCAGGGCCAGCGGCGAGAAGTACATGACGGCCGAGGGCTTTCGCTCCCCCCGGCCTTTGATTGCGTGGATGCGCTCGATCGCCCCGGCGTTGAGCGGGTCGCAGGCCAGGCCGTACAGCGTGTCGGCGGGAAAGATCGCGACGCCCCCCTTCCCCACGCACTGCTCCAGCGCCGTCCTTGCGGCATCCGCCCCGTCGCGCCCGATCGAGACCACCTCGGTCATCGGCCGATGACGACGCGGTCGAGTCCGGCCAGGTCGCGGCGGGCCTGGACCTCCGTGTATCCGGCCGCGGCGACGAGCTCCTGGACCGTCGCCGCCTGGGTCGCGGCGATCTCCAGGGCGATGGCTCCCGGACGGCGATCGAGCCCGGCGACGGCTGCCAGCAGCGCTTCGATCGCCTCGAGGCCCGTCGGCCCCGCGACCACCGCCTCGCGAGGCTCGTGCTCGCGAATCTCGGGCGAGAGGCCCTCCCACTCCGCCTCGCTGACGTAGGGGAGGTTGGCCACCAGCAAGTCGGAGTCTCCATCCTCGGGGCCCGCCGAGGCCAGCGAGTCAACGCCCCGCGAGACCACGTCCACGCGGCCGGAGAGGCCGAGCCGGTCCGCGTTCGCCTGGGCGACCCGCAGAGCGTCCATCGAGGTGTCGATCGCGACCACCCGCGCCTCGGGCAGCTCGTCGGCGACCGCGAGCGCGATGCAGCCACTGCCGGTTCCCACATCGAGGACCGCCCGCGCGCCAAGCTCGAGAGCCACCTCCACCAGCAGCTCGGTCTCGGGCCGTGGGATCAGCACCCGCCGGTCGACGATCAGCTCGATCCGACGGAAGCCCTTCCGCCCCAGGATGTAGGCGACCGGCTCGCTCCGCACCCGCCTGCGAACCATCGCGGCGAACTCCCGGGACGCCCCCACCGGGAGGCGCAGGTCCGGCTCTGAGGCGATTGTCGCCCGATCCCACCCGGTCGCTTCGGCCAGCAGCAGCTCGGCGTCGAGCCGGGGCGACTCGGAGCCCGCCGCGGCGATCGCGTCCACCGCGCCCTCCAGTGCATCGCGGGCTGCCGAGGTCTGGGCGCTCAGGCCGTCTCCGCCGTTTGTGCCTCGAGGAGCCTGCGCTTCTCCTCCGACGCGAGCACGTCAGTGAACTCGTCCAGCTCCCCGCCGAGCACCCGGTCGACGCCGCTCGCGGTCAACTTCACCCGGTGGTCGGTGACCCGGTCCTGCGGGAAGTTGTAGGTGCGGATCTTCTCCGAGCGCTCGCCCGACCCGACCTGGGCGCGGCGCTCCGAGGCGATCTTGGCCTGCTGCTCGGCGATCTCGCGCTCGAGCAGGC
>JAWVFG010000039.1:0-3430 GCA_033856335.1 Solirubrobacterales bacterium
CTCCGGCTCGATGCCGTACTCGCCAAGCGTCGCGAAGTCGACCACGAGGTCGGCCGCATCGAGCAGCCGCTCGCGTATGTCAATGAGCTTTCCCATGGGCGGGAAGGTATGGATGGCCTCGGACGGAACTTCCTCATTTGCAGGGGAAGTTGCAGGGCGGGGTGTGCCCGGCTTATCGGCGGCCCCAAGCACCCCCAGGCGGCCGGATATGTTCCCGCCGCCGCCGCGTCCACAAAAAGGGGGCCCCTGGATGCCACTCGCAGTCACGAACCGCGACTTCTCCGTCTTCCTGCAGATCACCGCGGTGGTGGTCGGCGCCGGCGCGACCTTCTCAGAGTCGTGACGTCCCCCGTGGTCTTGTTCGTCCACAGCGCGGGTCCGCAAGGGCCCGGCGAGGGCAGTGAGCCGCTCGTCCGCCGGCTTCGCGAGGAGCTCGGGCCGGAGTATGAGGTCCTCTTCCCGAAGATGCCGGGCACCGAGGAGCCGCACTACGAACCCTGGCGGGATCGGCTCTCTGCGGAGCTCGCCGGGCTGGGGAAGGGGGTCGTCATATTCGGCCACTCTCTCGGCGGGTCGGTCGCTCTCAAGTACGTCGCTGAGGGCACGGTGGTTGATCGGGTGGCCGGCCTGGTGGTCGCCGCCACGCCGTACTGGGGGAGCAGCGAATGGGAGCGGGAGTGGGCGCTACCCGAGGGTTGGCCCGCCGAGGAAACGCGACTGCCGCCCATTTTCCTGTTCCACAGCCGCGACGACGAGGAGATCCCGTTCGCTCACCTGGATCTCTACGCCAAGAGGCTGCCCGACTCCGAGGTCCACCCGCTCGACGGCAATGGGCACCTGTTCGATCGGGGCGATCTCACTGAGGTGGTCGCAGCCGCCAGGTCGCTCTAGCGGCCCCGGCGCCCGAAGCTGTGGGGCGCGGGGAGGGAGGCGGCCAGCTCCGCCATCGCCGCCTCCCGCACGCCATCGAATCCGCGCTTCGATAGGCCGACCGCCGATGTACCGGCCCTCGCCGGCTCGCGCGGCTGCTCCTCGCCGGGATCCCTGCCGGTCTCCCTCCGCGTGGACGGCTCGAGCTCGTGTTGACGCGAGGGGGCGCGAAAGCGCAACCCGTTTGATGACGGCGGCAGCTCGTCGGTCTGCAGGCGATCGATCTGCGTGACCACCACGTTCGTGGTCCCCTCGCGATGCTCGAGCTTGCCGCTCGCCCGCACGAAACCGGAGATCCGCACCGCCAGGCGGCAGCGCTCCACCACGGCGGGCGGCACGATCAGGTTGATCGTTCCCCTCTCGTCCTCGAGGAGCATGAAGACCACGCCGTTGGCGGTGGCGGGGCGCTGGCGGGCGACGACCATCCCCGCCACCTCCACCCGCACTCCGTCCCGCGTCTGTCCCAGGGCCTCGCTGATGAGTACCTCGGCTGGCAGTGACTCCCGCAGCAGCTCCATGGGATGCCGCCCGAGCGTCATCCCGGTCGTCCTGTAGTGGGCGACGATGCGCTCCCATGGGCCGAGCTTTGGCAGCGGCGGAGTGGGGGACCCGTTGAGCGGTAGCGCCAGCTGGGCTCCGTCGTCGGTGCGGGTGGCGCGTGCGGAGCCACCGGCCTCCCAGAGGGCCGGGCGCCGCAGATCCTCGTCGGGGTCCACCGGCTCCTCCCTCGACGCGGGTCCCCGGAACGGGAACTCGTGGTCGGTGCGCACCTCGATCCGAACCGGGGCGCGGCGATCCACCAGCGAGTCGCAGGCGCCGGACCAGGCCAGCCGCTGCAGGGCTGCCGCCCCGGCACCCGAGCGCCCGGCCAGGTCCGAGATGCTCCGGTAGGAGCCGCCGCGCCGGCGCTCCTCGATCACCGCGGCGGCGTCAAGCTCCGCCACCTCGGCGACGTATCCAAGGCCGATCCGGACCGGCGGGTTCCCCTCGGAGCCGGCCGCCGCGCCGGTCGTCTCCACCCGGCAGTCCAGCTCACTGGCGTTGACGTCCGGCGAGAGGATCTCGACCCCCCGCCGTTGCGCCTCGTGGACCAGCGCGTCGGGGGGGTAGAAGCCCATCGGCTGCTCGTTGAGCAGCGCGCAGAGCAGCTCCGGCCCGTAGTGCACCCGCAGCCAGGTCGACTGGTAGGCGAGCAGCCCGAAGGCCGCGGAGTGTGACTTGGGGAACCCGAAGCCCGAGAACCCCTCGACCTGTCCGTAGACCCTCTCCGCCACCTCGCGCGAGACGCCGCGCCCGACCGCGCCCTCGATGAACCGCTCCCGGTAGCGGCGCATCGACGTCTCCGAGCGCTTGCGGCTCATCGCCCGCCGCAACCCCTCGGCCTCTCCGACCGAGAAGCCGGCCAGAGCCATCGCCACCTCGAGCACCTGGTCCTGGAAGACGATCGCGCCGAGGGTGTCGCGCAGCGCCGGCTCCAGCGATGGGTCCTCATACGGGACCTCGTAGGAGGGATCCGCCCGCAGTCGCTTGCGCCGCTCGATGTAGGGATGGACGGCCCCGCCCTGGATCGGCCCCGGCCGCACCAGGGCGACCTGCACCGTCAGGTCGTCGAGGTTCTCCGGCAGCGTGCGGGGGAGCATCTGCATCTGGGCCCTGCTCTCGATCTGGAAGACGCCGGTCGTCTCGGCGCGCTGGATCGCCCCCCAGACCTCGTCGTCATCGAGGGGCACGTGGGAGAGGTCGATCCGCTGGCCGCGAGTGCGCGCGATCTCGTCGACGCAGCGCTCGACCGCGGAGAGCATCCCGAGCCCCAGCAGGTCGATCTTCAAAAAGCCTGCATCCGCGCATGAATCCTTGTCCCACTGGGCGATCTGGCGTCCCTCCATTGCGGCCGGTTGCACGGGGCAGAGCTCGATCAGAGGTGTGGTGGAGATCACCATCCCACCCGGGTGCTGGGAGATGTGGCGGGGGAGGCCGGCGATCTCCGGCAGCAGCTCCGCGAGCGCCCGCCAGCGAGGGGAGCGGGCCCGCAGCCTGCCCAGCGTCTCCTCCATCCGGGCCCAGGCGTCGCGGCTCGCCTCGTAGACGTCGACGGCACGGGCGAATCGCTCGACCTCTCCGAGCGGCAGCCCCAGCGCCTTGCCGAGATCGCGGATCGCGCCGCGCGCCCTGTAGGTGGCGAAGGAGGCGACCAGCGCCGAGCGCTCCGAGCCATAGCGCTCGTGCACCCGCGGGATCAGCTTCTCCCGGATATCCCGGGGAAAGTCGAGGTCGATGTCCGGGACCTCGGTCAGCTCCTCGTTCAGGAAGCGCCCGAGGAAGAGGTCGTTCTTCACCGGGTCGATGTGCGAGAGCCCGGTCAGGTAGCAGACCAGCGAGCTGACGCTGGAGCCGCGGCCGCGTCCCGGCGGCAGCAGCCGCCTCGCGGAGTCCGGGCCGCGCACCTCGGCCGCCACCTCGCGGGCCAGCTCCAGCATGTCGTGATGGAGCAGGAAGAAGC
>JAWVFG010000040.1:0-2642 GCA_033856335.1 Solirubrobacterales bacterium
TGCTCGAGGTCGCGACCTGGAACGGCGTGAACATCCTGCGGACCTCGCGGAAGCTCGGGCTGCGGACCGACGCGTCGAACCGCTTCGAGAAGCAGCTTCACCCCGAGCTGGCGCTGCGCGCACAGCGGGTCGCCTCGTCGCTGATGGTCGAGGTCTGTGGCGCGAAGCTGGTCCCCGGGACCATCGACGAGAAGGGCGAGATCCCGGAGCCGCACCGATTGAGCCTGCGTCACGAGCGGGTCGGACGGCTGCTCGGCATGGAGATCGCCCCGGACCGGTGTGTCGAGTACCTCGAGCGGCTCGACTTCGAGGTATCGCGCGAGGGTGACGACCTCGAGGCGACCGTCCCCTTCCACCGTCACTACGACGTCACCCGCGAAGTCGACCTGATCGAGGAGGTCGGTCGCATCCACGGATACGCCAAGAGCCTTCCCTCGACGCTGCCCTCAACGAGCGGTCAGGCCGGCAGCCTGACGCGCGAGCAGAGCCTGCGCCGCCGGGCTGAGGATGCGATGCGCGACCTCGGCTTTGATGCGGTCGTCAACCTCAGCCTCACCGAGCCCGGCATGCCGGGTCGCCTCCGGATTCCCGACGGTGACGTCAGGGCCGAGCCGATTCGGGTTTCGAACCCCCTGTCCACGGAGCACTCCGTTGAGCGCACGGCGCTGATCGGGTCGCTGCTCGACGCGGCGAGCTACAACCGTGCCCACGGCGCCGAGCGGGTCGCCCTGTTCGAGTCGGGGCGCGCATACCTGCGCGAGGGCAGCTCGCCCCACGACGGGGTGCTCGCCGGGAAGTTCGTGGGCAAGCGCCCCGCGCCGGCGTTTGAGCCCTGGAGGGTGGCGGTCGTGGCGACCGGCGATCTGCGCCCGGGAGGCTGGCGCGGGGACCCGGTTGGGGCGGACTTCTTCTCGCTCAAGGGTGCGCTCGAAGCGCTGGCGGCTCAGCTCGGCGCGGCGATTGACGTCGTCCCCGGAGACGAGCCGTTCCTCCAGCCGGGCCGGAGCGGCCGCGTCGTGGTCGAGGGGGAGGACTCCGGCTGGATCGGAGAGATCCATCCCCTCGTCTGCCGGGAATGGGACCTGGAGAGCGCCGCGGGCTTCGAGGTCGACCTGGCGCCGCTGGTGGCCGCGTCGCCCGTCGGCGATGAGACCTACGAGGACGTGATCTCCTACCCCGCGGTCCACCAGGACGTGGCTGTCGTCGTGGACGAGGGCGTTCCCGCTGCCGAGGTTCGGTCCGCCGTCCTGGACGGCGGAGGCGACCTGCTGCGCTCCGCCGACGTGTTCGACCTCTACCGCGGCGAGCAGGTGGGCGAGGGGCGCAAGAGCCTCGCGCTGCGTCTCAGCTTCAGGGCCGCCGACCGGACGCTGACCGACGAGGAGGTCGCCGAGCGGCGTGAGGCGATCGAGGCGGCCGTCGAGAAGATCGGAGGGTCGCTCCGTGAATAGGGTCCTGGTGGCCGGAGCCTCCGGATACGCCGGGGCGCTCGCGGCAGAGCTGGTCAATAGGCATCCGAGCCTCGAGCTCGCCCGCGTCACGGCGCGGACGGACGCGGGCAAGCGCCTGAACGAGCTCTATCCCCGTTACGGGGTCGACCTCGTGCTCGAGGATCCCCCGGCAGAGGACGGCGTCGACGTGGACGCGGCGATCGTCGCCTACCCGCACGGCGCCGCCGCGCCTGTCGTCTCGGCACTCCGCAAGCAGGGGACGAAGGTCGTCGACCTCTCCGCCGACTTCCGCCTCCACGACCCGGAGACATACGCGCGCTGGTACGGGGATCACGGAGTGCCGGAGTTGCTCGGCGAAGCCGTCTACGGGCTCACCGAGCTTCACCGGGACCAGATCGCCGGCGCCGATCTGGTCGCCAACCCAGGGTGCTACCCGACCGCCAGCATCCTGGCCCTTGCGCCGCTCGCCGCCGAGGGCCTGATCGAGGACGTCGTGATCGACGCGAAGTCGGGGGTCTCCGGCGCCGGCCGCGCCGTGGAGGAGGAGATGGCGGTCATCAAGGAATCGGACGACACGAAGCCCTACAAGGTCACCGGCCACCGCCACACTCCCGAGATCGCCCAGGAGCTGACCGAGCTGGCGGGTGGGAATGGTGCCGCCCCGGGTGAGGGCGGGCTCACGTTCGTTCCACACCTGCTGCCCTTCGACCAGGGCGAGCTGGTGAGCTGTTACGTGCGCACCACCGAGCCACTCGACACCGCGCGGACGCTGTCGCTCTACGAGGAGCGCTATGGGGACGAGCCCTTCGTCGAGGTCACCTCGGAGCCGCCAGGCGTGAGCGGCGTCCGCGAGACCAACCTCTGCCGGATCCACCTCGCCCTGAACGAGGCCTCCGGTCGCGTGATGGCCTTCGCCGCGATCGACAACCTCTGGAAGGGAGCCGCCTCGCAGGCGATCCAGAACCTCAACCTGATGCTGGGTCTGCCGGAGGGTGAGGGGATCTCCTGATGGGCGCTGCGACCCAGACCTTCTTCAGGTCCAGATGGGTGACTCCGCCGGAAGGAGTCGAGCAGCTCGACCCAGCGCAGCTCGCGCCGGGCTTCCGGGCCGCGGGGGTCGCCTGCGGATTGAAGGGCGACGGCGCCACCGACGTCGGCGTGATGGCCTGTGACGCGCCGGATGTCCGTTCG
>JAWVFG010000041.1:0-8012 GCA_033856335.1 Solirubrobacterales bacterium
CTCGAAGACGATGTCGGGAGCGTCGCCGAGGATCTCCTTGACGCGCTTGGCAAAGTCGCGCGAGACCTTGAAGCGCGCGTTCTCCTCCTCCGGGCTCTCGCCGCCCTTGCGCATCATCCCGGCGAACTCGTTGCGGTCGATGTAGTCGACTGCTCCGAGCTGCTTCACCAGCTCGCCCTTCTCGTCGGATGAGACGACCCCGACCGCGTTCGCGCCGGCCGCCTTGCAGAGCTGTGTGGCGAAGACGCCGAGGCCCCCCGCCGCACCCCAGATCAGGACGTTGTGGCCGGCCTGGAGCTTGCACTGGTCGATCAGCATCCGGTAGGCGGTGAAGTAGGTGAGTCCGTATGCCGAGGACTCGGCCCACGAGAGGCTCTGGGGGCGCGGCAACAGCTGTTGCGCCTGGACCTTGGTGAACTGGGCGAAGGAGCCCCAGGTCGTCTCGTAGCCCCAGATCATCTGGCTGGGCGCGGCGAGCGGATCGAGACCATGCACCTCGACGTCCTCGTAGGAGGCCTGGTTGCAGTGGATCACCACCTCGTCACCGGGCTTCCACTTGGTGACGCCCTCGCCGACCTTCCAGACGATCCCGGAGGCGTCGGAGCCCCCGATGTGGTGGCCGTACTCCTCATGGTCGCCGTAGCCGAACACGGAGACCGGCTTGCCGAGGGCCGCCCAGACGTTGTTGAAGTTGACTCCCGCGGCCATCACGCGAACGATGACCTCGAAGGCGCCGGGCTCCGGCACCTCGATCTCCTCCACCTGGAAGGCGTCCTTGGGCTCGCCCTCACGCTCCGGGCGAATGACCCAGGCGGCCATCTTCTCGGGCAGCTCGCCCGGCTGGACATCGAGCTTGGATACGTCGGCGATCTCTACGGCCAATGTGACTCCCGCGTTGACTGGTCTTGGACGCCTGGATCGTATTCAACGGTCGTCAGGTTGGTGTCCGGGCACGCGACTACGTTGGTGAGTCGATGGAAGCTTCCGAGAGACAGCTGCCGATGGAGACGACCGGATCCGGTTCCGTTCGGGTTGTCGAGGACCGGATCGTGATCGAGAACCTGACGATCGCCGACCAGGAGACCGCGCGCGTCGTGCGCGAGCGCGCCGAGGCGGGCGAGGAGCCCCAGCGCGCGGTGCGCCGCGCGATCGAGATCGGCACCAGGGTCCTCGACCGTGAGGACACCGCGATCGAGGTCGACTACGTGCGGCGCGAGTTCGAGCGCCTCTCGCGGGTGCACAGCGAGACCGTCGAGGAGCGGAACCGTGAGGCCGTCGAGCGGATCGAGGATGGGCTGCGACGCGCGCTCGGCGGCGATGAGGGCCCCGGAGCCCTCGGCCAGGCGCTCGAGTCCCACAGCGAGGAGCTGGCCGAGCAGATCGCCGACACCTTCGGCGAGGACCGCGAGGGAGCCGTCCAGGCACAGATCAAGCGGATGCTCGACGAGCGCGACGAGGAGTTCATGCGCCGGCTCTCGGCTGACGACGATCGCAACCCGCTGGGGCCGATCATGGTCAACCTTCGGACCTGGGCTCGCGAGCGCAAGGAGGATCAGGACTCACGCGACCAGAAGCTCGAGGCGAAGGTCGACGAGCTGCTCAGCCGGGCCGCTGAGCTGGCCGGACTCGATCAGGGCCGCGAGGCGCTCGAGGAGGCCGAGGAGGCCGGCACCCGCAAGGGCCGCAGCTTCGAGGACCGAGTCGACCGTGCCCTGGAGCAGATCGCCGCCACCCGCGGAGACGCCTCGTCGCACACCGGCGGAGAGCTCGCGGAGGGCGGCGGCAAGAAGGGCGACACGCTGATCGAGCTCGGCGCCGCCAACGGACCCGCCCAGGGCAGGATCGTCTTCGAGGCCAAGGACAAGCGCCTCTCCAAGAACGACGCCTGGCGGGAGCTGAACGAGGCGATGGACGCCCGCGCCGCGTCATTCGCGGTGCTGGTGGTGGCGGGGGAGGATCGCGTTCCCGCCGGCCGCGAGACCCTGGTCGAATACGAGGGCAACAAGCTGATCGTCGCCGTCGATCGCGACGAGCCCGGCGGGCTCGCGCTGGAGGTGGCCTACAGGCTGGCCGCCGCCCGGGTGGCGATGGGACGCGAGCGTGACCTGACCGTCGACCCGGCGGAGGTCCGCGTCGCGGCCGAGGAAGCCGTTTCGTGCCTCAAGCAGGCCCAGGCGATCCGATCCACGCTGACGGGCATCAAGACCAGCTCCGAGAAGGCGCGCGCGACGCTCGACGAGATGGTCGAGAGCGTCCGGGCCAGGCTCGAGCGCATCGAATCTTTGATCGAGGTTGCCGAGGGTGACGAGTAGCCGTGGCGGCCCCCCAGCGAAAACTTCGTCCAGGGGAAAGCTCAGAGACTCAGGCCGTCCCCTGGTCCGGGCGACATATTTCGAAGAACATTATGGAAGCGTCCGAGAACGCGGGGCTGCCACTGGAGGGGCGTGGCGGATCCGGCGCACTAAAGCGAATGGATCTGCATCTCGTCTCCGAGACGCTGGCGTCCGGTGGTGACTTCGGCTTCTCCCGGCTCGAGCTGATGCTCAACACGGTCGTTGCGCGGCTCGTCGGAGACGCGCCGGACTCGAAGCCCGACTAGGGCAGCAGCAACTGGTTCTGGCCCGAGGGCCGCTCGGGCCCGACGGTGAAGCTGAACGGCCGCACCGCGATGCCGTTGACGCTCGCCTCGTACCTGCCGGTCCCCATCTGCACCTTGATCGTCTGGGTGTCGGTCGGCGCGATCGCGTCCGTGCTGGCGCTCACCGGTCCGTGGATCGCAAAGCTGCCGGTCTGGTTGGTGAGGTTCGCCACCGTGAAATTGACCAACCCGGCGCCGAACTCCTTCGGTGAGACGACGACCCCGTCACGGGCGATTTTCACGCTGATCTCGGCCGGGATGGGTGGGCGGGGATCGTTCTTGAAGCTGCTGCTGCCGCAGCCGGCTACCGCCAGCGCCACCACGACCCCAACGGCGGCCACAAAAACCGCCGCCGGATTACCGTGCAAGACCAGCGCTCTGCCCCTCCTCCACAGCATGCGCGGAGGAATCTAGCCGAACCGAGGGACAGGCCGCTCCAGTGGGTCAGGTGGGGAAGGGCAGCTGGACCAGCTCGGCCGTGACCTCACCGTCGCCGACCGTGACCTGCTGGCCGTCGGCGGCCTCCCGCCTGACGATCGCGAGGGCGATCGGGCCGAGCGCGGGGGAGAGGCAGGCGGTGCCGACCCGGCCGACCTCCCGCTCGCCGAGGACGAGCGGATCGCCGTGAGCGGCGGGCGCGGCGAGGCGAAGGCCACGGAGCGTCCGGTTGGGCTTTCCCCGGTAATGCAGGCGCGCCACGGGCTCCTGGCCGATGTAGCAGCCCTTCTCGAAGTCCACGGCCCGGTCGACGATGCCAGCCTCCGCCGGCATGGACTCCGGTCCCATGTCGAGGCCGAAGCGCGGTCTGCCGGACTCGACGCGGATGATCTCCGCCGCCTCGTGGCTGGCAGGTTCGGCGCCGCCCGCGAGTAGCCCCTCCCTGACCGTGTTCGCCGCATCCGGGCGACCGATCAGGTCGACGCCCTGATCGGTCGCGACGGCAAGGATCTGGATCCCGTCGCGTTCGTAGTAGTGCTGAGCGTGCTCCGGTGAGAGAGGCGGGATCCCGGCGGCCTCCACCGATGCGGGTCCGATCACCGACGTGATCGTCCAGTCCGGAGTCGCGTCGGCGACCTCCACCTCGCGGCCGATCTTGTAGGTCTCGAGGTGCTTGCGAAGGGCGTCGGAGGCAACGGGCTCGGTATCCAGCCAGATCCGTCCGCCATGAGAGTGGCTCAGGTGGAGAACCCTCATGTCGGCGACGAGGTGGCCCTTGCGGTCGAGCAGCGCGGCGTAGCTGCCCTGATCGGGCTCGAGTCTCTCGATGTCGTTGGTCAGCTGGCCCTGCAGGTACTCGGCCGCGTCCGGGCCACTCACGAGTAGAGCCGACCGTTCCCTGACCAGGAAGCCGGCCTGCTCGCGCAGCGCGCGGTATTGCCCGTCGAGCTCCACCTGGGTCGCGGTCTCGGCCATCGATCGATTGTAGGTCCCGGCCTAGACCGGCCTTCGGCGGCAGGGCCGGGGCCGCGCGAGCTGCCTATGAGTTAGTTACCCCTAACTTCCGAGTTCGCATCTGCTTGAATGTCGCGGATGAGCGCCCAGGCTCACAACGCCCACCCGAAGCGGCGCACCAACGAGGGCGCCGAGAATTACGCGAAGGCTCTCTACGAGCTCCAGGCGCGCGAGGCGAGCGGGGTCGGGACGACCGCGGTTGCGCAGCGACTCGGGGTCACTCCCGCCTCGGCCTCAGGGATGCTGCGGCGCCTGGCGGACGAGGGCATCGTCGAGTATGCGCCCTACCGCGGGGCTCGCCTGACGTCCGAGGGAGAGCGAATCGCCCTCGAGGTGATCCGCCACCACAGGCTGATCGAGCTCTTTCTCGCCGAGGTCCTCGGCATGCCCTGGGACCGAGTGCACGCGGAGGCGGAGGTGCTCGAACACCACATCTCCGAGGAGCTCGAGGAGCTGATCGCCGCCAAGCTCGGCGAGCCCGCGCTCGATCCGCATGGAGACCCGATCCCGGACCGAGACCTGGAGATCGGCGCCGATGACTCCGTCCCGCTCACCGATTTGGATCCGGGCGAGGAGGGAATCTTCACCCGCGTCTCCGACAGCGACGCCTCGATGCTGCGCTACCTCGCCGAGCGCGCGATCCAGCCCGGCGCGACGCTGCTGCTCACGGCGCGCGAGCCCTTCGGGGGTCCGCTGATGGTCGAGATCGCCGGTCGCACACATCCGCTCGGACCGGAGCTTGCAGGGAGCATGAGAGTGCGGCGTCGATCCGCGGCGGGGGCATGAGCGAGCCCGACCTGTCCGTGGGCGAGGACGACGACGTCGGCGTCGTCGAGCCGGTCCCCGGAGAGCTTTCGCCGCCACCGCCGCCCGGAGGCGACCTGGGGGGCGCTGAGGACGTGCTGCCCGAGGACGTCCTGCCCGGGGAGGCGGCCGTTGCGCGCGCAGCCCGGCGCTCGCTGGACGGCGACACGCGAGGGTTTCTCCGGATCTGGCCCTTCCTCGGCCCGGCGTTCATCGCTGCCGTCGCCTACATCGACCCGGGAAACTTCGCCACCAACATCGCGGGTGGCGCGAAGTTCGGCTACCTGCTCCTCTGGGTCGTGCTCGGAGCCAACCTGATCGCGATGGTGGTCCAGACCCAATCAGCCAAGCTCGGCATCGCGACCGGCAAGAACCTCGCGGAGGCATGCCGGGACGCGTTCTCACGGCGCACGTCGATCGGCCTCTGGATTCAGGCGGAAGTCGTGGCGGCCGCGTGCGACATCGCCGAGGTAGTCGGTGCTGCCCTCGGCCTCAACCTGCTCTTCGGGATTCCCCTGTTCCCGGCGGGCCTGCTCGCCGGCGCCGGTGCCTTCGCGATCCTCGGGCTCCAGCAGAAGGGTTTCCGCCGCCTCGAGGCCGGGATCGTCGTGCTCGTCGGCGTCGTCGTGGCGGCCTTCGCGTTCGAGATCTTCGAATCGCATCCGAGTCGCAGCCAGATCGTCCAGCATCTGTTCGTGCCTGGTTTCGCCGGCACGGAGAGCGTCCTGCTGGCCACGGGCATCATCGGCGCGACGGTGATGCCCCACGTCATCTATCTGCACTCGGCGCTGACGCAGCGCCGGATCGTCGGGCGGAACGAGCGCGAGAAACGCCAGATCCTGCGCTTCGAGCGCGTCGACGTCGTGATCGCGATGGCGATCGCCGGGGCGGTGAACCTCTCGATGATGATCATGGCCGCCGCGCTGTTCCACAACAGCGGCCTGGTCGGAATCGACAGCATCGACGGGGCGTTCAACGGCCTCAAGCAGCTCGTTTCTCCGAGTGCCGCGACGATCTTCGGCATTGCCCTGCTCGCCTCCGGGTACGCCTCGTCGTCGGTGGGGACCATGGCCGGCCAGGTGGTGATGCAGGGGTTCATCAGGCGCAGGATCCCGATCTTCCTGCGCCGCGCGATCACCCTCGCACCGGCGCTGGTCGTCCTCGCGGTGGGCATCGACCCGACCGATGCGCTCGTGGGTAGCCAGGTCGTCCTGTCCTTCGGGATTCCGTTTGCGCTGGTCCCGCTGGTATTGCTCGCCCGCCGGCCTGCCCTGATGGGCTCACTCGCCAACCCGCCCTGGCTGACGGCGCTCGCCTCCCTCCTGTCCGGCCTCATCATCGCCCTCAACGTCTTCCTGATCGAACAGCTTTTCGTCGGCTAGCGGCCACCAGGCCGCTCTCCTTCGGAGCGAAGGGCGAAGCCCGAAGCGACTTGTATGTGCGGCCGCCAGTGGCCGCGACCTGATGGCGAAGCCGTCGATACGCTGCGCTTGTGGGACTTGCAGAGGACTTCGAAGCGGTCGTCGATTCCCTCCCCGATGATTGGACGGACCTCGAGCTGGATTTGCGGATAGGCGATGAGACTCGCTACGTGGACGCCGCGGTGATGCTCTCGCTGGTGAATGCGCAGCCGTACTCGCGGGCGGACTGGCACTGGCGGATCAACGTCGCGCATCGCTTCGGCCACGCGGCCGCGGCCGAGACGGTGCGCGGAGTGCTCGCCAAGCTCGACCGGGAGGGAATCACCGGGGAGCTCCGGGTGCGGGACGCGCAGGAGGGGCGCGCGGAGGTCGTGCAGATGTGGGGCCGTCCCGAGAGCGTGCGGCGGGATTTCCGCCGCCGGCGAAGCCTCTAGACGAACCGCTCCGGGTCCGGGACCCGGAAGAACGACTGGATCACCGAGGCGAGCTGGTTGGCGATGATCCGGGCACGGTTGATCTCGGTCCGGGTCCAGGGCCGCTCCTCGTGGCTCATCGCCTCGACGATGCCGAGGCTCTCGCCGCGGTGGACGACCGGCACCATCAGCAGGGACCGGTAGCCCATGGAGAACAGCAACTCCACCTCGGCCCGGTCGGCCCGGGTGTCGCCGATCATCACCTGGGCTGCCTCCTGGCGCTCGAGCACCCGGCCGGTCGTCGGGTACTCCTCGATCGAGAAGTACTCCTGGTCAGGCTGGTCCCCGCTCTCCGCGAGTGTCTCCACGGCCGTCATGTCGGGATGCCATTGGGAGAGCGCGACCTTGTCGGCGTGCAGCTCTCCGGCGATCAGGTCGAGAGCGCTGTGGAGGTCCGACCTGGACCGGGCGTTGGCGAGTCGCGCGCTGAGGTGCTCCAGGCGGCCGTCGCCGGCCGAGATGGTGGGCGTCTCTCCGCCGGGCGTCGACACGAGCGCCTTGGCGAGCGCATCCCTGCAAGTCGCCGCGGCGGGCGGTGAGACCGGGCTCCAGGGAGGAGCGGGGCGCCCGATCGCATAGCCCTGCCCCCAGGGAACGTCGAGGTTGGCGAGGACCTCGATGTCGTCGTGGTTCTCGATCCCCTCCGCGCATACCGTCGCGCCCACCCGGCGGGCGAAGCGAACGAGTGACTCGACCAGGGCCATGCGCACCGGGTCGGAGTGGATCGCGCGGGTGAGCTCCAGGTCGAGCTTGACGATGTCCGGCCGCACCCACATGACCTGCTTGAGTCCGGCGTACCCGGCCCCGGCGTCGTCGATTGCGATCCTTGCCCCTCGCTCGCGCAGGTCGGCCAGCGAGTTCGCCAGCAGCCTGTCGCCTACATAGACCTCGTGCTCGGTCAGCTCGATGATCAGGTCGGAGAGATCCGCGGGTAGAACGCTCCTGACGGCATCGGTGGACAGCGCCGATGGACTGACGTTGACCGCAAGGTGGGTTCCGGGCGGGCGGCCGATTGGCTCGAGCGCGGCCCTGATCGCCGCGGCCTCCAACTCGGGCCCGAGGCCGCATGCGTTGGCCTGTGCGAACCAGGTCGAGGGCGGCCGCCCGGGGGCGTCGGGAAAGCGGGCGAGCCCCTCGTAGCCGATCAGCCGGCCGGTGGTCAGCGAGGCGACGGGCTGGAAGAGAGGCTCGATCGCACGGTCCATCAGGATGCGCTCGATCTCG
>JAWVFG010000042.1:0-3475 GCA_033856335.1 Solirubrobacterales bacterium
CCCCAGGGGTCGGTCAGAAACCCGCGCCCTCGCCGAAACCGAAACCGGTGCCGACCCCGGCGCCGGCGCCCCCACCGGCGCCTCCGCCACCCAACGGCGGGGCCACCCCGTAGGCGGGGCGCCCCCGCGATATAAGAGAGCCCTCCCGAAGGAGGGCTCTCTGGTGGGTCTGACGGAAGTAGCGGGGGCGGGATTCGAACCCGCGACCTTCGGGTTATGAGCCGCCTCGCAACCGTTCGCTTCGATGCCCTCAGGCGTGACTGAACAACTTGGGACGAGGTGAGATCAGCTGAGTTTCGCTCGGTTCGGTACCACCGCTGGTACCCCGATTCAGGTTCGATCGCTCGAGGTCATGACGTCGGCAGCGGGCACGTCGGCGGAAGTGTCACCTCTCCGGCAGTGTGCTTGAAGGTGTGCATGTTGATCCACTCGTCCAGGTTAGGGTCGTAGAGATTCTGGAAACCGAAGTGCAGCACCCTCCAAAACGTCCCTGGGTTCCTCTCATCGACGTAGATGTCGGCCTCGGCGAACGGGATCCGGGGAAAGAGCCCCGGAGGCCCCTGAGGCAAGGCTCTGGCGAGCCGAAAATGGTTCACGTAGCGAGGCCTGTTTCCGTTCAAGATCTCCGGCCCAACGTACTCCGCACCTCTGAAGATCTCGTTCAGCTGGTCCAGGGTGAACCCTGGGATCCGAGAGCAAGGATGATCGGACACACCGGGCCATTTGTAGGTGATCGTGTAGAGGGAGTTGCCGAAGATCAGATTTGTGAAATAGATCGGATAGTTCTCGCCTCCGGCAATCATCTGACTGTTGCCACCGCTTCCCCGCCAGGTGAACGGAACGTTCACGCCAAGGTCCGGAACGAGATAGCGACCGTTACCCCGGAAATCCCGGGGAAGTTGAGGGGGCGGCTGAGGATGGCAGGCCAGTCTGCGAAGCCTCTTGGAGACCCTGATGTTGCCCCGAATCGCCGCCCGTCTCGTCCTGTTGCGTGCCCTCGCCAGCACTGCCCTTTGCCGCCTCAGCTTCCTCTGAAGCCGGTTGCACGCCGACCCACTTTCCCGCGCGAGCAGATTCGAGGAGCCGCTGTTGCTCCGGTCGATTCGATTGGTGGCACCGCCGCCGGCTGGGAAGACGAGCGCCGCGAGTAGAAGCAACGCCACGGGTGCCAACGGCGAAGTTCGGATGCCGACACCGCCCCCGAGCATGGTCGCCATCGACCTGCGCGGACCGCGTTCGCGCCTTCTCTCCCCGGACGCCAAGACGCAATCAGTCTACGGATCGCATCTTCCCTCAAGACGAAAGGCCCGCATGAGCGGGCCTTTCGTGAGTAGCGGGGGCGGGATTCGAACCCGCGACCTTCGGGTTATGAGCCCGACGAGCTACCAGACTGCTCCACCCCGCGTCGGTAATACCGAGTTTACCGCGCCGTGTCCCGGTCCGTAAATCGGTCTTACGTCCCCAATAGATGGTATTTTTCCGCGCTTCGTAGACCTGCTTAACCGCCGGACCAAGAAGGGAACGGCGGCCGGGGGAACCGAACCCTTGGGGCGAATTGCCGAACCAGTGCATAGCGCGACTCTTTCCGTGCGAGCCCGTCAGCTAACCCCGGAAGCGCGACGAGAGAGAGGTACCGATGCGCAAGACGGTGATAGCTGTGGTGCTCACGACGGGGGCACTGCTCACAGGATGGACCTCGCAGGCGAGCGCCTGCCGAGGAGCGAACCGGCAACCCAACCGGGAGTCGGCCGCGGATGCCCAGCGGGCGGTGACGTGCCTGGTCAACCAGCGGCGCAGGCACCAGGGCCTGCGACCAGTGGGCGGCAGCATCGCGCTCGGGATCGCGGCCCAGACGCACTCCAACGCCATGGCGGCGCAGAACTTCTTCTCGCACGGAGGTGACGGGACGCCGGCATCCCGCGCGGCCGCTGCCGGCTACATGGCCGGGGCGAGCCACTGGGGGGTCGGCGAGGACCTCGAGTGGGCGAGCGGCAAGGGCGGCACCCCAAAGGCCATCGTCGCCGGCTGGATGGCCAGTCCGGTGCACCGCGCCGTCATGCTCTCGCGCAGGTTCCGGCAGGTCGGGGTCGGAGTCGCCCAGGATTCGCCGGTGGTGCCCGACGTCCAGAACGCCGCCACGTACACAGCCCTGTTCGGCTTCCGGAAGGGATAGACATAAGTTGAGCTGAGCCTGTCGGGTCACATGGCTCAACCTCGTCGCTAGGATGCCTCCCGGTGAACGGGGACCGGAGGACATGGATGCGGCGATGCGCGTTGCCGTAATCGACATCGGCACCAACTCCACGCGGTTGCTGATCGCCGACGTCGAGGGCACCGGCGTCCACGAAATTGAGAGGCGGACCGCGGTCACGAACATGGGCCGTGGCGTCGACCACTCCAGCCTGATCTGCTCCGACGCCGTGGAGGACGTCTGCGGGGTCATCGCGGACTACAAGGCTCGCTACGAGGAGCAGGGCGCCGAGCGCACGATGGCGTTCGCGACCAGCGCGGTGCGCGACGCCGTCAACGGCGATGCCTTCATCGCCGAGCTGCGCGAACGATTCGGGCTCGACGCTCGCCTGCTGACCGGCGAGGAGGAGGCCCGCCTCACCTATCTCGGCGCGACCGCCCACCGGCAGGAGACGGACGCGACCCTGGTCTTCGACATCGGCGGCGGTTCCACCGAGCTGATCGTCGGCTCCGGCGCCGAGGTCGGCTTTCACGCCTCCCTCCAGGCCGGGACCATCCGCCAGTCCGAGCGTCATCTGACCTCGGACCCGCCGGATCCGCACGAGCTCGAGGACCTCGCGGCGGACATTCGCAACCTGATCGACAGAGCGATCGCCGCGCAGCCCGAGGGCAGGCCCATCCGCGCGATCGCGGTCGCTGGAACGCCCACGTCGCTGGCCGCGATCGACCAGGAGCTCGAGCCCTATGACCCGGGCCGCGTGCACGGCTATCACCTGGGCATGCGGCGCGTTCAGCGCATGCTCAGCCGGCTCGCCTCGCTGCCGCTGGCCGAGCGGCTCAGGGTGCCCGGGCTTCATCCAGGTCGTGCACCGACCATCGTCACGGGGACCGTGATCCTGGTCCAGGTGATGAGGGCGTTCGGCATGCAGGAGGTCGAGGTCTCCGAGCTCGACATCCTGCACGGCTCGGCGCTCTCGGCCGCGATGGCCCCCGCCTGACCGGGCGCTTGGCCAGTTCGTAGCGATTCGGCCGATCGACCAAGTTTTCGGTATTGCCCTTGCCAAGGCCCGGCTCGATACTCCCTTGGTCGGGAGAATTGGCGCTGGGCGGGACGCCCAGCACCACCTCTCGGCCCATAGGTTCCAGGCGTTTGCCGCAAGGCGCCTCCCGTCGCCTGGTTCCACTACATACCCCCCAAGTAAGGCCCCTGAGATGTACCCCTGCCCGTTCTGACGGGGCCTGTTTTTACAAGGATCGGCCGCCATGGATGGCGGCCGGTTCTTGT
>JAWVFG010000043.1:0-19012 GCA_033856335.1 Solirubrobacterales bacterium
GATGGCCCGCCGCACGAGCTGTTCAAGGAGCTGCGAGCGAAGTGCCCGGTGCACTGGACCGGCCGCGTGACGGACTACCCGGAGGAGAAGGGCTTCTGGTCGGTGACGACCGCGCAGGACATCCACGCGGTCAGCCGTGACTGGAAGACGTACTCCTCCGCCCATGGCGTGACGGCCGTCTCGGAAGTCTTCCCGGTGGAGCTCGTGCAGGCCATGTTCATCGGGATGGACCCGCCGAAGCACGATCGGCTGAAGGCGCTGTTCCAGGCGGGGTTCACGCCGAAGCGAATCGCGGCGCACGAGGACGAGATCCGCGCGATCACCTTGCGCGTGCTCGACCGCATGCAGGGCCGCGAGCGCTGCGACCTGGTCACCGACGTGGCCCAGCCGGTCGTCTCGCGCGTGATCGGCAGCTTCATGGGGATCCCGGAGGAGGACGACATCGTCTGGGCGACGCTGATGAACTCGGCGCTCGGCCTCGGCGATGACGACCTCAACCCGGGCGGGCTCGATGAGATCCTCCAGAAGGACATCCCCGAGATCTTCGAACGCTGCCGGAAGATGATCGCCGAGCGCCGCGAGAATCCGACAGACGACCTGACCAGCGTCCTCGTCCACGCCGAGATCGACGGCGAGCGTCTGGAGGAGCACGAGATCGTGATGGGCTTCTTCCTGCTGGTCGCGGCCGGCAACGACTCGACCAAGTCGACCTACACCAGCGGCATGCGCGCCCTGCTGGAGAGCTCCGACCAGATGCGAATGCTCGCCGAGGATCCGGCGCTGATCCCAGGCGCCGTCGAGGAATGCCTGCGCATGTTTCCCGCGTTCGCGCACTTCCGCCGCACCGCCACCAAGGACACCGAGATCGCCGGCCAGGAGATCAAGGAGGGCGAGAAGGTGATCATGTGGTACGTCTCGTCCAATCGCGACGAGGACGTCTACGAGGATCCCGAGCGCTTCGACGTCAACCGCAACCCCGAGCACCAGGCCTTCGGCGCCGGCGGCCGCCACTTCTGTCTCGGCGCCGCTCTCGCCCGTCTAGAGCTGCGGATCCTCTTCGAGGAGACGCTGCTCCGCTTTCCGAGCATGGAGATGGCGGGAAAGCCCAACGCGGCCGAGTCCCCCTTCCTCAACCAGCTGAAGTCGCTGCCCGTTCGCTGGTAGGGGCCGCAGATGCCCCGCCTGGTTGCGAAGCGGTCTTAACGGCCGTCGGGCGTGGTGTCGATCGAGGCGAACGAGTAGTCGCCCGGCCAGCCATCGCTTGCCGCCGGGACCCATCCCGAGCAGGTGTTGGCCGGATAGGTGCTGGGCGGATCCGGGCGCATCGCGTCCGGCCTGATGTCCTCGCAGTCGAAGCGGCCGCCGCCGGCGAGCCCGATGTCGAGGCGCGAGCGGTAGTAGCGGGAGAACATGTTGCCGTCGTGGTCGGGATCGACGGCGGCCTCCTGCGCGTCGTTGAACCAGCGGTTGCTGAGCAATCGCCGGTCGGCGGACGGGTCCCCCTTGACGTACTTGTCGAACCAGGCACTCGTGTACCAGTCGATCTCGTCGGCGCCACGGAGGCTTGCGCCGAACGCCGGGTTGGGGATCCAGCTGAAGTCGAGGTGGCTGCCGCCGCGGATGACGATCTCGCCGGAATCCACGCCGGCGGCGCTGTACTTGACCGACTGCGCGGCCTTCGCTTCCGGGTCGGGCTGAGAGGTGTTCGGCGTGGGCGGCAGGAAGTAGTCGGCGGAGATGCCGAGCGCCGGCTTGGTGATGGGGGCGACCGTCCGCTGTGACGGATCGGCGGGGCAGGGCTGCTCCTCATGGCTGTTGTATCCGAAGGCTGCGTTCGGATCCGTCCCGCCCAGGTTGTCCCAGGCGACCACGGCGTCCACCCTTGGGTCCCACTGGCCGATGTAAGAGACGCCCAGGGCGCCGTAGGAATGCCCGGCCAGGCCGAGCCGGTTCTTGTTGACCATTCCGGCGAGCGGGTTGAAGGCGCTGTCGAGCCCGGCCGCCACGCGTCGGTCCTGCTTCGGCGCGTGGCTCGTCCCGGTGGTGCAGCTGGGAACCGGCTGATAGGGATGGCGGGAGTCCGAGAGGAAGAAGTTGATCGCGTCCTCGGTGCCGTCAAAGAACGGCCGGCCGTCGGACTGGGCGGGAAAGCCCTCCTGCTGATCCGCGCCCTCGCCGAAGTTGTCTGACTGTCCCTGCCCCTGCGGGTCGAAGGTCATCACCACGTAGCCGTCCTTGGCGAGTGTCTGCGCCGCGTACCAGTACATCTGCTCGTCGGCCTGCACGGATCCGTTGGTGATCACGATCCCCGGCCGGCGGGCGGGGCCCGCCCTCGTCGCCCAGACGTGTCCGGAGATCGTGGCGCCATTGCGTGCCGTGAACAGGACCGGCCTGACGATGCCGTAGCCCTTCGGGCCCCAGTCGTAGAGGCGAACGTCCCCTGCGCAGCCGTCCTCCCCGCTGGCGCAGAGATTGCCGATGAAGTTCCGCTCCGGGTCCTTCGCCTGGATGGCGAGCGAGTTGGCCCGGTTCTGGAGGCCGATCGTCCTGAGCTTGAGTTGATAGTCAGGGGTGGAGTAGATCCGCGCGCGCTCCTGTGTCTTGGAGAAGTTCTTCGCCTCGTAGATCGGATCGAACGCGGTTGCGGCGAAGGCCGTGCCTCCGAGCAGCCCGATTGCAACCGCCAGGGCGGCGATCGCGGGCCCTCTCCTCCACAATCGGGTGACCATGAGCGCGGCGATCACTATACATAGTTTTGGGTATGTCTCAAACTAGTCAGAGCAAGAACCGCGGCCGTCCGGCAGCGGCGAGCCGCGACGACGTCCTCGATGCGGGTCTCTATCGCTACCTGCGCGGCCGGCGCGTCGACGTGCAGGCGATCGCCGCGGAGCTGGGCCTGGGCCGCGCGACCATCTACCGCTGGTTCGGCTCACGGGAGAAGCTGCTCGGAGAGGTGGTCGTCCGGGCCACGGAGCCGGTGCTCGCCGAGGCCGGCTCCGGCCTGAGCGGCAAGGGTGGCCCGGGCCTGCTCGACACCTTCGACCGCTTCAACCGCGCGCTCGCCGATGCCCCGGCGCTGCGCGCGTTCGTCGAGCAGGAGCGCGATGCGGCCCTGCGGCTGATCGCCTCAGGCGCCGGGATCGTCCAGCCGCGAATGGTGGAGCTGATCACCGGCCTGATCACCGACGAGGTCGAGGCCGGCACCTACGAGGCGCCCGTCGAGCCGGAGATCCTCGGCTACGCGATCGTCAAGCTCGCCCAGGCCTTCCTCTTCAATGACAGGGTCGCCGGCATCCGGGGAGACGTCGATCGGCTCCGCCAGGTCGAGGCGGCACTGCTCGGCGTGCCGTCGCAGCGTTAGCGTCCCCCTCATGCCACGCCCCCTGCTCGCGGTCGATGCTCCGTCGATGCTGTTCCGAGCCTTCTACGCGCTCCCCAAGTCGATCAAGGGCCCGGACGGCAAGGCGGCCAACGCCCTGCTCGGAACGGCGAATCTGATCCTGCGAGAAGTCGAGCGGCACGACCCGCGAGCGGTGGTGCTCTGCTTCGGGCCGGATGCGGCCGAGTACCGGGTCGAGCTCTTCCCGGCCTACCACGCCGACCGCGAGGCGGCGTTCCCAGACGAGCTGGGCCCTCAGTGGGATGACTCGGCGGACTTCTTCGGTGCCTTCGGGTGGACGGTCGCCGGATCGGAGACCCTCGAGGCCGACGACCTCCTGCATTCCTTCGCCGAGGTGGAGCGCAAGGCCGGCGGCCGGACGCTGCTGATGACGGGAGACCGCGACATGTTCCAGTGCGCCAGCGGGTCGACCAAGGTGCTCTACGTCAGCACCGGCAAGCAGGGCGGCCAGCCGATGGGACCAGCGGAGGTGAAGGAGAGGTACGGAATCGCACCCAGGCTCGTCCCCGACCTGATTGCGCTTCGCGGCGATCCCTCCGACGGGATTCCCGGCGCCAAGGGCGTCGGGGAGAAGACGGCCGTCGAGCTTCTGCGGAAGCATGGCTCGCTGGAGAAGGTCCTCGCCGCGGCGATTCGCGAACCCCGGCCGGCGCTGCGGACAGCGCTGATCGGCGACCGCGACCTGCTGCTCGCCTTCAAGGACATGGCCACGCTTCGCACGGAGAAGGTCGGGCGCCCCCGTGACAAGCGCACGGACTACCGCGGCGCCGCCAAGGCCGCGCGCGCCCGCGGCATGAACCGCCTCGCCGAGCGACTCGAAGAGAGGGCCTCGGCGACGTCAGCCCGCTGACGGGACCGCGGCCACCTCGAAGCGCTCGCCCGGCTCGAGCACCCGGGACTCGTAGGAGCGCCCCGCGGCGGCGGCCTCGAATCGTGCGGCGGCGTCGGGGATCGGGCGGTACCAAGGCTCGATCTCGAAGCCGTCGAAGTGCATCGGGACGAGGGTTCCCGCGCCGAGCGCCTCGCCGGCGACGGCGGCCTGTTCCGGCTCCATCGCCGCCGCCAACGGGCTCGGCGGTTGCAGGTGTGGAAAGTCGACCACCGCCCCGTTGATCGGCGCGAAGACGACGTCGAACGGTCCGTGGCGCCGAGCCATCCGCCACCAATAGCCGTGGAAGACCGTGTCCCCCAGGTGAAGGACCCGGCGACCATCGGCCTCGATCAGCCAAGAGACCTGCGGATCGCCCAGGCCATCGACGGCGGGCAGCGCCGTGAGCGCGAACGGGCCGACCTCCACCCGCTCCCAGACCTCGACCGCCCTGCGTCCGACCCCCGCTCGGTCGAGCTCGGAGTTTGCCTGGGCCAACCCGAGGTTCTCGACGTCCTCGCCTCCCGGCCAGACGGGCTCGTAAACCGACGCATCGGCGCTCAGGGCCGCTGCGAGCGCTCCGGCGTCGGCGTGATCCCGGTGCAGGTGGCTGACCAGCCCGGCGACCGCGGCACCCCGAGCGTCGGGCGCCACCACGGTCGGCAGCCTGTCGCCGTGGGCCGCCTCCCCGAGGGCGGCGAAGGTGGCACCGGCGTCAGCCAGCGGATCCACGACCACCACGACCCCCTCCGCCTCGATCTCGACCCCCGCCCAGCCCAGCCATCTGACCCTCATCCGCGCTCCTCCTTTATCGAACGACCGTACGGTATCATCCGCTCCCATGCCACGCCGCCCCGCAGCAGCCGTCGCCGAGACCCGAGCCGCCGTCACCCACGCCGCGGTCGAGCGCGCCTCGGTCGAGGGCCTCGAGGGCCTGACCATCGGTGGCCTGGCCGGGGAGGTGGAGATGCGCAAGAGCAGCGTCTTCAGCCTCTTCGGGAGCAAGAAGGAGCTGCAGCTGGCGACGCTGGAGGCCGCTATCGAGCAGTTCAGGGACGAGGTCTGGGGGCCGGTCGCGGATGAGCAGCCGGGACTGCCCCGGCTGCTGGCGCTCTGCGACAGCTGGCTCGCGTATCACGAGCGTGAGGTGATGCCGGGCGGCTGCTTCCTCACCACGGCCACGGTCGAGTTCGACGCCAGGCCCGGCCCACTGCGCGATGCGGTTGCGAGGACCATGGCCCGCTGGCTCGGCGTGCTGGAGGGCGAGGTCGCAACCGCCATCGATGCGGGCGAGCTCCCGGTCGACACCGAGCCGGCCGACGTCGCCTTCCAGCTCAACGCCCTGGCGGCCGCCGCGAGCTACGGGTTCCAGCTCTCGCGAGACGGGGATGTGTTCGTCCGCGCCCGGCGCTCCATGCGGAGGACGCTCGGCGCCTGAGGCCCGTCAGCGCTCCGACACGGGCTGTTGCGTGTTCCTAGGGGCACGAAGCAAATTCAAAAAGGAGCGTTATGCGTAAACGCACGTATTTGATTGGGGCATCGCTCGGCATCATCGGTGCCCTGCTGGCCGGCACGGTGGCATCAGCCGCCGTCACAGGCCAGACCTACTCGGCCACGGCGACGCCGAAGAAGCAGGACAAGAAGCGTCGCGGTCCTGTCGCCTTCACCAACGTGGTCGACACCACCTACAGCGGCGGTTTCTCGCCGGTCGCCAGCCAGACGGTTCTGACCTTCAGCAGGGACTTCGTGTTCACGCCGGGGAACCTGCCGCAGTGCCCGCTGGGCAACGTCAACAACAAGCCAGAGGCAACCGCCAAGGCGAACTGCCCGGGCAGCATCATCGGCCAGGGCAGCGCCAAGATCAACGGCGGGGCCCTGAGCGCGGTCGTGACTGCGTTCAACGGCCAGCCCGAAGGCGGCAGGCCGGTGATCCTGCTGCACACCAGTGTCAATAACGACGCGCTCGACCCGGTGTTGAAGGGTGTTCTCGATACATCCTCGAACACGCTGACCGTCCAGATCCCGAACACGGGCACGGCGATCACGCATTTCGACACCACCATCAACAAGATCAAGACGGGCAAGAAGTCGTTCTTCGTGATGGCCCGTTGCAAGAAGAAGAAGTGGGTCAACAGCGAGACCACGACGTTCCTCGGCGGCACCAGCACGTCCGCCACGAGCGTCCAGAAGTGCAAGCAGAAGCCGGCCAAGAAGTAGGGACCGCTTCCAGTTGAAGTTGCGAGAGGGGCGGCCTGCGGGCCGTCCCTCTCGGTTTTAGGACGCCCTCTGGCTTGACTTCCTCATGCGGACGGAGATACTGCCCGCACGATGCGCAGGGGGAATGTGGATCTGGTCCTCGAGGCCGTCGGCTGCTTCGAGCGCAAGGACTGGGACGGGCTGTCCGTGCTGATCGCTCCCGAGGCGGTCATGACTCCGCTCGAGATCTGGCCCGATCCGGGACCGTTCATCGGCGTCGAGGCGAGCATCAGGGAGTACAAGCGCCTGGTCGAGGTGGCGGGGCGCATCGACATCTCGGTGAGCGACGTGGTGAGCCACGAGGCGTGGGTCGTCGGGCATTACCGCAACCTGAGCGACGAGAGCGTTGACGGCGCACCGGTCGGAGAGTTCACCGGAGTCCACCGATTCGAGGACCGGCAATTCGCAGAGTCCCACTACCGCTTCGACAGGAACGCGGCCCTCGCCGCGGCCGGCCTCTGAGCCCCCTCAGGCGGGGTTGCTCTGATCCTCGACGGGTTGGCCGTTCGCCGTCAGCGTCACGTCGATGTTGCCGCGCGTCGCGTTCGAGTACGGACACACCTTGTGGGCGGCCCGCACCACCTCGGCGGCGACGGTGGCGTCGTCGATCGACGGCAGCGTCACATCCAGCTCGACCGCGAGATCGAAGCCACGGGCGTCGTTCGGCAGGAGACTCACCTTGGAGTCGATGACCGCGTCGTCGGCGGCCACCTTCTGGCGCCGTGAGACGGCGGCCAGTGCGCTCTCGAAGCAGGACGCGAAGCCAACCGCAAAGAGCTGCTCCGGATTCGTGCCGCCGCCCTCGCCTCCCAACTCGACCGGAATCCGCAGGTCGACCTCCAGCGCGCCGTCCGTCGTCCTGCCGTGGCCCTTGATGCGCCCGCCAGTGACGGTCGCCTCAGCCGTATAGAGCACCTTTGCCATATCCGCTCCGTTCGCCGTTCTGATCTAGGACAAACGTAGCGACTGTCCACCCCCGGCTCGAGCGGGCACGCCGCCTGGGTTGCGGACAACTACGGCCCGGTCAACCCCGTCAACCTCGTGCAACCCGAGCAATCGGTCGATGGTGGCGTGATGGGCACAAAATCGGACAAGTGGGCCTGGGCGCGATTTGCCTCCATGAGGGGAGCGATCTTGATACCCGTGCTGATCGCGCTGCTCGTCGGTGGTGTTGCACTCAGCGTGATCAGGCACTCACACGCACAGGCCGCTGTGGCCCAGCAGGAGCAGGTGGGCTTCGCCAACCTGCAGGCGACAGCCAACCTGGAGAGCAGTCTGGAATGGGAGGCAATCGCCCATAGCAACGCCAGCAGCTCGGTGATCGAGGAGCTGAATGCCGCGAGGTCGGTGATACGCACGAAGCTTGCTGAGCTTGCCCGCCGCGATCCCAACGACCTTGCCGAGACCGCAGTCATCCCCGGCGCTTTCGCTCGGTATCACGCCAACCTCACACGCGAGCTTTCATTGCTTCGGTCCGGCCGCGTGAAGAGCGCACGACAGTTCGACAGCAACAATGTCGATCCAGCCTTCTCCGATCTGCGCGAGCTCCTGGTGGCCGCTACCCAGGTCCACTCTCAGGAGGCGGACGCGGCCACGGCCCGCGAGTCCACGGCGACAGCGCTCGCGGGCGCCGGTGGCTTCGCGCTGATCATCCTGCTGGCGTGGGTCTGGTATTCCGCCGTTCGCAGAAGCGACAAGGCGGTTCGCCGAAGCGAGAGGAGATACCGAGCGCTGGCTCAAAACGCAACGGACCTGGTGACGGTCATCGACGACAAGGCGACGATCACCTACCAGAGCGATTCCGCCTCCCGAGTCTTGGGCTATCGCCCCGACGAGCTTGTCGGCCGCGAGCTCGCCGGGCTCATGCACCCCGACGACCTGACGCGCATTGAATTCCTCCTGGTCACCGACCACCCTGAGGACGGATCCGGCAGCCGGTTCGAGTGCCGTCTGCACCACCGCGACGGCACCTGGGTAGACGTCGAGACAGCCGTCTCAGCGCTGCCCGATGGGGTGATGGGCACCGGTCGCTTGGTGCTCACGAGCCGAGGCATCGGGGAGCGCAAGACGCTGGAGCGCCAGCTCCGTCATCAGGCCTTTCATGATGAGCTCACCGGCCTGGCCAGTCGCGCCCTGTTTGAGGAGCGCGTCGAGCACGCGCTCGTCCGGGCGCGGAGAACGGGCGACGAGGTCGCCGTTCTGTTCCTGGATGTGGATGACTTCAAGCTCGTCAACGACAGTTTGGGCCACGGCGCCGGGGACGCCCTGCTGCAGACGGTCGCTGAGCGATTGGACGGGGCTCTGCGAGGAGGGGACACGGCGGCGCGGTTGGGTGGCGATGAGTTCGGGGTCCTCACGGTCGCAGCGTCTGGGGCGGACGGCGCGGCTGTGGTCGCGGAGCGGGTTCTGAACGTGATCGGCAAGCCCTACGCGATCGCGGACAGCCAGATCTCGCCGCGAGCGAGCATCGGCGTGGCGATCGCCGAGCCAAAGGTGCAAACGCCAGTCGAGCTGCTCAGAAATGCCGACCTGGCGATGTACTCGGCAAAGGCACGGGACAGGGGCGGCTTCGCGATGTTCGAGCCGGCCATGCGCGAGGGTGTGCGGCGCCGGTTCGAGCTCAACGACCAACTGGAAACGGCCCTGGCCGAGGATCAGTTCGAGCTCCGCTATCAGCCCATCGTCGTCCTCGAGTCCGAGCAAATCGCGGGCGTCGAGGCCCTCATTCGGTGGAATCACCCTGACCATGGGATGGTCAGCCCGCTGGAGTTCATCCCCCTGGCCGAGCGCAACGGCCTCATAGTGCCGATCGGGCGCTGGGTCCTGAACGAGGCGTGCCGCCAGGCCGGAGCCTGGCAGCAGGAAGGGTTGACGGGTGACGACTTCTACGTCTGCGTCAACGTCTCCACCAAGCAGCTGACCGATCCACACCTCGTGGAAGACGTCCGGGCAGCGCTTCAGGAAGGCGGCCTTCGTCCCGACCAGCTCGTGCTGGAGGTCACCGAGAACCTCCTGGTCAGGAACTTCGACGAGACCCGGAAGCGTCTCGAGGAGCTCAAGCAGGTCGGGGTCCGGCTCGCGGTCGACGATTTCGGCACCGGCTACTCCGCATTGAGCTACCTACAGCGCTTCCCGATAGACATGCTCAAGATCGACAGATCGTTTGTCGCGGGGCTGGGTCAGGCAGACGGCAGCACCATCGTTCGCGCCATCATCGAGCTGGGTCTGGGCCTCGACCTCGACATTGTCGCCGAGGGCATCGAGGAGGAAGAGGAGCTCGATGAGCTCCGGGCTCTGCACTCAAATCTCGGGCAGGGCTTCTACTTCGCCCGCCCGCTCGATCCAGGGGCCATGGCGGAGATGCTCCGTACGCCAGAACCCCAAAAAGCTCCCGCGATCGCCTAGCGCGCCCGACAGGATTCGAACCTGTGACCTTCGGTTTCGTAGTTACGAACTGGACGCGGGGCTCGATGCAGGGGGCGCCTGATTCGCACGTTCTGCCCCGACTGGACTCGTGGTTCGGGACGGATTAGAGTCACGCCCATTCACCGGGAGGACTGATCCGATGACTTTCACAAAGCGGGCTCTTCTTCTCCTGGCCATCGCCGGCGGACTGCTAGCGGCAGCGCAAGCAACAATCGCCTCGGCCGGAGCGGCTACCACGATCACCACCACCCCAGCCGCGCCACCAGGGTCGCCCGACAATTGCTGGCCATTCGGCGTCGGCCCTAACAGCACGTGGGGACCCTTTGCGGGCTTCGTCTACAAGAACATCCCCGCCTTCCAGCTCAAGGTCGGCGACACGATCGGGTTCGATCTCGGCGCCGTCAATGACGCTGACGTCCAAGTTGACGTCGCCCTTGCGGCGACCACCGCCAACGGAGGGGACATCCCCGCCCAAGGCTTCATCAACGTCGCGACGAACACGCAAACGCCGGCCAATCCTCGCGGCGACACGATCGCAGGCGACTACGAGCTGCGGTTCACGGCCGAGGCGCCCTTCAGCTTCGGGGGCGGGGGCCTGATCGTTCGCTTCTCGCACGCGTCGGTTACCTACGCGGGCGATATCACCTGCACCGCAGTCGCCTTCGACGGGTTCACGGCGACCGACGCGAGCCGCTTCTTTGTTGAGCGATTTGCTCACGACGCTGACGGCAACTCCCCGTGGGACTACACCGACAGCGGCCCGATGGTCCCGTTTCGGCTGACCCTCGCGGACACGCCAGCTCCCCCACCTCCAGGGTCCACCGGACCCACCGGCCAGCGGGCGGCTGCGCTCAAGAAGTGCAAAAAGAAGTTCCCCAAGGGGCCCAAGCGCAAGAAGTGCATCAAGAGGGCTAAGCGACTCCCGCTGTAGCTCGGTTGACTCCGAAACCCCCGCCATTCGGCATTGTGAGGCGGTTTGCCGGCGTTTTCTGAGGCGCGCCCGACAGGATTCGAACCTGTGACCTTCGGTTTCGTAGACCGACGCTCTATCCAACTGAGCTACGGGCGCGTGCGGGCCACAGCGTAGCGGCGCGGGTCGGGGCTCAGACTCGCTCGCGCTCGGCCGCTTCGGCGCGGCGCTTCGCGGCGCCCTCCTCGCGCTCGGCGAGCTTGCGCTCGTACTTTTCCAGCGTCTCCGCGGGATTTCGGCCCGCATCGACGGGAGGAGCGAGAGCGCGAAGCTCGGCCAAAAGCCGCTCCGAGAGGCCGCTCGCCGTCTCGGATGGATCCGTCTGGCCCGAGGCCGGCTCGAAGAAGCGGACGCGGATGCGCGGACGCGTCGGGAAGCGCGCGAAGTCCCGAGCCCCCTCGACCGCCGCGCACACCAAGCGCGCCTCCGGGACCTCGAGCGCGAGGCGACCGACGCCGCTGCGCGCCCGCAGCCGGCGGCCGACCGAGATCGTCCCCTCCGGGAAGACTCCTATGCAAGCGCCGCCGCGCAGCGCCTCGACGGCGTTCACGAGGGCACCGGCGTCACCCGCGGCGCGTTCGATCGGGATCTGGCCCATCCCGTCGAGGACGCGGCCAAGTCCTGGCTTGTCCCAGAGGCTCCTCTTGGCGAGGGCGCGGATCTGGCGGCGGTGGCGCGCTGCGACGCCGACCGCCAGCGGATCGGTCTGGGAGTCGTGGTTGGCGACCACCAGTGTGGGTCCGCCCCGCGGCAGCGCTTCCAGTCCCTCGACCTCCAACCGTCCCCAGAGACTCACCATCGGGGCGCAGACCGCCATCGCGATCCTGTAGGTGAGCGTGAACGGCTCGGGGGGCGTGGCGCTCGTCACGCGAGCTCCGGGATGTGGCGTTCGACATGGGTGGCGATCGTCTCGCGCACCCACCGCTTGGCATCCGAGTCGGCCATCCGGTAGCGGCCGATCAGCATCTTCTGGTCGTCGAGCGGCAGCCCCGCGATCTCCCAGCGCACCACCAGCCGCTCGAAGAGCAGCTCCTGGCGGCGCGCCCAGACATCCTCCGCCGAGGCCGCGTCCCGGCGCGGCGGCTCGCCGATCTTCTTGATCGTCCTGGCGCTGAGCGACTGCCGGAGCGTCAGCACGTTGCCCTCGGGATCGGTGTAGTCCACCGTCTTGATCGGCTCTCTCTCGCGTCGTCTCCGCGGCATCGAGCGGAAAGGATCTCAGCCCGGCGCCCCAATGGGAGCGCCGGGCTGAGCGAAACGCCTACGCGGTCGGTGTCGGGGCCGGTGCGGCCGGAGCCGAGCGCCGGTACATCAGGACACTGGCGACGACGATCCAGATGCCGGTGAGGAGGAACGCCAAGAAGCCAAACGGGCCGGCGAAGAACAGGATCGCCAGCACGAGCGCCACCCAGCCGAGCCATTTCGGTAAAGGTGCCCCGGCCTTCAGGACCGACCCGGCCACACCGAACAACATGATGGTGAGCGGGAAGGCGAACGTGAAGAAATCCCAGTTGTCCAAGGCGTTCAGGGCCATCAGCGCGGCGCCGGGGAGCTTGTTGTGGCCGCCGTCGATCAGCGCCGCGTGGATGGCGATCGCCAGGCAGAACCCCCCGACCGAGACAATTCCGCCCACCAGCGCGACCGTCGGCCAGAAGTCACCCCCTCCACCGGCTCCTCTCAGGTAGTCCCTGAGGGCAACGACAAACATCGCCAGGAAGATCACGGCGACGGCGACGATGATGGCTGCAGCGACCTCCTTGGTCTGATGATCGTGGTAGAAGGCCGAGATCTTCGTTGCGCTGTCGTCGCTGCCGGGAGTGGAGCCTCCGACCGGACCGAAGCCGACGATCAGAAGCACCACAAAGGCAATCCCGGACAGCGGAGCGAACCGTGGCAATTTCATTCATCTCCTCCTGCTCGTCCTGTACTTGATGGTTCCCCTGTGAGGCCGACCCTATCCCGTGCGCCGGTCTGTGAATAGCCTCTGCGCGTCACCGGCCCCGTCAACATCGCGGATCTCGAGCACCTGGCCTTCGAGAAGCTCGATCCCGGAGCGCACGGCTACTTCGCCGGCGGCGCCGGGGACGAGCGCACCCTCTGGCGGAACGTCGAGGCGTACGAGCGCTGGGAGCTCCGGCCCCGCGTCCTGGTCGACGTCTCGGAGGTGACCACCCGGGCAACTGTCCTCGGCACCGAGGTCGAGATGCCGATCCTGGTCGGCCCGGTCGCCTTCCAGCTGCTCGCCCACCCCGACGGCGAGGCCGGCATGGCGCGTGCCGCGCAGGACGCCGGCACGGTGATGTGCGTCTCCAGCCTGACCAGCACGCGCCCGGCGGAGGTGGCGGAGGCGGCGCCCGGGGGCAAGCGCTGGATGCAGGTCTATTGCTTCCGCGACCGCGGGGTGACGAGGGCGATGGTCGAGGAGGCAGCAGAGGCGGGATACGAGGCCCTGCTCCTCACCGTCGACGCGCCATACGCCGGGCGGCGCGAGCGCGACGTCCGCACCGGCTTTCAGGTCCCGGCTGAGATCCGGGCGCCGGCGATCGAGGCGGCCGTCGGGCACCGCAGCCTGACGACGGCCGAGGTATTCGAGCTCGTCGATCCCTCGATCACCTGGAAGGACCTGGAGCAGCTCTGCGGCGAATTCCAGCTGCCGATCCTGGTCAAGGGCCTGATCACGGGCGAGGACGCCGCGCTGGCCGTGGAGCACGGTGCCGCCGGCGTCGTCGTCTCCAACCACGGGGGCCGCCAGCTCGACAACGCGCCCGCCACCATCGACGCGCTCCCGGAGGTGACCGAGGCGGTCGCGGGCCGGATCCCGGTGTTGCTCGATGGAGGCATCCGGCGAGGCACCGATGTCGCAGTCGCGCTTGCCCTGGGCGCCGAGGCGGTGCTGGTGGGGCGGCCCGCGCTCTGGGGCCTCGCCGTGGACGGCGAGGCGGGGGCGCGCCGCGCCCTGGAGATGCTCGCCGACGAACTGCGGCTCGCGCTGGCGCTGCTCGGCGCTCCCACCCCGGCCGCGCTTAGCGCAGACCATGTCCAGCGTCGCGACTAGCGCTCGTTAGCCTGGCCCGCTCGTGGCGACCAGGATTCCAGAGCGACTCTCCGGTTCGGACATGTCGAACCTGTTCGCCGAGCGCGGCCCGATCCACGTGCACGTCGGCGCGACGATCATCGTCGAGGGGGCGGCCCCGAGCTACGACAAGCTGGTCGCGCACGTCGAGGAGCGCCTGCTGCTGGTGCCCCGCTTCCGCCAGCGGATAGTCAGGATCCCGCTCGGGATCGAGAACCCGGTCTGGGGGGATGACCCGCAGTTCGACGTGCGGCGCCACGTTCGCCACGTCTCGGTGCCGCGGCCGGGCAGGCTCGACCAGCTCCGCGACATCGTCGGCAGGGTGATGTCCGAGCCGCTCGACATGCAGCGCCCCCTCTGGCAGCTCTACATGGTCGAGGGACTCAAGGGACGCCACGCCTTCATCTCCAAGACCCACCACGCCCTGGTCGACGGGGTGGCCGCGGTCGACGTCGGCACGATCCTGCTCGACCCAAGCAAGCGCGGCACTCGGATGCAGGTGCCGGAGAAGCCGTGGGATCCCGACGAGCCGAGCCCGACGATGCTCCTCACCCAGGCCGCCTCCGAGCGGGTCCGGAAGCCGCTGCGGGCGGCGGGCCGAGCCGCGCGCACCGCCGTCACCACTCCCGCCCAGACCGCCGCCCGCGTGTTGAGGACCGCGGAAGCGTTCACGAGCCTCGCCTCCGGCGGCCCCAGGGTGCCGAGAAGCCCGCTCAACGTCAGGATCGGCCGGGACCGGCGAATCGCATGGGCCCGGACGGACCTCGACCGACTAAAGCGCGCCCGGGAGGTCGCCGAGGGCTCGACCGTCAACGACGTGGTGCTGTCCGTGGCGGCGGGCGCCCTGCGCCGCTACCTCGAGCGGCGCGGCGACAAGGTGCCCGCTTACCTCGTGGCGCTCGTGCCGGTCAGCATTCGCCGCCCCGACGAGAAGGGCGAGCTCGGCAACAGGATCTCGACGATCATGGTCCGGCTGCCGCTCGCCGAGCCGGATCCGCGCAAGCGCCTGGAGCAGCTCCGCGACGAAACGCGGCGGCTGAAGGAGTCCGACAACGCCCGCGCGGCCTCCCTGCTGATCGAAGCGACCGGGTGGGCGCCCCCCACCCTCAACCGGCTCCTCTCAACCGCGATGGCGCGTCCCCTGATCTTCAATCTGGTCGTCTCGAACGTCCCGGGCCCCCAGCAGCCCCTCTACCTGCTCGGGCGCCGGATCAAGGAGATCTATCCGTTCGTCCCGCTCTCCCCTCAGAACCACGCCCTCTCGATCGGAATGATCAGCTACGACGGCCGCATCTACTTCGGCCTGGCGGGCGACCGCGACGTCGTCCCAGACCTGGACGACCTAGCCTCCGCGCTCCGGGAGTCCCTCCGCGAGCAGCCCGTCCCCCGAGCGAAGCCGAAGCCAAAGCCGAAGCGGAAGGCGCCTCCCAAGCCGGCCAACCCGCGCCCCGGGTCACGGCTCCGCGCGCGCGTCTCGCGCCGGCGTCGCAAGCCGTAGCAATCGGCGGGTCAAACGGTTGCCCGGCGACGGCGTGTCAGGTCCGGAACGAGAACAGGACCAGCTTCTCGTTGAGGACACACCGAGCGCTGATCTGACTGCCGTTGCGCTTCGACCTGCATCTGAAGCCTTGCAGCGAGCTGGCCCTGGTCTTGGCGTACTCCGTGGCGATTCGCTTGGCCTTGGGGCAGGGGACGAGGCCGGCGCGGACGGACCCGCCGCAGTTCTGGAGGCCCGCGCCTGAGGCGCCCGACTGGGCCGGGATTACGGCCACCGCGGCCACAGCGGCTATCACGACCAGCGCTATGCGTAGTTTCGGCATGACGAGGTAGACATCGACGCGTCGGCCCGTTACTTGAGCCTCTGGCGGGAGCCCCCGGCCAAACGGCTGCCGCCCTAGGCGTGAATGAAGACCGGCGCGCCGAGTGGGACGCGCGCGAACAGGGAGATCATGTTGGGGTCGGAGGCCCGCAGGCAGCCGTGTGAGTTGGCCCCTCCGATGGAGCCGGGCGTGCCATGGATCGCCATGCGATTGCCGCCGATCCATCCCGCCGGCAGATTGGGCTGATGGCCGGAGAGCGCGAGGACGCAGCACCCGTACCAGGGGCCGAGCCCGCGTCCGACCAGCCCGTCGGTGACCGAGTAGTCGCCGAGCGGCGTCGGAGAGCTCGGGGAGCCGACGGTGACCGGAAACCGATCGAGGAGCCGGTTCCCATAGTGGAGCTCGAGCCGCTGCTGCGAGACATCGGCGGTGATCCAGAAGGACGTCTGCGAGACGTCCAGCGCGAAGCGGTCGTCCCTGATCCAGGCGAGCCGGCCGTCCGGCAGCTCGGGCGCCGGCACGCCGAACCAGGCCCCCCTCACCCGCTCGATCCAGAAGACCCGCATCGAGCCGAACTCGGTGCGATCGCCGACGCGCGTGACCACCCTGCCGCCGGGCGAGGCGTGGAGGTTGATCGTGTGCCCGGGCTGCACCGTTGCGATCGGGAAGCTCGGGCCCTTGACAGACGGCGCGGGCGGGTTGAGCTGGAAATCGGGCAGCGGGACACTCGCGCGCAGCGCTGCGACCACCGTGTTGCCGCTCGCCGAGGAGGAGACAGCGATCGCGAGCGTCGCGATCAGCGTGAGGAAGCCCATTGGAGCGGAGAGGGAGGGATTCGAACCCTCGAGAGAGCTATTAGCCCCCTACTCGCTTAGCAGGCGAGTGCCTTCAGCCGCTCGGCCACCTCTCCGGGGCGGCGGTCGCCGAGGGCGACCACGCGGCCCGATTGTAGGCTGGATCGGGATGACGCCCCCTGACGAGAATCCGACCACTGAGACCGAGACGGCAACCGGCGAGCCGACCACGAACGGCCACGCCCCGCCCGCCGAGGAGGAGACGCGTCCCCTCGCGGCGATCGACACGCCGACACCGCTGCCGCTGCCGACCCCAATGGAGGCACACGAGCGCTTCGAGGCCATCTTCGAGGGGGTTCAGGCTCCATTCGCCTTCGTCGACCTGGATGCCGTCTGGGCGAACGCCGCGGACATGCTCCGCCGCTCTCGAGGCAAGCCCATCCGGATCGCCAGCAAGTCGATCCGCTCCCGTCCGATGCTGGAGCGCCTCCTGGACCTCGACCCGGGATTCCAGGGCGCCCTCACCTTCACTCTCCCCGAGACGCTCTGGCTCTGGGAGCGCGGCCTCCGCGATCTCGTGGTCGCCTACCCGACGACCGACCGGGCGGCCCTCACCCGGCTCGCGCGGATCACCTCGGAGGACCCCGAGGAGGCTCCCGTCGTCATGGTCGACTCCCCCGAGCACCTGGACCTGATCGAGGAGGCCGCAAGCTCCTTCGTGGCGCCGATCCGCGTGGCCCTCGACATCGACCTCTCCTGGTGGCCGCTGGGCGGCCTCGTCAAGATCGGGCCCAAGCGCTCCCCGATCAGGACGGCGGACGCGGCCGTCTCCCTAGCGCAGGAGATCGACCGCCGCGAGCGCACCAGGCTGGTCGGCGTGATGGCCTACGAGGGGCAGATCGCCGGGGTCGGCGACAACCTGCCGCGCAAGGGCATCAACAACCTTCTCGTGCGCGCGATGCAGTCAGCCTCGGCGAAGGACGTCGCCGAACGCAGGGCCGAGATCGTCACCGCTCTATCTGAGGTCGCCCAGCTCGAGTTCGTCAACGGCGGCGGCACCGGGTCCATCGAGCTGACCGCCTCGGAATGGGCGGTCACCGAGATCGGCGCCGGGTCGGGCTTCTACGCGCCGGTCCTCTTCGACCACTACCGCGCCTTCCGGCCGCGTCCCGCGGCGATGTTCGCCCTGCCGGTGGTCAGACGCCCAGGCCCCGGTGTGGCGACCACGCTGGGCGGCGGCTACCTGGCCTCGGGCGTCGGTGCCCGAGACAGGATGCCCGTCCCCTACCTGCCTGTCGGCCTCCGGCTCGATCCGCGGGAGGGGGCGGGCGAGGTCCAGACGCCGCTGCGGGGCTCCGCGGCGGATGGGCTGAAGCTCGGCGACCGCGTCTACTGCCGCCACGTCAAGGCGGGCGAGCTCTGCGAGCGCTTCCCGCGCCTCTTCCTCGTCACGGGGACGACGATTCGCGACGAGGTGCCCACATACCGCGGCGAGGGCAAGAGCTTCATCTGAGCGACGGCGGGGGCCGTCGACGCTAGAACGAACGTCCACCCGGCGGATGAGTACCGAATAGAGGCCTTTCCCCAGCGTCCGCGCCCGATTACCGTCGGACGGTTCCCACGGGGAAGGACGCGCTTCCTACAGCAGGCTCCATAGGGGGACTTCGAGAGAGGACGTCGAGAGTGAGCCATCGTTCCGCCGCCCCGAACGGCCATCAGGCCGACCGTGGATGGTCGCGAGCCATCGGCATCGATGTTGAGCCCGGCAGGTTCTTCGAGGGCTCGAACGTCGTCTGGCGAATCGCCCCGTTCGTTCTCGCCGGCCTCCTGCCGTTCGCGCTCGTACCCATAGCCGGGATCTCCTTCGCCGACACGCGCGTCCAGATCGCGGCTGCGTTGGTGCCGGTCATCGTCGGGTCGGCCCTGCTGGTGCCGTGGGAGCGCCTGCCTGCTTGGCCCCAGGCGATTCCGCCGCTCGCGTACTTCGTCCTCCTCGCCCTGCTGCGCAAGGCCACCGGCACCGCACCGAACATCTTCGACCCGCTCCTGTCCATCCCGGTGACCTGGTTCGCGATCTACGGGACAGGCAGGGAGCTGGGCGCTTCGATAGTCGCGATGGGGCTCACCTTTCTGCTGCCGGTCATCCTCGCCGGCCACTCCACCTACGACCACAACCAGCTGCAGCGGGCGATCGTCGCCATGGGGCTCGCCGCGACGGTCGGGCCGGCCGTGCACGCGCTCGTGCTCGCCCTCCGCCGAACCACCAACGAGCTGGGGGAGGCCGAGGAGCGCTTCCGCAAGGCGTTCGACGACAGCCAGGTCGGAATGGCATTGGTCTCGACCGCGGGGCGATACCAGCGCGTCAACCGGGCTCTCTGCGAGATCACCGGCTATCCCGAGAACGA
>JAWVFG010000044.1:0-10734 GCA_033856335.1 Solirubrobacterales bacterium
CGACCTGGCTCTGCTGGGCGCGATAGGTGTTGTGCGCCTGCGAGCTGACCAGCCCCAGCATCGCCAGCGCCCCGAGCGTCAGGATCATCGCCGCGACCATCACCTCGACCATCGAGATGCCCTCCTCGCGGCGGACCAGGCTGGACCTCCCCAGACTGTGAAACCCGCGCATCACGAGGAGGTCGGGTTGACGGGTGCCGCTCCGTCCTGGACAGTGATCGCGTCGGACCCGCTGGCGGTTCTGAAGGTCAGGGTGATGCAGACGTATCCGGGCGACCCTGACGTGCTGGTTGCGTTGCAGGCCGGCGTGTACCGGAACACGTCAGAGGCGCTCAGTCCGCTCACGGTCGTGACCGCGGGGCCTGACCCGGCTGCCGGAGGCGGCGCCGCCTCAACCCTCGTACAGCTGCCGGCGTTGCACGAATAGGTGACCTTGCATTGAATCGCCGTATCGGCGTGCGCTCCCCCGCAGGTTGCGCTATGCACGAGGGTGAGGAACGACAGCTGCGTGCTCGTCGACGGGTACACGGTGGATCCCTGGCGGATCTCCCGCGTCATGCGTTCCATCACGTTGCGTGACTGCTGGATGGACACCCCCCGCTGGGTCTGGTCTGGCTGGCTGCGGATGGTGGCCGTGAACACGGTCACCCCGGCTGCGATCACCATGAGCCCGAGCATCGACGAAAACAGGAGCTCGACCAGGGTGAAGCCGGATTGGGACGCGATCAGCCGCTTCGCCAGTCCCCGTCGGCGAGGCACGTTCAGCACCCCGTCGTCGGCGTGCTGCCGGTGGCCACGCTGCACTCGAGGAACTGCGGGTTCGAGTAATGCGGCGAGACGGGCGGCAGGAGCAGGCTGGCCTGGGTCGGATCCGTCTTGAGGTCGGCGTTGCTGTCCAGGTGCAGCGACTTTGCGCCCATGGCGCCGCAGTAGGTCGAGTTGCTGTTGATGTCGACGTCGGTGAGGGGCGCGTAGATGACGAAGTTCTGCTGGCAGTTCGTCCCGACGGCCGTGTTGCTGCTCAAGTTGATCTGGGTCTGCCGGCTGGGCGATCCGACGAAGAGCATGGCCACGTTCGCGGCATGGCCATCGGTCGAGGTGATCCGGGTGTTCGAAGCCATGTCGAGCTGCACGACCGGAAGGGTCCCGGCGTAGCCACATGCCTGTGGGGAATCAAAGTAGATCGCGACCGTGTGCCCCGCCGAGATGTAGAGAGAGGTGTTGCTCCTCATCGTCAGCTTGCAGAGGCTGTAGGTGCCGCCCGTCAGAGTCACCGCCGAGTTGTTGCTGATGGAGAGCTCACGAGCTCCGCAGGAATTGTCCGTCTGGCCGTTGCCGTTTCTGCCGTTGAAGCAGGCATCGCCCTTGTTCCCGCTGATCAGGTCCTGGCTGAACAGCCTGCCGTCGTCGTTGTTGGTGGCGGCGTCACCCTGATTGACGGTCGGCAGGATGAGCTGTTGCTGATTGACGGTCGAGTACGCCGAGGTGCAATTCGGATCGGAGAAGTAGCTCGCACTCCCCGTCAGCGTCATCTGTCTCCCGATCCCGACGCTGGCCGGGCCGCACTGCTTGGCGTTCGAGCTGAGTGTGAAGTTGCCGTTGGTCGCCGCCGACGCGTGGATCTCGGAGTTCGAGTCCATCGAGATCCCGTTGGCAGTCTTGACCTGTGCGTCGCCGAACACGTTCTGGCTGAGGGACTTCGCGGTGATCAGGATCCGGCGCGTCGCGCCGCCGAACTGGCCGGTCCCAACGATCTGCAGGACGTTGTTGACTCCATCGCCGTACGGATGGGCCTGGTAGGTGAAGGTCCCCCCGCTGGCGTCGCTCAGCGGTCCGACCGTCTGACACCAGCCGCTCGCGGCCGGACCGGAGGTCGTGACCGGGCTGCACGAATTGGTATCGCTCGGCGTGATCCGGTTGAACTGCAGCAGTGCCTCATTAACCCCCGTCTGCGCGAGCTGGAGGGCCGCCTTGGAGCCCTGGTCGCGGATCGTCCCGTGCTGGACCGACACGCTGGTCACGACCCCGACGCTGACCGTCGCGAAGGCCGCCATCAGCATCAGCAGGGTCACCGGCAGAGCGAATCCCGCCTCGTCCTCGAGCCGCCGTGCGATCCGTCTGATCTTGCGTCTCATGAGTTTTGCGGCGTCCATGCGTTCCCTTTGGTCGAGGGAGCCTTGGCTTTCCCATCGGCGCCTGCGCCGCTCGCCACATACCGAGGATTGATGAAAGGGGGCTCGGCTCGATCAAACGGCCAGGCGATCGGCTCGGCCCCAGGTAGAAAGCGAAAGGGCGGACCCGAGGGCCCGCCCTTTCGACACATCATGTGCTTCGGCTAGCTGGGATCAACCACCCCAGTTGCCGGCGCCGCCCGGGGTCGCATCGTCCGGACAACCACCCTGACCACCAGGGGTGCACGGATAGGCGAACGTGCCGCCGGTCCGCTGGATCTCGAACACGTGCGTGGTGATCGGGTTCGTGACCTTGATGTCGTAGTCGGTCGCATTCGGCGTACCGACGATCGAAACCGTTCCATCGATCGTGCTCTCGATGGTCTGCAGCTGACCGAGCGTGGCGCCCGTGTAGGCACCGTTGTGGTCGGTCGCGTACGTCTCCATCGCCGTCTGCGCGGTATGTGCCATGGCCTTCGAATCGGCGTCATTCGCCTTCTGCTTCTGGTTGAAGAAGGTCGGAATGGCGACCGCGATCAGCAGGCCGAGAATGAGCATGACGACCAGGAGCTCGACGAGCGTGAAGCCCGACTCCTCGCTGGTCATCCTCTGACGGAGCTTCAACAGCATTTGAACCTCCTTGGTTCAGTTGCCGCCAGAGCCCCGTGCCTTCGGGAAGTCTCTGACCCCGGTGGCAGCCCGGCTGGCTCTGAGATCTCTCTCGGAGCCCCGCTGGCTTTGCGTCCCCATCTCACAATGGGTTTGCCTTTTTCACCAAGGCCCTGGCTTTTGCTTTACGTCCCCTTAAATCGACGGTCTGGCCCGGGCCTTTAGCAAGTCCCTCAATAGTGCTTAGGAGAATGCACTCGTACTTGCGTCCATGGGGGCAGGAAGTGCCGGCCGTTTCACTCGTATGAGCGGAGACGAGCGGCAGCGGCCTTGCGGGCGCTAGCGGATCTTGTCGTAGATGGCGAAGATCGGCAGGTACATCGCGAAGACGATGAACCCGACCATGCCGCCTACGAAGACGATCATCAGGGGCTCGAGCAGCGAGGTCAGGGCCTTGACCTTCGCGTCGACCTCCGCCTCATAGAAGTCGGCGATCTTGTTCAGCATCTGCTCGAGCTGCCCCGTCTCCTCGCCCACGGTGAGCATGTGCCCGATCATGGGAGGGAAGAGATCGTTCTTGTCGATCGGGTGGGCGATCGTCCCGCCCCCTCGGACGGAGTTGTAGACGTCGTCCATCGCGTATTCGATCATCGTGCTCCCAGCGGTCTGGCCGGTGATCTTGATCGACTGGAGCAGCGGCACGCCGGAGGCGACCGTTCCCGCGAAGGTCCGGGACCAGCGCGCGAGCGAAGCCTTCTGGATCACGTCGCCGATCTTGAAGGGGATCTTGAGCTTGAGCCTGTCCCACTGCGGGCGGCCCCATTCGCTCTTCTTCCATTGGAAGAACCCGATCGTGAGGCCGATGATCCCGGGCAGCCAGATGAACACGTAGCCGGTGATGAAGCTCGAGAAGCCCGTGGTCAGACGGGTGATCAGTGGAAGCTGTGACGAGGTATTCGGCTGATCGGCCACCACCTCCTTGAAGACCCCCGCGAACACCGGCACGATGAAGGCGACGACGACCAGCATCACAACGATCGCGAAGGCGAAGACGAAGCCCGGGTACATCAGGGCCGAGCGGATCTGGCGACGGAGCGCGTCGAGCTTCTCGAGCTGGAAGGCGACTCTCTCGAGCGCCTCGTCGAGCCGCCCCGAGCTCTCGCCCGAGCGGACCATCGCGCGGAACATCTGATCGAAGATCTGGGGGCGGCGCTCCATGGCGTCCGCCAGCGAGCTGCCGGCCTCGACGTCCTGGCGGATGCCGGTGATCGCGTCCTGGAGGCGCGGGTCCTCCGTCTGGTCCTCCAGCGTGTGGAGCGACCGCAGCATCGGCATTCCCGAGTCGATCAGGGTCGCGAACTGGCGCGAGAAGATCGCCATGTCGCGCGCCCTGACGCCCCGGAAGCGATCGAAGATCTGCTCGACGCGGAAGGCCTCGTTCTTCTGGGAGACGTCGAGGACGATCAGCCCGCGCTCGCGGAGCTGCTCGGTGACCTGCCCCTTGGAGTCGGCATCGACCTCTCCACGGGAGGGAAGGCCGGCGACGTCCACCGCTCTGAAGGCGTAGGTGCTCATCTATCCCCCGTTCGTCACCGCCGCAGCCGCGGCGGGATCGGCCTGTTGGTGGGCAACCGGCCCGAGCAGGCGCTTGAGCTCCTCCGGCACGGATGCTCGCTGCTCGGCGAGCTTCGCCGTGATCCGGTTCATCCTCACCAGCTGGGCCAGGTGCGCATCCATCGTCTGCATCCCCTGTGAGCCGGAGGTCTGGATCGCCGAGTAGATCTGATGGGTCTTGCCCTCCCTGATCAGGTTTCTCACCGCGGGGTTGGGGACGAGCACCTCGCAGGCGACGACCCGGCCGGCGCCGTCGGCCGTCGGCAGGAGCTGCTGGGTGACGATCCCCTGCAGGCCGATCGAGAGCTGCATCCGCACCTGCGACTGCTGCTCTGCGGGGAAGATGTCGATGATCCGGTCGATCGTCTGGGAGGTCGACTGGGTGTGCAGGGTCGCGAAGACGAGGTGGCCGGTCTCGGCGGCGGTCAGCGCCGTGGCCATCGTCTCGAGGTCGCGCATCTCGCCGACGAGGATCACGTCGGGGTCCTCGCGAAGCGCAGACTTGAGCGCCTGTGAGAAGTCCTCCGCGTCGGCGCCGATCTCCCGCTGGTTGACCACGCAGCGTTTGTGCTGGTGGAGGAACTCGATCGGGTCCTCGATCGTGAGGATGTGCTCCTCACGCTCGCGGTTGATGATGTCCATCATCGCCGCCAGCGAGGTCGACTTGCCCGAGCCGGTCGGGCCGGTAACCAGGATGAATCCGCGGGGCTTGCGGGTGAAGTCTTCGAGGATGGCCGGCAGCCCGAGCTCCTCCAGCTTCGGGATCTCGTGGGGAATGCGCCGGAAGGCGGCGCTGATCGAGCCGCGCTGGAAGAAGCAGTTGACTCGGAACCGGGAGACGCCCGGCACGGCATACGCGAAGTCCAGCTGCTTGCGCGACTCGAACCGCTTGCGCTGATCGTCGTTCAACAGGCTGTAGACGGTGTCGCGGGTCTGCTGTGGCGACAGCGGGCCGTACTCCTCGAGCGGCACGATCCGGCCGCGCACCCTCATCGCCGGTGGGAAACCTGCACTGAGGTGGACATCCGATGCGCGCTCCTCGGCCATCCGAGTGAGCACGTCAGCGAAATCGAAGGGTTTCGTGGAAGCTTCCATGCCTTTTGCCTTGATCGTCTTAATGGGCGCTCAGCTAAACACCCAAAATTACGAGGCGACCCTGGCCACCTCCTCGATGCTGGTCATACCGTCACGCACCTTCGCCAGGCCGGCATCGCGGAGGGTGACCATCCCCTCCTCGATCGCGACCTTGGCGATATCGGCCTCCGAGGCCATGTTCACGACCATCTCCTTGATTCGCTCGCTCATCACCATCACCGAGTAGATCCCGATCCGGCCGCGGTAGCCGGCGCCGTGACAGCGGCCGCAGCCCGCGGGTTCATAGGCCTCGAGGTCGGTCGCCACCCGGAAGCCCGCCTCCTCGAGCGCGGCCTGCTGAATGACGATGCGCTTCTTGCAGTGAGGACAGAGCACCCGGGCCAGACGCTGGGCAACGACGCAGTCCACCGCCGAGGAGGTGAGGAACGACTCGATCCCCATCTCCTGGAGCCGGGTGATGGCGCCCGGGGCGTCGTTCGTGTGCAGCGTGGTGAGCACCATGTGGCCGGTGAGGGCTGCCTCGATCGCGATCCGGCCGGTCTCGGAGTCCCGAACCTCGCCGACCATGATCACGTCTGGATCCGCCCGGAGCATCGAGCGCAGGCCGGTGGCGAAGGTGAGGCCCGCCTTGCGATGCACCCCGATCTGGCTGACCCCGTCCAGCTGGTACTCGACCGGATCCTCGATCGTGACGATGTTCTTGTTGACGTTGTTGAGCTCCTGGAGGGCGGCGTAAAGGGTTGTGGACTTACCGGCTCCGGTCGGGCCCGTGACCAGCACGGCGCCGTAGGGCTGCCTGATCGAGCCCTCGAAACGCCGCCTCTCCTCCCCCGTCATCCCGAGGTCGTCGAGGGTGCGCAGCGCGGAGGCCTCGTCCAGGATGCGGATGGAGGCGCCCTCTCCCTTCTGGGTGGGAAGGGTCGTGACGCGCAGGTCGATCCGGCGCTCCTCGATCGTCACCGCGACGCGGCCGTCCTGCGGTATCCGCTTCTCCGCGATGTCGAGCTCGCTCATGATCTTCACGCGGGAAACCACCCCGGCGACCATCCGCCTGGGCACCCGGGCCATCTCCTCGAGCACGCCGTCGACGCGGAACCTGATGCGCATCTCGCCGCCATTGGGCTCGAAGTGGATGTCGGAGGCGCCCTCGGTGACCGCCTGGCCGAGGATGCTGTTGACAAGCTTGACGACCGGTGCGTCCTGAGCCGAGGCGCGCAGGTCGGTGATCTCGGCCTCCGACTCCTCCTCGTCCTCGTCCTCCACGATCGGCGCCGCGACCGTGCTCTGCAGCGTGGAGAGCTTGCTGACGAGGGCATCGATGTCGAGTGCCGGGGCGACGGCGACATTGCAATTGAGGCCCGTCGCCATCTGGACGTCGTCGAGCGCCAGCACGTTCGCCGGATCGGCCATTGCGAGCAGCAGCGTTGATTCGTCGATGAAGCTGATCGGCACGACCTGGTGACGGCGCGCCGACTTGACGGAGATCAGGTTCGCCGCCGCCATGTCGACCTTGAAGATCGCGAGATCGACGTAGTCGAGCCCGTAGCGCTCCGCGGTCGCTTTGGAGAGCTGCTCCGCGTCGATCGCACCCTGCTCCAGCAGGATCGCCTCGGGGGGACGGCCGGCGGTACGGGACTGTCCGATCGCCTGCTCGACCTGGTCGCGGCTCGCGAAGCCGAGGTCGACGATGGCGTCGGTGACGAATCCGCTGGAATGGCCGCGCCGCGTCGGCGGGATCAGGCCTGAGATCTCGGACTGCGTCGGCTCATCAGGCTCGTGTGCCTCGGCCGCCGCTGCGGATCCCTCACCCGGCCCCGGCACAGGCCGCAGGTACTCGGGTAGCTCCCGTGGCATGGCGCTACCTCGGGCTGTACGGAAGGTTGTCGCGACCCGTGTAGAGCGCGTCGTGGACGGCCTGGACGACGCTCTGCGAGTCCCGGAACCCGTAGCTCACCTGGGCCTCCGGCACCGAGCCGCTGTCCTTGCGGGGACGGATGATGACCAGCGCCGGCACTCGGTCCACGCCGACACCCTGGGTGATGCGGGAGTACCTCGCGACCTCACTCGCACGGGCGATGAACACAGCGACCCCGCGATCACCGTTGAGGGACTGAACGGAGCCTCTGACGAGCCTGTCGTCAGCCCCCCCTCCCCTCACGATCAGAAGCGCAACCGCGTCGCCGCGCTTCCAGGCGTCCACGACGTTCCTGGGCAGACCGGGGCCAGGGATGAGCGCGTCCGGGCTGACGCTCCCGCTGACGCCCGAGGTGCTCGGCAGGGGGGCGGACGGACTCGCGGAGATCGCCCCGGCCGAACTGCTTCCTCCGGGCACGACGACCGGCGTCGTAGTTGCGCCCGAGGGCGAGCTCGAGGCCGTCGAGGCGGAGGTGGCGGTGGAGCTCGGGCTCTTCTTGCTCATCGACATGAAGAACAGCCCCGCCAGTACGACCAGCGCAGCGATCACACCGATCTGAACCTTCGGGTTGTTGTTGAGCGCATCTCTCATCAGGCCACCTGCTCGATGCCGCTCGCCCGCTGCCCCCCGGCGGCGAGCATCAGCTTGAAGTCGTGCGGGCTGGAGGCGGTCTCCATCGCGACCTCCTCGGAGACGATCCCCTCGGTGACGTAGCCGAGGAGCGCCTGATCGAAGGTCTGCATTCCGTAGAAGTCTCCCTCGGCGATCACCTCGGTGATCCGACCGGTCTCCTCCGGATTCATGATCAGGTCCTGGATCCGCCCGGTCACCACCATCACCTCGGAGACGGCGACGCGGCCCTCCCGGTCGATTCGCGGCACCAGCCGTTGGGAGATCGCCCCCTTCAGCGTCGAGGCGAGCATCACCCGAGCCTGCTGCTGGAGGTGGGGCGGGAAGAAGTCGATGATCCGGTTGATCGTCTCGCTGGCGTCGAGGGTGTGAAGAGTCGACATGACGAGGTGCCCCGTCTCGGCGGCCGAGAGCGCGGTGCGCACGGTCTCTTCGTCGCGCATCTCGCCGATCAGGATCACGTCGGGGTCCTGGCGAAGGACCCGGCGCATCGCCTTGGGGAAGCTGGCCGTGTCCGACCCTACCTCGCGCTGGTTGATGATCGAGAGCTTGTCCTTGTGCAGGTACTCGATCGGGTCCTCCATCGTCACGATGTGACGCGCCCGGGTGGAGTTGATGTGGTCGATCATCGCCGCGAGCGTGGTCGACTTGCCCGAGCCCGTCGTCCCGGTCAGCAGGATGATTCCGCGCGGCTCCTCGGCGAGCCGGCGCACGACGTCCGGAAGGCCCAGGTCGTCGATCGTCCGGACCTGGAAGGGGATCGCTCGCAGCGCAATCGAGATGTCGCCGCGCTGGCGGAAGGCGTTCACGCGGAAGCGCGAGACGCCCGGAAGCTCGTAGGAGAAGTCGACCTCGCCGTTCTCCTTGAACTCGGCGAGGTGATCCTCGTCGGCGATCGTCTGCAGCGCCTTCTCGGTGTCGGACGAGCTGAGCTCAGTCAAGCCCTTAACCGCCCAGAGATCACCATGGACCCTCGCCACAGGCGGCGAGTCCACCTTGATATGGAGGTCCGAGCCCTCCCGCTCCACCACGTGGGTGAGCGCTGAGTCGATATCGAAGCCCATCACTCGCCCTATCGGGCGATTACAGGCGTTGCTTTAGCTCAGCTCCGCCATCAACGACCATCACATTCGGCGGCCACAAACCCCGCCGCCGGATCTACGGCCGGATTTCCTCCACGACCTCGTAGATCCCCTCGAGCGGGATGTCCTTGACGTGCTTCGCGATTTCCTCCTGGCGCTTCGCCTCCGACTCCGCGTCGCCTCGGATGACCGAGAGCGACTCGCGGTCGACGTCGAAGATCCCGAAGGAGATCACCTCGTCTTCGTCCTTGAGGCTCCGGGCGTGGTAGATGACCGCCCCCTCGGGCAGGTCCGCGAGCGCCTCCTCGCCCGATCCTCCCCACGCCTTGCGGAAATCGTCCCAGTGGCCCGGCTCCAGGTGCCGTCCGCTGAAAAAGACAAGCATGCGAACTCCTCTCCTCGCTGACTGGTGAGCGAGGAGACTATGTGACGGATCGAGGTATCCGGCGGTTAAGCGACTTCGCGGAGCTTCTGCGCCTCAGCCAGCGACTGCAGCTTCTTGAGGCTCTGGTTCTCGATCTGCCGGATCCGCTCGCGGGTGACGTTGAACGTCCGGCCGACCTCGTCGAGGGTCCGCGGATGCTCGCCGCCGAGCCCGTAACGGAGCTCGAGCACGCGGCGCTCGCGGTAGGAGAGGTTCTCGAGGGCTTCCTTCAGCGCCTCTTTGGTGAGCAGGTCGGCCGCCCGGTCGAACGGGGACTCGGCCTTCTCGTCGGCGATGAACTGACCGAACTCGGACTCCTCCTCGTCGCCGACCGGCTTCTCCAGCGAGACCGGGGCCTGCGCGGAGCGCTTGATCGAGTCGACCTCCTCGGGATCGATGCCGGTTACCTCGGCGATCTCCTCCGGGGTGGGCTCACGGCCCAGCTCGGTGACCAGCTTGCGCTCAGCGCGGCCGATCTTGTTCAGCTTCTCGACCACGTGGACCGGGATGCGGATGGTCCGCGCCTTGTCGGCGAGCGCACGGGCGATCGCCTGGCGGATCCACCAGGTCGCGTAGGTTGAGAACTTGAACCCCTTGCGGTAGTCGAACTTCTCCGCCGCGCGGACGAGCCCGAGGGTTCCCTCCTGGATCAGATCGAGGAAGGGCAGGCCCTGGTTCCGATAATTTTTCGCGATCGAGACGACCAGACGGAGGTTCGACTCGACCATTTTCTGCTTGGCGTCGAGGTCACCGCGCTCGATCCGCTTCGCGAGTTCGACCTCCTCCGCCGCGGTCAGCAGGCGGACTTTGCCGATGTCCTTTAGGAACAGCTGCAAAGAATCCGTGGTCATGTCCGGTTTCAGATCCAGCGTCGTTTTCGCCCGACGCCGTCCTTTTTTCCCGGTGTCCACAGGCATGGCTTCCGCGGCCGCTTTCTGGGCCGGATCCATGTCCTCGACGAGCTCGATGCCCGATTTCTCAAGATGGCCGTAAAGATCCTCGACGTCAGACTCGTCAAGGTCCACCTCAGACACCGCCGAGGCGATGTCGCCGAAAGTCAGCACGCCAAGCTGCTGACCACGGTTCATGAGGTTTTTGACCTCCTCCAACTCCTGAAGCTCTGCTACCAGCATCGTGTATCTACTCCCTAGCGCTTGATGGGTAATCGCTGGGCGTATAAATGCCTAAGACGGC
>JAWVFG010000045.1:0-4068 GCA_033856335.1 Solirubrobacterales bacterium
AGACGTAGGCGTTCACGTCCGGCGTGTTCAGGATCAGGCGGTCATAGCTGACAACGGGCACGTTCTGCTGCTTCGCCAGTTGCACCATCGATGCGGCGGACGTCGAGTCCACCGGATCCAGCACGACGACCTTGGCGCCATCCGTGAGTGCCGCCTCCATCTGACTCTGCTGCGTCGCGGCATCCTGGTTGGCGTTGCTGTAGATGATGCTGCAGTCCGAGCACGCCGCCTTCATGGCGGCCTCGAACTCCGGATGATCATGGGCCTCGTATCGAGTCGTCTTCGACTCGGGCAGCAGGAGCGCGATCTTCGGCCCTCCGCCACCGCTGCTGCCTCCACAGGCAACGAGACCGAGCCCAATGACAAGCGCCGCAACGGAAAGCACGGCGCCGCGAGCCCAGCTCTTGGATCTAGTCACACGTACCACCTCCACTGTTGTTCCTCTCTGGTTGATTTGAAATCCAAACTTGGGTCATGCGGCCACCTGCGCGGGCGGGCCCGCACCGAGCACGCCCTCGGAGGCGTGCAGGACCAAGGCCAGCGCACCGAGCAGCTCGGCGCGCTCACCGAGGACCCCGGCCACAACGCTGACCTGCTCCGCCGCGCTGGCGATCGCATAGCGGCGGATCGACTCCAGCACGGGCTCGGTGATCAGCTCCCCCGCTGCGCTCAGGTCGCCGCCGATGATCACGCAGCTTGGGTTGACGAGATTGACGAGTCCGGCAAGCGCCACGCCGATCTCCCGCCCGGCCTCGCCGATCAGCCTGCTGGCCGCGGGATCCCCGCTTGCCGTCAGCTCGAGCAGCTCCCTCGTCGACACGGCCTCGCCTCGGCTCATGCCCACCTGCTCCGCGATCGCTCGCGCGGACGCAACGGTTTCGAGGCAGCCCCGGCTGCCGCAGCGGCAGATTGCCGTGCCGCTCTGCGCGAGGGTGTGGCCGATCTCTCCGGCCGTCCCACCGGCCCCCTGGTGGAGTCGCCCGGCGAACAGCAGGCCGGCTCCGACTCCTGACGAGAGCTTGATGTAGACGACGTCCGAATATCCCTGCCCAGCGCCCGCGACGAACTCGGCGAGAGCGCCGAGGTTGGCGTCGTTCTCGACCTTCACCGGCAGCCCGAGCCGGCGGCCCATCTCCTCAGCCGCATTGACGCCCACCCAGCCGGGCAAGATCGACGACGAGCCGACCGCGCCGGTCGACCTGTTGATCGGGCCGGGCAGACCCATCCCGACTCCGAGCACGCCCTTGCGATCGGCCTTGGCCTCCTCGAGCACCTTGTCGACCAGCTCCGCAGCGGCATCGAGTCCCTCCTCCGCGGAGTGGTCCACGTCCAGCTCGCGCCAGGTCTCCGCCAGAACGTCGCGGGAGAGATCCGACACGGCGACGCGGAGATGGGTGTGACCGAAGTCGACTCCGACGGCCAGGCCCGCTGACGGGGTGAGTGCGAGCAGCACGGGCGGCCTTCCCCCGGCCTCGCCGTGCGCGACGCCGGTGGCCCCGCTGCGCTCCGCCAGCAGTCCGGACTCGATCAGGTCGGAGACGATGCTCGACACGGTCGAGCGGGAGAGTCCGGTGGCTCGGGCGATCTCCGCGCGACTGGCAGTGCCTCGACCGCGAAGCGCGTCTATGACGCGTCCGCGATTCAGTTCACGCAGTGACCTGAGCGATCCGGAGTCTGCCGATTCCACGCGGGCGCACCCTTACCGACCCGCGTGAATTTGTCAAGTGTTCGGAGGAACTAAGCGGCAATTGCCGAGGGAATGTCGGGACTCAAAACAAAGCCCGGTTAGAACTCAGTACCCGAGCGCGAACTTCGCGTCCTCGGACATCATCTCCGGGGACCAGGGCGGGTCGAAGACCATCTTGGGATGGACCTTGTCGATTCCCTGGAGCTGGCCGACGAACTCCCGCATCTGCTCCGAGACCTGCGGCCCGATCGGGCAGGCGGGGGTGGTCAGCGTGAAGGTGATGAAGGCCTCGTCCTTCTCGATCTCGACGTCGTAGACGAGTCCCAGGGAGACGAAGTCGAGCCCGAGCTCGGGGTCGATGACCTCCTCGAGCGCCTCGTAGACGTCTTCTTCGGTTGTGGTCTCAGTTGCCATCAGAAGTTCAGTCCGGGCATGTTGCGGGTTTGCGTCGAGGGCGCGTCCTCAGTGTGTGCCGGTCGCTCCTCGGTGCTCTCGACTCGGGCCGCGCTCGACGGAATCCCGACCCTGACGACCGCCCAGTCGCCGGGCTGCTGCTCGGCCACCAGCCAGGTCGCCTCGGGATGCTCATCAGCCATCCGGTCACGCTCGCTCTGTGCCTGATCTCGATTCATCTCCATCAAGGATAGGGGGGCCGGACCCCGGGCTGCCGAATTGGCCCCACGGGTAGCCTTCCGAGCCCGTGGTCCTGCTCGTCGTGATCTTCATCCTCGTCCCGCTTGCGGAGCTCTACGTGATCATCCAGGTCGGCAACGTCATCGGCCTGGTCCCCACGCTCGTCCTCCTCCTCGCGGATGCGGTGCTGGGCTCGATGCTGCTCCGCCATCAGGGCCGTGCCGCGTGGGTCCGGTTCAACCGGGCACTGGCCGAGAACCGCCTGCCTCACAAGGAGGTCTTCGACGGCGTCCTGATCATCTTCGGTGGCGCGCTGCTCATCACCCCCGGCTTCATCACCGACATCTTCGGACTTGTACTGCTCCTTCCACCAACCCGAGCGATCGTTCGCGCCGTCTCGTCGCGCATGGTCCGGAGGCGGATGGCGATGGGAGGCGGGGCCACGATCTGGACCCTCGGGCGAACGCACGGGCCGCCTCGCCGCCGCCCGGCGGCGGGACCCAGAGCGGGCGCCCCCCCGGGAGGGCCCGGCCCGGATGACCCGTTTGACTGGGAGGACCCGGCCGCCCCTCCGCGCCCAGGGCCGCGTCCCGATGACATCGAGGGCACCGGCCAGGAGATCCGCGACGAGGATGAGCTCCCGCCCGGCCGAGAGCCGTTCGGCGGATGAAGGACGTCGGGCAGCGGGCGCTTGTCTGCGGGTTCGGGGACGTCGCCGCCGGCGTCGCCGGCCTGGCCTGGGATCTGGGTGAGCCGGGCGCCCTACTGCTCAGCGAAGGCGAGGCGCGGCTCGCGACCTTCGCCATCGAGGAGGGTGGAGATGCGGCGACCCTCGAGCTCAGCGCGGGCGAGACCACGGTCGAGGCCATCCTGACCCCGCGGACCGCTGCGATCCCGCTCGCATCCGCAAACGGGGCGAGCGCGGGTATCCCCACGGTCACCGGTTGCACCGCCGAGGTGCGGTCGGCGGGCGCCGCCCAAACCGTGCTCTGCGCCGGGCAGATCGCCCGCTGGAGCTCCGATCCGCTGGAGGGCGCGGGCATCTTCCGGCATCTGACCATCGACGACGGCCCCGACACGCTCCTGATCGCCACCGCGCTGGGTACACCCGGCGCCGATGGACATGGAGAGGAGCGGACGTCGGGGTGGCTGCTCAACGGCGAGAACGCCACGCGCTTCGAGGAGGCGCTGATCTCAACGCAGTACGACGGAGCCGGCGAACCCACCCGGATCGGCCTGGAGCTCTGGCCGGAGGATGCTGATCAGACAAGTCGCGCCGGCGCGCGCCGGGTCACCGGGTCCCTTCTCGGAGGAGCCGAGGCGGGCGGAACCTGGGCCGGGATCTTCGGCTGCCACACCGACGGAACCGCGGGTCTCGGCAGCTACCTGCTCTGGCGCGCATGAGCGAGCCGAGCGGGATCACGACCGTGATCTCTGACTTCGGCGGGGTGCTCACCACTCCCCTCGTGCAGTCCTTCGCGGCCGTCCAGGATCACACCGGGATCTCGCTTGAGGAGCTCGGCAAGGCGATGGCGCATATCCACAGCGAGGATGGAGCCCACCCGCTCTACGAGCTGGAGAAGGGAAACATCACCGAGGGCGAGTTCCTGGGGAAGCTCGGCGATTCCCTCGAGCCCGTGCTGGGCCACCGGCCCGAGCTCCATCGCTTCAGCGAGATCTACTTCGAGGCCCTCCATCCCAACGAGCCGATGATCGACCTGATGCGCGAGGCCAAGGCGAGTGGCCAT
>JAWVFG010000046.1:0-3108 GCA_033856335.1 Solirubrobacterales bacterium
TCCTCGCGCGTTCCGGTCTTGTGCTCAGACATATCGGCTCCTCCTTGATCGGGACATCAATTGAGACCGCGGATCGACGCGGGATTCATCGGTCCGGCCGAGTTCAGGCCGATACCGCGGTGGAGGCGGCGAGGGAGCAAGAGACGGGCGTGCGGATCAGATTCTGAACTTCTTCGTGGCTGGATTCGAATCGGGTCCGTTCGAGTTGAGTGCGCGAACCTCGAAGGTGTAGCGGCCGGGCTTCAGATGCTTGTAGCTCTTCGGCGAGCTGCAGGAGCCGAACGACAGCTTCGGCTTCTTCTTGCCCTTCTTCGATCGGCCCAGCGCGCACTCGAAGCCAGTGACGTGGCCGGACGCGCTGAACTCAAACTTCGCCTTGTGCTTCTTCTTGACGATCGTCTTCTTGGAGATCACCGTGCCGTACGGGGGTGTCAGCAACGTGACGGCGTTCAGCGTCAGTCGGGCGTAGTCCCCGCTCCATGTACACGAGGAGTCATCGACGGACGCGTTGACGGCTATGGCGTGCCCCTTCAACGCAACGGCTTCCTGACCGTTGTTCCACTGTGCGACGCGAGTCGCTCCCGAGGCGAGGGTCGCAGCTGTGTTGCAGTCTGAGGCGAGGTTGTTCACTCCGGCCATCAGCGGACTGCTGGCGTCGAACGTTCCGAGCGTCACGTTGTTGTTCACGTTCGTGCCAGGGCCATACGGGCTGTAGCCGCCGCTCAGCCAGCGGCCGGCGAGCTGGAAGCCGGGGGAGCTGTGCATGCTGTACGCGTATTCGACGACGACGCCTCCGTGATCCGCGTAGTCCGCGAGATTGTTCCCGATCGCCGTTGGGTCGCTGTATGCATTGCAGTCGGAGTGCGCAACAGCCAGGTCGTACTGGTCAAGCATCGCGACGCTCGGCGTCCCGGCGTTGGCGTCGAATGCATCGACCTTCGCCACGCCGGGCATGGCGGCAAGCTGATCCTGGACGCCGGTGTCGCCGAGGCAACTGCCCTCGACGCCGTTGAGGAACAGCACCTTGAATGCGCCGGGACTGGCAGCAGCCGGCTGAGCGAAGACCGCGAGCAGCCCCGCGGCAACGACCAGCGCTGAGATCACGGATCGGACTCGGGATCGAGTCATTTGCCCTTCCTCCACAGGCGGCAACTTACCAACCGCTGGCTAACGTGTCCGGAATGAACGAGCGCGCACTCGCCAACCCCTGGCAGGGATTCCTCTGGCTCTCGCGCCGCGAGTGCCATCGCGTCCTGCGCCTCTGGACCCAGACGACGCTGGCGCCGGTCGTCTCCTCCCTGCTGTTCATCGTCGTCTTCGGCCTGAGCCTGGGCGGCCGGATCAGGCAGGTCGATGGCTTCGACTACGACCAGTTCATCGTCCCCGGCCTGGTGGCGATGGCGATGGCCCAGGCCGCCTACTCCAACAACGCGAGCACGATCTTCCAGGGCCGCTCCGACCGCTACATCGACGACGTCCTCGCCGCCCCGATGTACAACTGGCAGGTCAACGTCGGCTACCTGGTCGGCGGCGCGTTCCGGGCGACGATCATCGGCATCGGCCTTGCCGCCTGCGCGATTCCGATCACCGGCGTTCCGGTCAACAACCCCGCCCTGCTCCTCTTCGCGGTGCTGATGCTGGTCGTCGGCTTCGGCGCGCTCGGCACAATCGTCGGCATCTACGCCGAGACCTTCGACCACACGAGCTTCATCAACAACATCGTGATCCTCCCCCTCACCTTCCTCGGCGGCGTCTTCTACTCGGTCTCCCGGCTGGGCGCCCCGTGGGAGCAGCTCTCCCACGTCAATCCCCTCTTCTACGTCGTGGAGACGATCCGCTACGGCTTCCTCGGCACGTCCGACGTCAGCCCCTGGATTGCCTTCGCGGTGGTGGCCGGGATGTGCCTGGCACTGCTGGCGTGGTCCCAATATCTCTTTACGAGTGGGCGGAAGCTGAAGCCTTAGAGCGGCGTGATACAAACGCCGCGGTGATGACCGGGCCGGCGATCGTCGCCGACACAACCTCCTACCTCCCCCCTGAGCTGACCGAGCGCCACGGCGTGCAGCTGGTCAGCCTCTACGTGGGAATAGACGGCAGGCAGGAACGAGAGTCGGAGATCACCGACTACGACGACTTCTACGAACGGCTGCGAGCGAGCGGAGAGGCCGTGACCACCTCGCAGCCCTCGGTCGGCGACTTCATCTCGGTCTACGAGCCGCTGCTCGCATCCGGTCGCGAGATCGTCTCGGTCCACATCTCGGCGGGGATCTCGGGCACGCTCGAATCCGCGAAGCAGGCAATCGAGCGGCTGACCAGCGATGGCAAGGGCGGCGAGCGGATCCACACGGTCGATAGCCGAAGCGCGGCGGGCGGCACCGGGATGGTGCTGCTCGCGGCGATGATCGCCGCCAGCGGAGGCGCTGATCCCGAGGGGGTCGTCCGCCAGGCCGAGCTGGCACGCGACGCCGGGGGGATCTGGTTTTCGCTCGACACACTCGAGTATCTGCGCCGAGGCGGGCGGATCGGCGCGGCGAGGGCGGCGATCGGGTCCACCCTGAAGATCAAGCCGATCCTCACCTTCGGCGAGGAGATCGAGCCCGTAGCGCAGGTTCGGACGCGGTCGCGCGCGGTGGAGCGGCTGATCGACTACGCGCGCCGGCGCCACGATGACGGGGCCGACGCCTGGGTCGTGCAGCACATCCGCGACCCTGAGTCCGCCGAGAGCCTTGTGGAGGCGTGCCGGCCGATCTTCGGCCGTGATCCGCTCTACGTCTCTGAGGTGGGCCCGGTGCTCGGTGCCCACGCCGGGCCGGGGATGATCGGGATCGGCGCCTCGGTCGAGAGTGCCTTCGAGTAATACAGAGTTACATTCGGTTAGATCCGAATGATATTCTGGTCCCGCTATGAGCGTGCGCGAGCGACTCGTCGAGGCAGCCGGCTACCGGTTCGTCGAGGACGGGACCATTCAGGCTCGCCTTGAGGACATCCGCCGCGATGCCGGCGTCAGCGTAGGTGCGCTCTACCACCACTTCCCTGACAAGGAGACCCTGCACACCGAAGCTTGGCTATCCGCGCTCGCTGACTATCAGAGCGGCTATCTGCAGGTAC
>JAWVFG010000047.1:0-3683 GCA_033856335.1 Solirubrobacterales bacterium
TCGCCGCCCTTCTTGACCTGGAAGGGGAGCTCGGTGACGATGATCGCCTCCTTGCCGCCCTTGAGTGGCTCGACATGGGCCCTACCGCGCACCTTGACGGAGCCCCGGCCAGAGGCGTAGGCGTCGCGGATGCCGTCCCGGCCCATGATGATGCCGCCGCCGGGAAAGTCCGGGCCCTTGACGTGCTTCATCAGTTCCTTGAGGTCGATCTCCGGGTCCTCGATGAACGCGTTGACCGCGGTGGTCACCTCGCGCAGGTTGTGGGGCGGGATGTTGGTCGCCATGCCGACTGCGATGCCGGCGGCGCCGTTGACGAGCAGGTTGGGGAAGCGGGACGGCAGCAGCAGCGGCTCCTGCGTCTTCTCGTCGTAGTTGGGGCCGAAGTCGACGGTGTCGGCGTCGATGTCGCGCAGCATCTGCGTCGCGAGTGGGCCGAGCCGTGCCTCCGTGTACCGCATCGCGGCCGCGGGGTCGTCGTCGATCGAGCCGAAGTTGCCCTGGCCGTCGACCAGCGGGTAGCGCAGGGAGAAGTCCTGCGCCATCCGGACCAGCGTGTCGTAGATCGCGGAGTCGCCATGCGGGTGGTACTTGCCCATCACCTCGCCGACGATGAAGGCGCACTTCCGGTACGACCGGTTGGGCTGCAGGCCGAGATCGTGCATCGCGTACAGGACCCGGCGGTGCACCGGCTTGAGACCGTCGCGGACGTCGGGAAGCGCCCGGCCGACGATGACGCTCATCGCATAGTCGAGATAGGAGGAGCGCATCTCCTTCTCGAGCTCGCGCGGCTCGACGTTGCCGGTCAGGGCCTCCAGGGCGGCGCCGTCGTCCGGGGGCGCGGGGCTAGACATCGAGGAACCTCACGTCGCGGGCGTGCCGTTCTATGAAGTCCTTGCGCGGTTGGACCTGATCCCCCATCAGGTCGGAGAAGGTCTGCTCGGTGTTGAGCGCGGCGGCGTCGTCGATCGCGACCTGCTGCAAGGTGCGGCTGGCCGGGTCCATCGTCGTCTCGCGGAGCTGCTCGGGATTCATCTCGCCGAGGCCCTTGAAGCGCTGCAGCTGGACCCCCTCGCGGGCGAGCTCGAGCACCGTCCGGCGGAGCTCGGCGAAGGAGCCCGCCTCCCCCTCCTTCTCGCCAAGCGCGACGACGAAGGGTGGCTCGCCGACCAGCTCGCGCAGCTTCGCGTGGGCCTCGATCAGCTGCGCGTACGCGTTGTCGTCGAAGAGCTCCCTGGGCATCCGGTGCTCCCGGGCGAGCCCGGTGCGGCGGTGGGTGCCCTTCACGACCAGCGCGCCCTTGTCCTGCTTGACGAGCGCGGTGATGTAGGGCCGGTCCGTCGGGTCCTTGGCCTTGAACACCTTCGCGGCGGCGGGCATCGTCTTTGCCTGCGACTCGAGCAGGTGGGACTCGGAGATGAAGTCGATCACCTCGTGGCCGAATTCGGCTCGCAGGGTGGAGAGCCAGCCCTCGAACGCCTTGTAGTGGCGCGTCAGGTCCTGCCAGCGGCGCTTGCTGAGCTTGCGCTGCTTGCCGTCGGCGTCCATCACCGTGAAGTTCTCGAGCTTGTCGCGGAGGAGCAGTTCCTCGAGCTCGGACTCGCGCTCGATCCAGATCTCGTTCTGGCCCTGCTTGAGCTTGTAGAGAGGCGGCTTGGCGATGTAGACGTAGCCGGCGTCGATCAGCTCCGGCATCTGCCTGTAGAGGAAGGTGAGCACCAGCGTGCGGATGTGGGCTCCGTCCACGTCGGCGTCCGTCATCAGGACCACCTTGTGGTACCTCGCCTCCGCCAGGTTGAACTCGTCGTGGACACCCGTCCCGATCGCCGTGATCAGTGCCTGGATCTCGTTGTTGGCGAGGACCTTGTCGATCCTGCTCTTCTCGACGTTGATGATCTTGCCGCGCAGCGGCAGGACCGCCTGGGTATTCCGGTCGCGGCCCTGCTTCGCGGAGCCGCCGGCCGAGTCTCCCTCGACGATGAACAGCTCGGCGAGCGCCGGGTCCTTGATGGAGCAGTCGGCGAGCTTGCCGGGCAGGGTCGAGTTCTCCAGGGCGGACTTCCGCCGGGTCAGGTCGCGGGCCTTGCGAGCCGCGTCGCGAGCGCGGGCGGCATCGACCGCCTTGACCAGGATGCGGCGGGCGTCGGCCGGGTTCTCCTCGAGGAACTCACCGAGAGAGCGGTTGACGACCTCCTTGACGAGCCCCTCGATCGGCGGGTTGCCGAGCTTGGTCTTGGTCTGACCCTCGAACTGGGGATCGGCGAGCTTCACCGAGATCACGGCGGTCAGTCCCTCGCGCACGTCCTCACCGGAGAGGTTCTCGTCCTTCTCCTTGAGCAGGCCGCGGTTCCGGGCGACGGCGTTCAGCGTCCGGGTCAGGGCAGAGCGGAAGCCGGAGAGGTGCGTGCCGCCCTCGTGGGTGTTGATGTTGTTGGCGAAGCTGAAGATGGACTCCTGATAGGAGGCGTTCCACTGCATCGCGACCTCGACCTGGCCCTCCTTGGTCTCCCCCTCGAAGAAGGCGATCTTGCGGTGGAGCGGGTCCTTCGACTCGTTCAGGTGCTTGACGAAGTCCGCGATGCCGCCCTTGTACTGGAACTCGACCCTCTCTCCGGCGCCGCGCTCGTCGATCAGCTCGACCTTCAGGCCGCGCGTCAGGAAGGCGGTCTCGCGCAGGCGCTCGGCGAGCGTCTCGAAGTCGAACTCGATCTCCTCGCCGAAGATCTCCATGTCGGGCACGAAGGTGATGGTGGTGCCGGTGCTCTTCACCGCGCGACCCTTCTTGAACTTGGTGGTGGGCTTGCCGCGCTCGTAGGTCTGCTGCCAGACGCTGCCCTCGCGCCAGATCTCGAGCTCGAGCTTCTCGGAGAGTGCGTTGACCACGGAGACGCCGACGCCGTGCAGCCCGCCCGAGACCTTGTATCCGCCACCGTCGCCGAACTTGCCGCCCGCGTGCAGGGTGGTCAGCACCACCTCAGCGGCGGGCTTGCGCTCCTTCTTCATCCGGTCCACGGGGATGCCGCGGCCGTCGTCCGTCACGGTGACGCTGTTGTCCGGGTGGAGGGTGACCGTGACCTTGTTGGCATGGCCCGCGATCGCCTCGTCCACGGAGTTGTCCACAACCTCATAGACGAGGTGGTGCAGGCCGCGGGGGCCGGTGGAGCCGATGTACATGCCGGGGCGCTTGCGGACGGCCTCGAGGCCCTCGAGAACGGTGATGTCCTTCGCTCCGTAGGACCCGCCCCCCTTGCCCTTGGCGCCGTTGGAGCTCCCACTCCGAGCGCCGGCCTTGCCGGTCGTGCTCTTCTTCTTGCTGCCTGCTCCGCGCTGGGAGGTGTTCGCCACTCAGCTTCCTTTCAGTCCAATCAGGGGACGCCTCGGCCTTCTTGACCCGGCTTGGAAAGTCCTCACGGGCAGGAGGGTCGGGGCTTCACACAAGTTGACATAAGTTTACCAGCCGAGAGCACCGGAATTTGCGTGGAAGCGTCACAAAAGCCCTGCAAATGACGTACTAACCAGAGAGTCAGTGCGGCTCTCCGGAGGCGGTGAAGCGAATAGCCTCAAGAGCGCCTCCGTCGGGGAGATTTCGCCGGAGCTGAGCGAGGATCTGGCCGCCGAGCAGGTCGAGCTCCTGGGCCCAGGTGGCGGACCCGCAGGCGACGGTGACCACCCCGTCGCGCTCGGCC
>JAWVFG010000048.1:0-16828 GCA_033856335.1 Solirubrobacterales bacterium
GAGCCAGACCAGGGGAGGGCCCGGGCCCGCTCGTTCACCCGCACGATCGAGATGGGTGAGGACCCCGCCACCGGCTCGGCGGCCGGGCCGCTCGGCGCCTACCTCTTCGAGCGCACGGGCTGCGAGCGGCTGGTGATCCGCCAGGGCGAGGAGATGGGCCGGCCCAGCGTGCTCGAGGTGGAGATGGAGGGCGGGCGTCCGCGGGTCGCCGGGGGCGTCATCCCGGTGATCGATGGCGAGGTCAGCTTGCCGTAGTCCCGCTGCCCGAGCGACGGCGCAGCGCGCGGAGCCGGTCCCGAACCCGGCGGCGCCTGGTCTCGAGATCGCTGCGGAGAGCGTCGATCTCGTCGCGGCGGTGGCGCAGCAGCTCCAGCTGGCTCTCGATGTGACCCAGGGACTGCTCGAGGACCTGGCGCTGCCGAACGGGATCCTCGATCCCCTCCTGCCACTCGCGTCGCAGCGAGGCCCGCGCGCTCTCGGCGGCGGCCAGCTCCCCGAGCTCGTCGAGCGAGAGGCCGAGCAACTCGCGCAGGCGCAGCAGCTCCTTGAGCCGCTCGAGGTCCTCCTCGCCGTAGGTTCGGTGCGCGCCAGGCTCGCGGGGCTGCTCCGTTGCCAGCAGCCCGATCTCCTCGTAGTAGCGGATCGTCCTCGGCGTGGTCGACGTGAGCTTCGCCAGGTCGCCGATCCGGAAGCGGCGCTCCTCGCTCATGCCGGGAGCCGTTCCGCGGCCGGCATCGCCGCCTCGGTGGCTTCGCCGGCGTGCCGCGGGCGAAGCAGCGAGACACCCGCTCCGACCAGCGAGGTGGCCGCAAGGACCCAGAGCGCCGTGTGCATGTTCTGGATGAAGATCGCGAGCTCAGAGGCGGGCAGGCCAGAGGCCAGTCCGGAGAAGATCTTGAAGAGGACGTCCTTCGGCACGGCGGCGGTGACCACCGCGAGCACGAAGGCGATCGACAGGACGGCCCCGGTGTTCTGGAGCATCATCCGGGCGCCGGCTGCGATCCCCCTCCGGTTCGGCGGGACGGTGCCCATCATCGCCGCGGTGTTGGGGGAGTTGAACATCCCCGAGCCGATCCCTACGAGTCCCAGCCAGAGCGCGGTCTGCCAGTACGGGGTGTGCTGCCCGAGGGTCGCCATGGCGGCGAGGGCGACCGCGGAGACGAGCATGCCGAGCGCGGCGAGGGCGCGGGAGCCGCGGCGGTCGGCATAGATCCCTGCGAGCGGCGAGGCGATCAGCATCCCGATCGCCATCGGGGAGAGCTTGATCCCGGCGGTGATCGGGTCGTCGCCCTGGACGCCCTGGAAGTAGAAGACGAAGATGAAGAGCAGGGCGAAGCGGGAGAGGCCGTTGATGAATGCCGCTCCCGTCGCCGCAGCGAACATCCGATTCTTGAAGATCGACAGGTCGAGCATCGGGGCTCTGGCTCGGCTCTCGATCAGGACGAAGGCCGGAAGGAGGACGGCGGCCACAACGAGCGAGGCGATCACGATCGGCTCCCCCCATCCTGAAAGGCCGCCCTTCGAGACGCCGTAGACGAGGCCGGTGAGGCCAACGAGGAAGACACTGGTGCCGGGCAGGTCGAGCCCGCGCTGAGAGTCCGGCTTGGCCAGCTCGTGGAGGATCAGCCCGCCCCAGAGCGCGCCGGCCAGGCCGAGCGGGATGTTGAACCAGAAGACCCACTGCCAGCCGATCGCGACGAGGGCGCCGCCCAGGACGGGGCCGATCACCAGCCCGACCGCGGCCACCATGGTGTTGGTCCCCATCGCGACGCCGAGCTGCTCCCTGGGGAAGGCGTCGGTGACCAGCGCCGCCGCGTTCGCGAACAGGAATGCCGCGCCGACTCCTTGCAGGATTCGCCACCCAATCAGCTCCGTGCCGCTGCCGGAGAACCCCGCCCCGAACGAGGCGAGTGTGAAGACGATGAAGCCGCCGACATAGGCCTTCTTCCGTCCGAACAGATCCGAGAGCCGGCCCGCCGTCAGCACGAGCACGGTCGAGGAGATCATGTAGGCGAGGATCACCCAGACGAGCTGGAGCAGGCTGGTACCGAGGGAACGCTCCAGGTCGGGCAGGGCGATGATCAGCGTCCCGGAGTTGATCGTCGCGAGGAGCATCCCCAGGCTCGTACAGCTGAGAGCCCACCACTTGTAGTGGTGGTGATCGGCGGCGACTCCCGGCCGGAACCGCCTGCGCGCCGGCTGATCCTTGAACCTTACGTTCACGTAAGAATCAGTATAGCCAGGCCGGCATTCTCCAATCGGAGAATCGCGTAAGACTCGGGCGATGGACACGATCGTGGACCGCGGCCGCCTCACCTCCTTGATCCAGACCGAGCGGGAGCTGTTCGCGAGGGAGCACCCTCGCTCTCGTGCCCTCTTCGAGGAAGCTCGCCAAAACCTGCTCGCGGGAGTGCCGATGAGCTGGATGACCAGGTGGCCCGGCGGTCATCCGGTTTTCGCCGCAGATGCGGCGGGTGCGCGGATCACGGACGCCGACGGGATCACCTACGTCGATCTCTGCCTCGGCGACACCGGCGCGATGGCGGGGCACGCCCCGGCCGCGACCGCTGCGGCCGTCGCCGACCGTTTCGGGCGAGGCGCCACGCTGATGCTTCCAACGGAGGACTCGACCTGGGCCGCGGGGGAACTCTCCCGTCGCTTCGGTTTGCCGAAGTGGCAGCTCACCCTCTCGGCGACCGACGCCAACCGCTTCGCGATACGGATTGCGCGCCAGATCACCGGGAGGCGCCGCATCCTCGTGTTCAGCTACTGCTACCACGGCACGGTCGACGAGACCTTCATCGTCGTCGGTACCGACGGTCGCCCGATCTCGAGAGAGGGCAACGTTGGCCCTCCGGTCGATCCCACCGAGACCACCGCCGTGGTCGAGTTCAACGACGCGGAGGCTCTCGAACGGGTCCTGAGGGAGGACGAGATCGCCTGCGTTCTCACCGAGCCGGCGCTCACCAACATCGGCATCGTCCTGCCTCAGCCGGGCTTTCACGACGCCCTTCGCGAGCTGACCAGGGAGACCGGAACCCTCCTGCTGATCGACGAGACGCACACCTTCAGCGCCGGGCCGGGCGGCTACACCGGCGCCCATGGCCTGGAGCCCGACCTCCTGACCGTCGGAAAGGCAATCGCCGGGGGCGTGCCGGCGGGGGCCTACGGCATGAGCGAGGGGGTCGCCGACCGCATCGCCGCGCAGGCCGATGCGGACTATGAGGACACCGGTGGCGTCGGCGGCACGCTCGCGGGAAACGCCCTCACCGCGGCCGCGATTCATGCCACCCTCGATGAGGTCCTGACGGCCACCGCGTTCGAGCGGATGATCGAGCTGGCGAGCCGCTTCACCCAGGGCGTCCAGGGTGTCCTGGACGCCCACGATCTGCCCTGGCATGTCGTCCAGCTCGGGGCCCGGGCGGAGTACGGCTTCCTGCCGGAGCCGCCAAGCAGCGGAGGCGAGGCCGCCGCCGGCTCCGACCCCGAGCTCGAGGAGTACCTCCACCTCTTCTGCCTGAACCGGGGTGTGTTGATCACGCCTTTTCACAACATGGCATTGATGTCGCCGGCGACCGAGGCGGCGGACGTCGATCGCCACACCGCGGTGTTGGCCGAGGCCTGCAACCTGCTCGCGGTGCAGTAAGACGCGCCCTGGGCGGCTACTGCGGCAAATTGCGGATGCGCAGGTCCCCCAATTGACCGATGCTGTGCTTGGTGTCCTTCCTGCGCTCGTACTTCGCTCGTCAGTCTGACCCATACGCGGGTGGGGATATCGACAATGGCCAGCGGATCGGGTCCGTCCTCTTCGGCCTTCAGGTGCTGCTGATTGCGGCCCTCTGGCCGCTCAGCCCGCCCACTCACGCCATCGGGAGCGCAGGCTGGCTCGTTGCCGTGGCCGTCGTCCTTGCCGGCGCCCTGGTCACGTACGGGATGCACACGCGGCGCTTTGCGAGCTGGAATGCGCTGCTCGTCACCTCCTACGGCGCCGTTGCGGCGCTCGAGATGATGCAGTGGCTTGGAGGCGGCGTCGAGGCTCCGTACGAGCGGGTGATCCTCATACCGGTCTTGTTCGTTGCCGCGATCCAGCCACCCCGCCAGATCGCCGCGTTCCTTGGCTTCGTCGCGCTGGCACTCCTTACGCCTTTCACCTACGACGCTTGGATCGCCCAGGACGCGGGCTCGTCCGCGGCCAGCCTCGTGGTCCTGGTCGGCCTGTCAATCGGCGTGAACGTGCCGATGAGCGCGATCCGCGCCCAGCGCCTGGCCTACGCCAGGGATGAGGCCGAGGCGCGACAGGAGGCGCGAATCGATGCCTTGACCGGGCTCAGGAATCGCCGCGCTTTCGACGAGGCCCTCGCCGAGGAGGTGAAGCTCGTCCGCCGCCTTCAGATTCCACTCACCGTGGCGATGATCGACATCGTCGACTTCAAGGAGATCAACGATCGCTGGAGCCCCGCGGAGGGAGATCGGTGCCTGCAGGAAGTCGCCAAGGCGCTGGATGACTCGCTGCGGGATCCCGATCAGGTGTTCCGCTGGGGTGGGGACGAGTTCTCCCTCATCCTCACCGGAACGGCGGCCGAACACACGCAGTCGCTGTCGAACCGCCTGTCCGTGATCGTCTCCTCGACCTGCAGCCGGCCGGACCATGAGCCGATCGAGATCCGCTTCGCCGCCGCCCAGCTCCGGGACGAGGAGTCCCCTGCCGAGGTGGTGGAGATGGCCGGGCTCGCAATGACTGCGGCAAAGATGGAAACCAGCGTTTAGCCTCCGTTACAGGGGGAGCTGATCTTGACCTCGACTCGCCCATTTCGCGCTTACTTCGCCCGTAGGGAAAATCCCTACGCGGGCGGCGACCTGGACAATGCGCAACGGATCAGCGCGGTCCTCTGGGCGCTGCTGGTCCTGCTCACCATCGGCCTGCTGCCCGCGAGCCCGCCGACGGACCCGAGCAAGGGAGTCGCCTGGGTGATCGCAGGCGTCATGATCGTGCTCGGAGCCCTCCTCGTCGCCCGGAACTACCGGCGGCAGATCTCGAGCTGGGGCGCGCTGCTCGCCGCCGGGTATGGGATCGTGGCCGGCATTGCGATCATGCAATGGGTGGCCGGCGGGAGCGGGCAGCCATACGAGCGTCTCCTCCTCCTGCCAGTCGTGTTCGTCGCCGCAACTCAACCGCCCCGTCAGATCGTCGCCTTCCTCAGCTTCGTCTTCGTGGCGCTGATGGCGCCTCTCGTCTACGACAGCTGGAGCACGGATGAGTTCGGCGCGTCGGTGGCCAGCTTCGTGATCTGGTGCGGCCTTGGGATCGGGGGGAATCTCCTGATGAGCGGTGTGCGGGCGCAGCGTTTGAGCCACGCGGCCGAGGAGGCGGAGGCACGTCAGGAGGCTCGCATCGACACCCTCACCGGATTGCACAACCGGCGCGCCTTCGACGAGCTCCTGATCGCGGAGGCTGCGCGGGCCCGCCGCCTCGGCCTGCCGCTGTCGATGGCGATGGTCGACATCGTCAACTTCAAGGAGATCAACGACCGCTGGAGCTATGCGCAGGGCGACCGATGCCTGCAAGAGGTCGCAAAGGCGCTCCGGGACAACCTCCGTCAGCCCGACTTCTGCTTCCGGTGGGGCGGCGACGAGTTCGCACTGATTCTCAGCGGGACGCCCGCCGGCGAGACTGAGCCGATCTCCGAGCGCCTGCGGGTGGAGGTGTCGGGCAACTGCAAGCGCCCCGACGCCACTTCCATCCGAATCCGCTTCGCGGTCGCGGAGTTGCGCGATGGGATCTCACCGGGTGAGCTCACCGAGATGGCCGGCCTGGCGCTGACCGCGGCGAAGATCGACGACGATCAGACGACGAACGCCACGTCGTCGACGTAGCAGTACGACCACTCCTCGCCGGGCTCCAGGGAGCTGACGATCGGGTGGTCGCTGGCGGCGACATGCGCGCTGGCATGCCGGTTGGGTGAGGAGTCGCAGCAGCCGACGTGGCCGCAGCTGCGGCAGACGCGCAGGTGGACCCAGCTGCCGCCGATCTTCAGGCAGTCCTCGCAGCCGGGGAATTCCTCCGGCTTCTCGACGGTGATCTGGTCCAGGTGGCTGCAGTGTGCCATTCGCCGAGGTTAGCCAGCGCGGTAGATCGCCTGTCGAGTGCGGGAGGCCGGTCAGGCTTGGATCAGGGTGGAGCTGACGGCGGCGACGGTGCGGTTGCGGCCCATTCGCTTGGCCTCGTACAGCGCGCGGTCGGCGCGGAGCACCAGCTCCTCCGCCGACTCGGCCCGATCCCACTCGGCGATCCCCGCCGAGACCGTCTCTTCACGCGGCATGCTGGTCCGCAGTGCCTCCACCACGTCTCGCGCCTGCGAGAGGTCGCTCCCGGTCAGGAGGACCGCGAACTCCTCGCCGCCATGGCGGGCGATCAGGTCTGCGGATCGGAGCCGCGCGTTCCAGAGCGCCGCTGCTTCCTTCAGGTGCGAGTCGCCTGCCGGGTGCCCGTTCAGGTCGTTGAACTGCTTGAAGTGGTCGAGGTCGAGCAGGGCTGCGCAGACGTGAGAGCCACTGCGGGCGGCGCGCGCCAGCTCGCGGTCGAGAGCCTCGTCCCAGGCCCGGCGGTTGGGCAGGCCGGTTAGGGCGTCGGTGCGCGCCATCGTGCCGAGCTGAGCATGAAGCCTCTCCCGCTGGACCACCAGCTCGTTGATCGAGAACACGGCGATCCCGGCCACCCCCATCCAGAAGACCGCCGCGGCCGGCTCGAGTGCCGGATAGCCGTTCATGGTCGGTGAGGGAATCGCGAGCGTGAGCCCCAGGCCCAGGATCGCAACGAGCAGCTGGCTGCGCGTTCCGTACAGGGCGAACCAGATCACCGGGAGGAGCACCACCGGCGTGTAGGCGGCGGTCACGCTGTCATGGGAGCTCCGAACCAGCGCGACCATCACGAACGGGATCATGGCCGGGATCGCCTGTGTCCAGGTCGGCAGGCGCTCCCATGGGACGAGGAGGGCCATCGCGACGATCGCCGGGAGCAGGGCGAGGGCGATCAGGTCGCCCGAGGTTGGCCAATCCGGCAGCAGCGGCACGAAGGTGAAGGCGAGCATTCCCGCGGCGAGCCAGGGAAGGCAGCGCAGCAGGACTCCATCCCCTTCCAAGGGGCGGCCGCGGGTGACGTCCAGTCCCGCGTCGAGAAGTGCCTGCAGAGCCCTCCGCCCTTGCCCGCGTATCACCACGCTCGAAATTACCCTGGCACCGAGTCCCGGGAAAGGCCCTTTCTGGGTATTGGCCCCCTCGAGTCGGGCCGAATGTCCTCCTGGCGGCTAGTAGCCGTATCCGCCGGACGAGCCGCCACTGGACGAACCGGTGCTGGTCGCGCCGGCGCTCGCCGGTGCGCTGGTCGTCGCAGCGGTCCATGTGAATGAGGTGCCGCCGAAGCTGTCCATCGCTCCGTTGCCCGTCGCCTGACCGGGGGTGTCCTGCACGAACGTGTACAGGGGCTTGCCGCCGAAGGTCACCTGTCCACCCGTGACGCCGAGCTTCGCCTGCACCGACGAGTCCGAGGAGGTCGGCTGTCCGCCGGAGGTCATCAGCGGCGGCCAGATGCTTTGGCAGGAGGCCGTGCACGCGATCTTTGACCCGCTGTCCCGGTTGTTGGTGTAGAGCACGTCGCCCTTCGAATCGACGAGCGCGGTGCCGACTCCGCCGACTGACTTCGTCGAGACGGTGTTGGAGCTCCCGGTCGTCTGTGCCGCCGCTGTGGAGCTGTTGCTGCTGGAGGAATTACTGCTGCCGCATGCCGCCAAACCGATTGCGACTACCGGCACGCTGATGAGAGTGAGAATCGAACCACGTCTGAGCTGCATCACTTGCCCTTCTTTGCGCTTAGTCCCCAGTGTTCTTCCCAGCGGGTACTACGCGAGTAGGTACCCACGGGATTGACCTGTTCCGTAGCGGCCACCAGGCCGCTCCACTTCGGAGCGGAGGGGCTTAGCCCCGTAGCGACTTATGTGGGGCGGCCGCCTGTGGCCGCGATCTGATGGCGAAGCCGTCTCACCGATCCCCTTACCCACACCCGGTGTTGTTGCCGCAGCTCGAGCACGTGTAGCAGGAGCCCGTGCGCTGCATCATTCCTCCGCACTGGTCGCAGGCCGGGCCGAGCTCGAGGTCGGCTCCGATCTTGGCCGGGACGACCGGCGGCGTGTCGGTGAGCGCGGCGGTCGCCGGCTTCGACTCGCCGTTCGCCGACCCATTCCCGTTGCCCTCACCGTTCGAGTGGCCGTTCTCGCCGTTGACCGGAGCGCCGGTGTCCTCCATCGGGAAGGCCTGCTGGGCCTCCTTCTTGGCGCGGACATCGTCCGTGAGGATCCCGAGGCTCTCCAGGTAGTCCGTGTCCTCGATGAAGCGGCTGGCGAGCCAGCGCATGATGTAGTCGGGCAGCGACTTGGCGAACGGGATCTCCGGGTTGCGGGTGATGCCCTCCGGCTCGAAGCGCATGTAGCTGAACTTCTTCACGTAGTCCTCGAGCGGGACTCCGTACTGGAGGCCCATCGAGATCGCCGTCGCGAAGGCGTTCATCAGGCCCTTGATCGTCGAGCCTTCCTTGCCGATGTCGGTGAGGAAGATCTCGCCCACCGACCCGTCGGGGTACTTGCCTGCGGTGATGTAGCCCTCGTGCATGCCGACCGAGAACTTGTGGGTGATCGACTCGCGCTCTCGCGGCATCTTGTTGCGGTGTGGCTTGGGCTCCTCGGCCGGCGCCGACTTCTTCTCGCCGGCGTCCGTCTTCAGCGCCTGGGCGGTCTTGGAGCCGTCGCGGTAGATCGCCAGCGCCTTGAGGCCCTTCTTCCAGCCGTGGATGTACGCGTCGGCGATGTCGTCCTTCGACGCCGTCTCCGGCAGGTTGACCGTCTTGGAGATCGCGCCCGAGAGGAAGGGCTGAGCCGCGGCCATCATGTCGATGTGGCCGGTGTGCGAGATGGAGCGCTCGCCGACCGCCACGTCGAAGACCTCGAGATGCTCGTCCTTCAAACCGGGCGCCCCGATGATCGTGTTGTGCTCGTTGACGTAGGCGTCGATCTGCTCGATCTCCGAGCCGGAGTAGCCGAGCGTCTCCAGCGCCAGGTCGACCGAGCCGTTGACGATCTTCATCTGCCCGCCGCCGACCAGCTCCTTGAACTTGACCAGCGAGAAGTCCGGCTCGATGCCGGTCGTGTCGCAGTCCATCAGGAAGCTGATCGTCCCGGTGGGGGCGAGGACGGTCGCCTGGGCGTTGCGGTAGCCATGCTGCTCGCCTAGCGCGACGGCCTCGTCCCAGCTCTCGCGGGCCGCGTGCAGCAGCGGCTCCTCGACCAGCTCATCGTCGATCTCGTAGGCGGCGTCCTGGTGCATCCGCATCACCTGGTTGTGGGGCTCGCGGTTCTTCCCGTACTCGTCGTACGGCCCGATCTCCGCGGCGACCTCGGCCGATCGGCGGTAGCCCCTGCCCGTCATCAGGGCCGTGATCGCGCCTGCGACGGCGCGTCCTTCATCGGAGTCGTAGGGCAGCCCGTTCGACATCAGGAGGGCGCCGAGGTTCGCGTAGCCGAGCCCGAGCTGGCGGAACGCCCTCGCGTTCCGGGTGATGTCCTCGGTCGGATAGCTGGAGAAGCCGACCAGGATCTCCTGGGCCAGGAAGACGATGTCGACGGCGTGCGTGAAGTCGTCGACGTCGAAGGTCCCGTCAGGCCGGCGGAACTTCATCAGGTTGAGAGAGGCCAGGTTGCAGGCCGAGTCGTCGACGTGCATGTACTCGGAGCACGGATTCGAGGCATTGATCCGACCGGACTCCGGGCAGGTGTGCCAGCGGTTGATGATCGAGTCGTACTGGACGCCCGGATCGGCGCACTGCCAGGCGGCGTCGGCGATCTGGTCCATCAGCTTCTGGGCCTTGAGCGTCTTGAGGGACTCGCCCGTGGTGCGGGCGGTCAGGTCCCAATCGGCGTCCTCCTCGACGGCCTGCATGAACTCGTCGGTGACCCGGACGGAGTTGTTGGCGTTCTGGAACTGAACCGAGGCGAAGGCGTCCGAGTCGAGTCGCATGTCGAAGTCCGCCGCCTTCAGCGCCGCCGCCTTCTTCTCCTCGTCGGCCTTGCACCAGATGAACTTCTCGATGTCGGGGTGATCGACGTCGAGCACGACCATCTTGGCCGCGCGGCGGGTGCCGCCGCCGGACTTGATCGCGCCAGCCCACGAGTCGGCGCCGCGCATGAAGCTGACCGGGCCGGAGGCGATCCCGCCCTTGGAGAGAGGCTCCGTCGAGCCGCGGATCTTGGAGAGGTTGATCCCCGACCCCGAGCCCCCCTTGAAGATGATGCCCTCCTTGGTGTTCCAGCCGAGGATCGAGTCCATGTCGTCCTCGACGCTGAGGATGAAGCAGGCCGACGCCTGCTCCTGGCCGGGCTGCTTCCAGCCGACGTTGAACCAGACCGGGCTGTTGAACGCCGCCCTCTGGTTGACCAGGATCGACGTCAGCTCGTCTTCGAAGGCGTCGGAGTCAGCGTCGGTCGCGAAATAGCCGGCCTCGCGGCCCGCCTCGGCGATCCGGCCGGCGACCCGGCTGACCATCTGCTTGACGGAAGTCTCTCGCTCGGGTGATCCCGGCTGTCCGCGGAAGTACTTCTGGGTGACGATGTTGGTCGCGTTCTGCGACCAGCTGGTCGGGAACTCGACGTCGCGCTGCTCGAAGGCTGGACCCCCCTCCGCCTGGGGATCGCCGATGACCGCGTCCCGCTTCTCCCACTCGAGCTCGTCGTACGGATGCGTCCCAGGAGAGGTGAACCGGCGTTCGATGACGAGGCCCTTCTCGGTTGTAATCGCTGCCTTCGAAGTGGCCTTCGGCATCAGTTTTCTCCTCTCACTCGGCTTTTGGGGTGAGCACCGGAGCATCCTCCGCGCTCCGGACAGAACCGTGGGCCCGCTTCTTCCGTGTTTGCGGGGATTTTCACGACAGCTCCGAGGGGGCCTCGGCCAGAGTTCCCGCAAACTGCAGATAGGCCCCGCGGTCGATTTTCTCCAAGCCGTCGAGACAGAGCTCGCCGATCCGCGCCGCGCTCAGCTCGCCGCCCGAGTCGCGGACCTCTCTCTCGACCCCATCAACGAGGAGGCCGAGCTTCCGCGGGTCGAGCTTCCGCTTGTGCGTCGCCCTGCTGAGGCTCTTGAGCAGCTTCGCCCGGTCGAACGGCTGGCGGCTCCCGTCCCGCTTCAGCACCTCGAGAGTCTCGGGGACGGCCCGCTCATAGGTGGTGAACCGGTGACCGCACTCAGAGCACTGACGTCGCCGGCGAAGGGCGCCGCCGCCGTCGGCCTTGCGGGTCTCGAGGATCGCGGTCGGGGAGTCGCACTGGGGGCAATTCACTCCCCGTAGTCTAGCTAACGCTAGTGTCCCCTGACCCCGGCAATGAAGATAGGCGCTATATCTAGTGTGTAAGTGGGCTGCCGGGGAGCCGCCGAGCCAACTTGGTGGTCGGTTTTGCTCGCTATAGCGGTCCTAACGGACCACAAGTCGCGTCAGCTCGCCTCCGCCTCATGCCGCTCTCGGAGCGCTTTTCGCCCGGGCCCCGGATCCATTACGAACCGGCCTCGGGCAGCGCCGAGGCTATGGTTGGGGCCAATGGCTCGGGCAGGCGACGAACCACAGTCCGGTCCCGATCCGCTCGGGGCGGCGCGCGACGCCGCCGGGGCCGCCGGTGAGAAGCTCGGCAGCGCCAGGGCCGAGGCGGGCGAGCGGCTCGGAGCCGCCCGGGATGCCGCCGGCAAGCAGGTCGCCGCGGCCCGCGAACAGGCGGCGATGGCCGCTCACGCCGCGGCCAACAAGCTCTCCCAGAAGCCCCGCCTGCGCGGCGTCTCCCACCAGTGGGCGTTCTTCGTCTCGCTCGGGGCCGGCGCGGCCCTCGTGCTCGCCGCCAGCGGCGCCCGCGAGGTGGTCGCGATGTCGATCTACGCCTTCTCGCTCTCGGCGATGCTCGGCACGAGCGCTCTGTACCACCGCATCACCTGGACCCCGGAGGTCCGGCAATGGATGCGGCGGCTCGACCACACGACGATCTTCATCTTCATCGCCGGCACCTACACCCCATTCGCCCTGCTCGTCATGCACGGGACCCTGGCGCATCTGGTCCTGATCGTGGTCTGGGCGACGGCCGCGGCCGGACTGGTGCTCAACCTGGTCTGGATCAGCGCCCCGTATTGGGTCACCGCCGCCGTCTACCTGAGCACCGGCTGGGTGGCGATCGTCACCCTGCCGCAGCTCTGGGACGAGATCGGCCCTGTCGGTGTCGGGCTGATCGCGCTGGGCGGCGCGCTCTATTCAGCCGGCGCCGTCGTCTACGCCCGCCGCAAGCCCGACCCGCGCCCGCAGGTATTCGGCTATCACGAGATCTTCCACGTGCTGGTGATCGCGGCGGCCGCCGTCCAGTACATCGCGGTGGCTGCCTACGCGCTGCCCGCGGGCTAGGGAGTGCCGCGGGCCGCTGAGATCTACGCCGAGGCGCCGAGCGCCGAGGCGGACCGGTCCTTCGCCGCCTCGATCAGGCGCTGGACCTCGCCCTCGCGCCCCTGCTTGATCAGATCGATCGGATCGGGGTCGCCGTTGACGATCCCCTCGAAGAACTCCTTGCGGTCCTGATAGGTGGGGAGGGTCCCCTTGGCCCAGCCGCGGTGGTCGTTGAGGATCACCGCGAGTCGCGCGTATGGCTCGCCGAAGGACTCGGCGATCTCCCGCTTCATGCGCTTGGCGAGGGCCGGGGAGGCGCCCGCGGTCGAGATCGCGATCGCCAGCGGGCCGCTGCGGACGATCGCCGGCAGGATGAAGTTGCAGAGCGGCGGCACGTCGACGACGTTGACCAGCATCGCCCGGCGCTCTGCGCCCTCGCAGACGCAGATGTTGACATCGGTGTCGCTGGTCGCCGCGATAGCCAGGAAGGCGCCGTCGAGGTCACCGTCGTGGAAGGCGCGCTGCTCCCAGGTGATCGAGCCCTCCGCGGCGTACTTGGCGAGCTCGGGCACGATCTTGGGGGCGACCACATTGACCTCGGCGTCGCAGAGGAGCAGCCCCTCGACCTTCTCGAGCCCGACGTCGCCGCCGCCGACCACCAGGCAGCGGCGGCCCTTGAGCTTCAGGGCGGCCATATATAGAGGGGTCTCGAGCATGTCCCGCACGCAGCTCTGGTCGCAGATCCCGCGGCGGAACTGGCAGACGCACTCCTTGCCCTCGAAGGCCTGTGCAGGCATGGGCCAGAGGTTAGAGGTGCTCAGGCTTCGGCCGCGAGCGTCTGCTCGAGGCCGGATTCGATCGTGCGCTCGGCGCGCCAGCCGAGCCGCTCGGCGGTGGCAGTCGTGTCGAGAACGGTGCGCTCGACCTCCCCGTCACGCGCCGGGGCGAACTGCGGCTCGAAGTCGTCGCGGCCGAAGGCGGTTCCGACGCGCTCGACCAGCTCGAGCACATTCGTCTCGATTCCCGTCCCGACGTTGAGCGGACCGCGATCCTCGCTCGCCTCGGCCGCCAGCAGGGCGGAGACCACGTCGGCGACGTGCACGTAGTCGCGGGTCTGCTCCCCGGTGCCGAAGACCGTCGGCTGGCCGCCATCGCGGGCAAGCTCGCAGAAGATCGCCACGACGCCGGCCTCGGTCGCCGGGTCCTGGCGCGGGCCGTAGATGTTGCCGAGACGGACGGTCCCGGCGGACAGGCCGCGCGTGCGCGCGTAGAAGTCCACGTAGCCCTCGGCGGCCAGCTTGCTCTGGCCATAGACCGAAAAGGGCTCGCAGCGGGCGGTCTCGGCGAAGGGGAGCTCGTCCTCGCGCCCGACTCCCTCTCCATATATGGCGCCTCCGGTGGAGGTGAAGATGAACCTCGCCGCGTCGGCTCGGTTCGCGGCCTCGAGGGCATTGACGGTGCCGACGACGTTGAGGCGAGCGTCGAACCCCGGGTCGGCCATGGATCGGCGGATGTCGATCTGGGCCGCAAGGTGGAAGACGCTCTCGGGCCGGAATCCCCGGACCGCCTCGAAGACCGCCTCCGCGTCCGCCACGTCGAGCTCGGTGACGGCCACGCCGGAGGAGAGCGCGGAGGTCAGGTTCTCCCGCTTGCCGCTCGAGAAATCATCGAGCACCAGGACGTCGTCCCCTCGCGCGACCAGGGCATCGACCACGTGGGAGCCGATGAATCCTCCACCGCCTGTGACCACAGATTTCACAAGTAGAGCCTAAGAGGCGCGCAGGGCCCCTGCTACCCTCGCCGACCGCATCGGCCCATTTAGCCATTTAGACGTATCTGAGGGGGGCATCCCGGGTCGCGGCTACCGTGGAGGGGCCTATATGCGACTGATAGTCACTGAGAAGAACAACAGCGCGAAGAAGATCGCGGAGATTCTGAGCGGCGGGACCGCCACCGAAGGCGCGTCCTACAAGACGCCGTTCTACACCTGGGAGAGCCCCGACGGGCCCCAGATGACGATCGGGCTGAAGGGCCACGTCCTCAACCCCGCCTTTCCCGAGTCGTACAACAACTGGCAGCAGACCAACCCGCGAGACCTGATCGACGCCGAGCTGATCAAGGAGCCGACGGACAAGAACGTCGTCCGCGCCCTGAAGAAGGTCGCCGAGGACGCCGACGACATCGTGATCGCGACCGACTACGACCGCGAGGGCGAGCTGATCGGCCTCGAGGCCCTGCAGGAGATCGTCGAGGCCAATCCCAAGCTCGCCACGCCCGAGGGCGTGCACGAGGACGGCACGCCGGTGAAGCGCGCTCGCTACTCGGCGCTCACGAAGGACGAGATCGAGCGGGCGTTCAACAACCTCGATGAGCTCTCGATGCCGCTGGCTCTCGCCGGCGCCGCCCGCCAGGACATGGACCTGATCTGGGGAGCGACCCTGACGCGCTCGGTCTCGATGGCCACCAGGCGCTTCGGCTCCAACTTCCTCTCGGTTGGGCGGGTCCAGAGCCCGACGCTCGGACTGATCGTGCAGCGCGAGCTCGAGCGCCGCGCCCACGTGCCCGAGCCCTTCTGGGAGGTCACCGCCAGCTTCGCCCACCCCGATGGCAGCTTCGTCGCCGAGCACACAACGGACAAGTTCTGGAAGAAGGCGGAGGCCGAGGCCGCGGTCGCCAACTCCAAGACCCCCGGCACGGTCCAGGAGATCTCGGCCCGCAAGAACAACCGCAAGCCGCCGACGCCCCTCAACACCACCGCCTTCACCACCGACGCCTCCAGCCGCCTCGGCATCACGCCCTCCCGGGCGATGCGGATCGCCGAGGACCTCTACATGGACGGCTACATCTCCTACCCGAGGACCGACAACACCGTCTATCCGAAGTCCATCGACACCAAGGAGCTGATCAACGCCCTGGTCAAGATCGACGAGTTCAAGGCCGCCGACTTCCTCCTCGACGGGCGCTCGCTGGAGGCGACCCGAGGCAAGAAGGAGACGACGGACCACCCGCCGATCTACCCGACCCAGGCCGTCAACCCGGCGCGCCTCGAGGCGCGCTCGGAGGCCCACCGCCGGGTCTACGAGCTGGTCGCCCGTCGCTTCCTCGCCACCTTCTCGCCCCCGATGATCAGCGAGTCGACCCGGGCCAACATCGTGACTGCTCCCGGGCAAGGTAGCCCGAAGAGCACAACTCCCAAAGATTCCGATGTGCAGGGCGAGACCTACTTCGTGCGCGGTTCAGTCGTCCTCGACCCGGGCTTCGCGGCGATCTACACCTACGCGCGCTCGGCCGACACCGAGATCCCGAAGCTCACCGAGGGCCAGGAGCTGACCCTCGAGGGCGTCGAGATGGTGGGCAAGGAGACGCCGCCGCCGCCCCGGATCAGCCAGGGCAAGCTGATCGAGATGATGGAGGAGCGCGGCCTCGGCACCAAGGCGACGCGAGCGGACATCATCCAGAAGCTCTACGACCGCGGCTACGTCTTCGCCAACCCGCCCGAGCCCTCGGAGACGGGGATCGCGATGTCAAAGGCCTTCGAGAACTACGTGCCGCGGATGGCGACCCCGGACATGACCGCCGAGATGGAGGCGGAGATGGACCAGATCGAGGCCGGCGACGTGACCAAGGACCAGGTGCTCGCCGACAGCCGAGACATGCTGCGCTCCGCCTTTGACGAGATGGGCGGCGACGTCAAGACCGAGGACGAGGACGCCAAGTGGCGCAAGTTCGCCCGGGAGGTCTGGGCCGGGATGGACCAGGACAGGATCCTGGGCCCCTGCATCGTCTGCCAGGAGGCCGGCCGAAAGCAGGAGGACGGCTCACCGAACATGCTGCGGATCATCAAGGCGAAGAAGTCCGGGAAGCGCTTCGTCGGCTGTCAGGGCTGGATCGGCGACGACCCCGACTCGCCCGACTCGTGCGATCAGACTTTTCCGCTCCCCCAGAAGGTTCGCGGGCTCTACAAGATCGAGGAGGTCTGCTCGGTCTGCGGTCGGACCCCGCGCCTCCAGGTCGTGCCCTGGCGCGGCCGCCCCTGGAAGCTCTGCCTGAACGACGAGTGCCCCTCGATGGCCGAGATGAAGCGTCGCCGCGCCGAGCGAGAGGCCGCCAAGGCGGCCAAGGAGGCGGCCGAGGCTGCCGCCAAGGACGGCGATGGCAAGGACGGCGAGGCCATCGATCCCGCCGAGGCCGCCAAGGAGGCCGAGAAGATCGCGGGCCAGGCCTCGGCGACCAAGGTCAAGCGCGCGCGCGGCAATGGCGCCAAGGCCAAGAACGGCGCTGGGTCGCGCTCGAAGTCGGGCAACGGCACGCGAGCGAAGTCCAAGCCGCGCGCGAAGAGCTAGCCGGCTCGGCTAGGCCTGCCCGACCGCCAGC
>JAWVFG010000049.1:0-14087 GCA_033856335.1 Solirubrobacterales bacterium
TGAGGGATCGCTTTGCACCTTCCCCGACGGGCCAGCTGCACATCGGCGGGGCGCGGACCGCACTGTACAACTGGCTGCTCGCCCGGAAAGAGGGCGGCGTGATGGTGCTCCGCATCGAGGACACCGACCGCGAGCGCTCGACTCCGGAGAACGTCGAGCAGATCCTCGACGCCCTCCGCTGGCTGGAGCTCGACTGGGACGAGGGGCCGATCAGCCAGGCGGAACGCGCCGAGAGACACAAGGAGCGACTGGAACAGCTGCTGGCAGCGGACAAGGCGTATTACTCGCTGGCTACCTCCGAGACCGTCAAAGCTCAAAAACAGCAGAGCAACCTTGGGTACCGGGGCGAATCCGCTCCCGCTGGTGCAGAGGGGGCTGCCATTCGCCTGCGAGTGCCAGACGGAATCACGGTTGTCCACGACGAGATTCGTGGGGATGTGAGTTTCGACAACACAGTTCAGGACGATCCCGTGATCGCGCGGGCAGATGGTTCGGTCCTCTACAACTTCGCGGTCGCGGTGGATGACGGCGACATGGGGATCACCCACGTGATCCGCGGGGACGACCATCTCTCCAACACCCCCAAGCAGCTCCTCGTGATGGAGGCCCTGGGGGAGGCGCCCCCTCGCTATGCGCACCTGCCCCTGCTCCATGGCCCCGACGGCAAGAAGCTCTCCAAGCGCCACGGCGCCGCCAGCGTCCAGGAGCTGCGGGAGGCCGGCTACCTCCCGGCCGCGGTCCGTAACTACCTGGCGCTGCTCGGCTGGGGCACCCAGGACGACACGACGATCATGGGCACCGAGGAGCTGGTCGAGCGCTTCGACATCGCAGACGTGGGCCGTGCGAGTGCGATCTTCGACGAGCAGAAGCTGCGCTGGCTGAATGGCCGCTTCATGCGCGAGATGGACCTCGACTCGTACACGGAGGCGGTCGCCCGGCACCTCGGCCGCGAGCCCGACGAGCGCCTGCGCGCCGCGTGCGCGATCGCGCAGGAGAAGGCGCAGACGCTGGAGGAGGTCTGGCCGCTGATCGGGTTCCTCTTCGAGGAGCCCGACACCGACGAGAGGGCCTGGAAGAAGGTGATGAAGGACGGCGCGCTGCCGCTGCTCAGCGACGCGCTCGAGGCGCTCCGGGGCGCCGAGAGATTCGAGCCGGCCGAGCTCGAGAGCTCCCTGGGTCGTGTCCTCGCCGAGCACGACGTCAAGCCCGGCAAGCTCTACCAGCCGATCCGGGTGGCGATCACGGGCACCTCGGTTTCGCCTGGGATCTTCGAATCGCTGGCCGTCCTGGGCAAGGATCGCTCTCTACAGAGGATTGAGCGTGCCCTCCATCGGCTTTCTGCGGAAACAGGCAAGCAAACTCCTCCATAGATCGACGTTTGAGCTAAACAATCGGTATTCGGGTGCCGATGGGTACGACATGGCGAGTGCAGCTACGTCAACGCGGAGTACCCAGACGAGCGTCCGAGGCGAAGGCCGCGGGCGCGTCCTGGCAGCCGCTTTCGACGAGGCGGAGCGCCAGCCCGCACTGCAGGAAGGCCGTGAGCAGGCCCTCGAGCTGGTAAACCGAGGCGCCCCTCCGCATGAGGTCGCCGCAGTCGTTGAAGCTGACGTCGGCCTCACCTGCGCCGTGGTTCGTGCCGCCGGTCAGCTTCAGGGCGGCGGGCGGATCCCCAGCGTCACAGACGGCGTCGAGCGACTCGGCCCAGGCGCGGTTGAGGCGATTCTGCGCTCGGCTCCCACCTACGACATCTTCAATGGCGATGGGCGACTCGCCCTCGCTCCCGACCGCTTCCGGCTGCATGCCCTCGCCGTGCAGAGGGCCGCCGACCGAATCGCCGAGATGAGTGGCATCGGCGACCGCGACGAGCTGGCCCTGGCCGCGATCCTCCATGACATCGGCAGGCCGGTCCTGGCGCGACTCCATCCGGGCTACGCAGAGCGCTTCGATCGCCGCGGGGCGACCCCCGATGACCGGATCACGGAGGAGCGCCGCGAGCTTGGCATCGACCACGCACTCGTCGGTGGCGTCCTTACCCGCCGCTGGGGCGTCCACGCGCGAGTCGCCGAGGCGATCGAGCGTCACCACACCCGTCAGGCAGAGGGCATGTCCGCCGTGATCCGCGTCGCGGACATGGTCGCCGCCCACGTCGAGGACTGTCCCGTCAGCACCGGGGACCTGGTCGAGGCCGCCGAGCACTGCGGCCTGGACGAGCAGGCTGTGCGCATGGTCCTCTACGAGCTTCCCCAGGGCAAGGGGTCACGTCGCAGGGCCACCGGCCCGTGTCCGCTCTCCTCTCGAGAGCTGGACGTCCTCAGGCGCCTCGCCGAGGGCAAGGTCTACAAGCAGATCGCGGTGGAGCTCGATCTCTCCGCGAGCACCGTCCGCAGCCACTTGCACAACGTGTACGGCAAGCTGGGTGCCCTGGACCGTGCTCAGGCCGTCCTCATGGCCACCGACCAAGGCTGGATTTAGGGCCGCTGCGGTTTCCGGCTGACGAGGTAGGCCGCGATCGCCATGCCGATCGCGTCGATGCCGACGTCGATCGGACTGCCATTCCTGCCCCGTACGAAGGTCTGGTGGTACTCGTCCGTGCAGGCGTAGGCCAGAGCAATGCAGACCGCGATCAGAACCGGGCGCTGCACCACGCCCTGGAGCGCCCAGGCCCACAGTGCCGTGAGCAGCGCGTAGCCGGTGACGTGGCCCAGCTTGCGGACCACGATCACCCACCAGGCGTGGTGGGCCGCGGCCGGCTGCGCTGAGAGGTAGAAGATCACTCCCATCAGAGCCAGCGGCGCGAGCGCGCGTACGAGCGTGCGGTTGGGTGGATTCAGCACGACGCCGCCCGGCCCGGTAAAAGGGTTGGCGTGATCTCCGTCACCTCGAAGTCACGTTACGCGGTGGTCGCGCTGGCGGAACTGGCCCGCGCCGGCGAGAGCCCGATGCCGATCGGCCAGGTGGCCGAGCGCCGCGGGATCCCGGTGCAGTTCCTCGAGCAGCTCTTCTCGACCCTGCGCCGCGCCGGGATCCTGGTCAGTCACCGGGGGGCCAAGGGCGGCTACACGCTCGCCCGCCCTGCCGACCAGATCAACGTCCTCGAGGTGGTCCAGGCGCTCGATGGCGTGGTCGGCCAGGAGGGCAAGGAGGCCGGCGGCATCTGGGAGGAGGGAGTGGAGTCGCTCCGGGCGACCTTCCGCTCCACCACGATCGCCGACATCGCCCGCCGCGAGGCCGAGGAGGCCGGCGCGGGGATTTACCACATCTAGCCAAGCGCCCTCGTCCGGAATAGGGTGTCCATGCCTACGACGAAAGGATGAGTTCATGGCTGGAATAGAGGTCAAGAGCTTCGATGCACCCGACGAGACCCGTCCGTTTGAGGGCAAGGGGCAGGCGGAGGTGGTGGAGGTCGCGGGCCACACCGTCGGACACGGCACCTTCGAGCCCGGCTGGAAGTGGTCGGAGAACGTCAAGCCCATCGCCAAGACCGACTCCTGCCAGGTCGCCCACCTTGGCTACGTCATGTCGGGGCGCATGAAGGTATTCATGGACGACGGCAGCGAGAGCGAGATCGGGCCGGGCGACGTCGTCGCCATTCCTCCCGGTCACGACGCGGAGGTCGTCGGCGACGAAGCCTGCGTGATGCTGGACTTCGGCGAGTACGGCGAATACGCCAAGCGCACCTAGCCCCGCCTTGCTGACATAGAAACCCCCTAAACCTGACCCGGTTCCGGTAGTTTTTCCTAATGGCCGGGTCCAACGGGACGACAACCACGCTTCGCGTCGGAGCGGAGAGCTCCGCGGTGGTCGGGAACACGCCGCTGGTCGCGATGCCGCGGCTAGGCGCCGATCTCCCGGGCGAGGTGGTCGCCAAGCTCGAGTTCTTCAACCCTGGCGGGTCGGTCAAGGACCGGATCGGCGTAGCGATGATCGACGCCGCCGAGCGCGACGGCCTGATCGAACGCGGGCGCTCGGTCATCGTTGAGCCCACCAGCGGCAACACCGGCATCGCGCTGGCCCTGGTGGCGGCCGCCCGCGGATACCGCTTGATCCTGACCCTTCCCGAGGGAATGAGCCGTGAGCGCACGGCCCTGCTGCGCACCTTCGGCGCCGAGGTTCACGAGACGCCGTCCCTGGGCGGCATGAACGAGGCCGTCGAGCTCGCCAACCGCCTCGCCCAGGAGCACGACGCCTTCATCCCGCAGCAGTTCTCGAATCCCGCCAACCCCGAGATCCATCGCCGGACCACCGCCGAGGAGATCTGGCGGGACCTGGACGGCCAGATCGATGCCTTCGTCGCCGGAGTCGGCACAGGCGGGACGATCACCGGCGTGGGCCAGGTGCTCAAGGAGCGCCGGCCGGACGTCAGCGTTATTGGCGTCGAGCCGGCCGCCTCGCCCGTGCTCACCGGCGGACAGCCGGGCGCGCACAAGATCCAGGGGATCGGAGCCGGCTTCGTTCCCGAGGTCCTGGATATCGACGTGATCGACGAGATCGTCGGCGTCAGCGACGAGGACGCCCTCGAGACGGCTCGCGCCTCCGCCCAGCGCGAGGGGTTGCTGATCGGCATCTCGGCCGGTGCGGCGGTCCGCGCCGCCCTGGACCTGGCCGCGCGTCCCGAGATGGAGGGCAGGCGGATCGTGGTGATCGTGCCGGACTCGGGCGAGCGATATATGTCGCTGCCGTTTTTCGCCCCGTCATAGCGATCCCGCCGCCCTAAGCTTCGGCGTTGTGCTCGGCCTAGGAACGCTCAGGCGCGTGGTCAAGGAGGTGACGTCCGACGTCGCCTCCGCCCGCGAGCGCGACCCGGCGGCGCGCGGGATCGGCACGCTCGAGATCCTCACAGGCTGGGCCGGCGTCCAGGCGCTGCTGGCTCATCGCGCCGCCCACGCCCTCTGGGAGGCCGACGTGCCGCTGGTGCCCCGCGCGATCGCGTACACGAGCCGCGCGCTCACCGGGGTGGAGATTCACCCCGCCGCCACGATCGGGTCTGACTTCTTCATCGACCACGGCTCGGGCGTGGTCATCGGAGAGACGGCCGAGATCGGGGAGCGGGTGACGCTCTACCAGGGCGTGACCCTGGGCGGCACCGGCTTCGCCCGTGGCAAGCGCCACCCGACGCTCGACGACGACGTCACCGTCGGGTCGGGTGCGAAGCTGCTCGGCCCGGTGACCGTCGGGCGCAACGCGAAGGTCGGGGCCAACACCGTCGTGATCGAGGACGTGCCGGCCCAGACGACTGTCGTCGGCAACCCCGGACACCCCGTGCGCGTCGAGGGGCGACCGGTCGAGGGGCCGGACACCGACTGGATCCACCTGCCGGATCCGATCGCCGAGGCGATGAAAGAGCTCTCGGAGCGGATCACGGAGCTGGAGAGGCGGCTCGCCGATGTCACGGGCGACGATGCCAAGCCGGCCGACGTGACCGAGCTGCGCCCGAAGAAGGGCCCGAGCTCAGCGGGCGGGTAGCCGCCTGGGCCGCGGATAGACTGCCCTCGTCTCGGCGTCCCGTCCCCGCTAAGGAAGGAACCTCCCATGCGCACCGCCCGCCTCTTCGGCCTGTCCGTCGCGGTGCTCTTCTCGTCCCTCGTGATCGTTGCCTGTGGTGGGGGCGGCAACAGCGACTCATCGCAGATCACCGACGCGATCCAGACCGCGTCGACGAGCACCGACCCGGCGGACTGCACGAAGCTCCAGACGCAGCAGTTCGTCGAGCAGACCAACTACGCGACTGGACCGGCGGCGCTTCAGGCCTGCCAGAAGAACGCGGCCGACACCACCGACAATCCCACCTCGGTCGACGTGAGCAACGTCAGCGTGAACGGCAACAACGCGACGGCGAATGTCACGTTCCACGGCAGCAGTCTCGACGGCAGCACCCTGACCGTCGCCCTGATCAAGGACGGCAGCCAGTGGAAGCTGGACAAGATCACCGGAGTCCCGACCCTGAACCTGGACGCCATCAAGCGGCAGTTCGCTCAGCAGCTCCAGGCTCAGGGCAGCATCCCGCCCCAGGTCGCGAGCTGCATCCAGAACGCGTTCTCCCAGGTGACGGCTGATCAGGTGAAGCAGGTTCTGCTGAACGGCTCACAGGGGGGCCTGGTGAGCCTGTTCTCAGGGTGCGTTGGCCGCTGAGGCGGGGACTATCCTCGCTTCGTGACCCAGGCGAAGCAGGAAACCGGCGCTGATCTGAACGGCGCGGCCGACGAGAGCCGTGAGATTGCGGGTGCTCCGGTCGAGGCCGGCGCCGACCAGGTCGAGCGCCTGCTCTCCGGGCTGAACGGGCCGCAGCGCGAGGCGGTCACCTTCGGCGAGGGCCCGCTGCTCATCCTGGCGGGCGCCGGTTCGGGCAAGACCCGGGCGCTCACACACCGGATCGCCTGGCTCCTGGCGACCGGCCGCGCGCATCCCAACCAGATCCTGGCGATCACCTTCACGAACAAGGCGGCCGACGAGATGCGGGAGCGCGTCGCCTCCCTGATCGGAGGGGTCACGCGGCGGATGTGGGTGATGACCTTCCACGCCGCCTGCGCCCGGCTGCTGCGGATCGAGGCGGAGCGGCTCGGCTACACGAGCCGCTTCACGATCTACGACCAGGCCGACTCACTGCGGATGCTGAAGCGCTGCCTGGAGGAGCTCGAGGTCGACACCAAGCGCTACCCGCCACGCGCCGTCCAGGCCCGGATCTCCGATGCCAAGAACCAGCTGATCGACGCCGAGACCTATCAGTCGATGGCCGGCGGTCCGTTCGAGGACATGGTCGGGCAGGCGTATCGCCTCTACGAGCGCCGGATGCTCGAGGCGAACTCGATGGACTTCGACGACCTGTTGATGCGCACCGTCAACGTCCTGGAGCTCTTCGAGGACGTCCGCCGCCGCTACCGCGAGCGCTTCCGCTGGGTCCTCGTCGACGAGTACCAGGACACGAATCACGCCCAGTACCGGCTGCTCCAGCTGCTCAGCGGGCAGGACGGGAATCTGACCGTCGTCGGGGACGAGGATCAGTCGGTCTACGGCTTTCGTGGTGCGGAGGTGCGCAACATCCTGGAGTTCGAGGACGACTTCCCCGACGCCGCGGTGGTCAAGCTCGAGCAGAACTATCGCTCCACCGAGACCATCCTCAAGGCTGCGAACGCGGTCATCTCCCACAACACAGGCCGCCTTGGGAAGCACCTCTGGTCGGACCTCGGCGAGGGCGAGAAGATCCACGTCGCCGAGCTGGAGGACGAGCACGCCGAGGCACGGTTCGTCGCCGGGGAGATCGAGGAGCAGTTCGACCAGCACGGCCTGACCCGCGACCAGATCGCGGTCTTCTACAGGACCAACGCGCACAGCCGGGTGTTGGAGGACATCCTGGTCCGCTACGAGTTGCCGTACCAGGTGATCGGGGGAACCAAGTTCTACGAGCGCGCCGAGATCAAGGACGCCGTCGGCTACCTGCAGCTGCTGGCGAATCCTGCGGACGAGATCAGCTTCTCCCGGGTCGTCAACGCGCCTCGGCGCGGGATCGGCGACACCAGTCAGGGCCGCCTCCGCGCCCACGCGAACACGACTGGCCGGACGATCTGGGAGATCGCACTCGAGCCCGAGGCCGTTCCCGGGCTGGCCGCCGCGGCGATCAAGTCGATAGGCCGGTTCACGGAGCTGATCGAGGAACTGCGCGCGGAGTTCGAAGGCGGGCCGGTGGCGGACTTGCTGCGAGCGCTGCTGGAGCGCTCCGGATACCTCGACGCGCTGCGGGCCGAGCGGACGATCGAGGCGGAGGGCCGGATCGAGAACCTCGAGGAGCTGGTCGGCGTCGCGGGTGAGTTCGACGCCAACCGGCAGGTCGAGGGTCCCTCGGACCTGGCGCCGCTCGAGGAGTTCCTCCAGGCGATCTCGCTCTACACCGACCAGGACGACCTCGATCGTGACGAGTCGAAGGTCACCCTGATGACCCTGCACAACGCCAAGGGCCTCGAGTACGACGCCGTCTTCATCATCGGCTGCGAGGAGGGTGTCTTCCCCCACTCGCGCTCGCTGGAGGAGGGGAACGAGGAGGAGGAGCGCCGCCTCGCCTACGTGGGGATCACCCGGGCGCGCAAGCGGCTCTGGATGACCCACGCCCGCAGCCGCCGCCTGTTCGGGGGGCGTGAGACGGCATTCCCGTCCCGTTTCCTCTCGGAGCTGCCCGATGACCTGGTCGAGCGCGAGGGGACGCAGGAGCAGGCGATGACGGGCTGGGCTCTGGGAGGCACCACCAGCACGGCGCCGGCTCCAGGCCCGTCGCTGTCCTTCGCGACGGGCGACGACGTGAGCCATGCGAGCTTCGGCGAGGGGGTCGTCACGGCGGTCGAACCGGGCGGAGTGATAGTCGTGCGGTTCTCGGGCGATGGAGCCGAGCGCAAGCTGATGGCCGATTACGCACCTCTCAAACATCAATCGGGTTCCCCCTCGGCTTCGCCGTCGGGGGACCCTCGCATCAGCTGATGAGCGCGACTGTGATCGACGGCAAGGCTGTGGCGGCCTCGGTCCGCGAGCGGGTGCGGGAAGAGGTCGAGGAGCTCACGGCCCAGCTCGGTCGCCCGCCGGGCCTGGCGACGGTGCTGGTTGGAGACGACCCCGCCTCGGCGATCTACGTCCGCCGCAAGCGGGAGGCCTGCGAGGAGGTCGGGATCCGCTCCTTCCACCACGAGCCCGACGCGGCGATCCCCCAGGGGGACCTCCTCGAGCTCGTGGCGGAGCTGAACGACTCCGACGACATCGACGGGATCCTGGTCCAGCTGCCGCTTCCCGAGCAGATCGACACCGACGCGATCGTGGCGTCGCTCGACCCGGGCAAGGACGTCGATGGCCTCACCCCGACCAGCGCCGGCCTGCTCGCCCGCGGTGAGCCCGGCCTGGTGCCCTGCACCCCTCAGGGGATCATGGAGCTGCTCTCCTCGGCGGGAGTGGATCCCTCCGGCAAGGAGGCGGTGATCGTCGGCCGCTCCAACCTCGTCGGCAGGCCGCTCTTCTCCCTGCTGCTCGGAGCGAACGCCACGGTGACCATCTGCCACAGCCGCACCCGCGACCTCGGCGAGGTCTGCCGCCGAGCCGAGATCCTGGTCGCCGCCGCAGGACAGCCGAAGCTGATCGGCGGCGACATGATCCGCCCTGGGGCGACCGTGATCGACGTCGGCACCAACCGGACCGACGACGGCCTGGTTGGTGACGTCGACTTCGAAGCGGCCACCGAGGTCGCCGGGGCGATCACACCGGTGCCGGGCGGCGTGGGCCCGATGACGATCGCGATGCTGGTGGCGAATACGGTGATGGCGGCACGGCTTCGCCATCAGGCCGCGGCCACAAGCGGCCGCTCCTGACAAGTCGCTTCGCCCTACGGCCTCCGCTCCTGAAATGAGCGGCCCGGTGGCCGCTCGTGGTTGAATCCGGGCCGCAACCCATCGACGGAGGCTGACTTGGACTCTTCAAGGCTTCGCACGGGTGAGATCGTCGCCGGGATCGGCGGCGTCGCCCTCTTCCTGTTCCTGTTCTTCGACTGGTTCGGCGGCGGCGCGGAGGTGACCGGCAACGTTGTCAACGGCACCGCGACGCTCTCGCACCCCGGCATCAGCGGCTGGGACGCGCTGACGGACCTGCCGGGCTTTCTGATCGTCCTCTCCGGCGTGGCCGGCATCGCCCTGGCCTATCTGGCGGCGGCCGGTCAGCGCGTCAACGTCCCCGTCCGCCGGGGAGCGACCACCGCCCTGCTCGGTGCGCTGGCCGTCCTGTTGATCCTGTGGAGGATGTTCGCCGGCTCGCCGACGCTCAAGATCGGCGTGTTCCTCGGCCTGGCGGCTGCGATCGCGATCACGGCCGGCGCCCTGATGGCGCTCGGCGAGGATGGCTTCCAGCCCCTGGTCGCAGTGGCCGGCGGCCGGACGCGCGCGGCTTCCGCCAGCGCGCCGGCGGAGACACCGGCTCCGCCGCCCGCGGCCCCTCCCGCGAAGAGCAGCTCGCGCTCGAGCGGTGCGACCACGACGACGACTAAGCGCTCGACGGCGAAGAAGCCGGCCGCGCGCTCGGGGTCGAAGGCAAAGAAGAAGAGCACCTCTTCCCGCTCGAGCGCCGGCAAGCGCTCCACCGGCGCCAAGAAGAAGTAGCCGGCAGCTGGATATCCGGCCAGCGGCCGTCGCGTCCGGTGAGACCCGGGCGCGGCGGCCATGTTCACATTCGCTCGCCTCTATAGGGTCCGGACGCCCGCGCAAGATGCGAGGGTGCGCGCCAGCGCGACCCGTTAATGGTGGAGGACGAACATGACTGGAAGGTTGTCGCAGGGGCAGGTGATCGCCGCGGTCGGAGCCGTCGTGCTGTTGGTTGCGACGTTCCTGCCCTGGATAGGGGTGAGCGGCCCGTCGTTTCCGGCCGGAATCCCCGTACCTCAGGGCATCAGCACCGGGGGCACTTCGGAGAATCTCTGGAAGGGATCCACGCTCGACATCTACCTCGCGATCACGGCTGTGGTCGCACTGCTGCCGGCGCTGCTCGCGCTCACCGACAGCGCGGAGGAGTTCTCGTTCGTCTCGGCCGCGACGTTCCTGCTCGGAGCCGTCGCCGTGATCCTGGTGATCGCCTACCTCACGGTGGACTTCCCGGGCGGGGCGGAACGCAAGATCGGCGCGTACATCGGCCTGGGGGCCGCGATCGTCATCGCGATGGGTGGCTTCAGGGCGATGCAGGAAGAGGTCGCCGGGGAGATATAGGCTCGGCTTATTGCAACGACGCGCGTCAGCGCGATTCCATGACTTAGAAAGAGGAGCTCAATTGGACGCGAACAGGTTGTCTCAGGGCCAGATGGTTGCCGCGAGTGCGGCGATCGCCCTTTTCATCGTCAGCTTCCTGCCCTGGTTCGGCGTTGGCGGTGCAGCGGTGACCGTGGGTGGAACGACGATCGGCGGGGCGGTCAACCGCAACATGTGGGAGTTCGAGAACCCACTGGACGTCTATCTGCTGATCGTCATGCTGGTTGCCCTCGTTCCGGCGGCGACGACCTTGTTCGGCGGCGCAGCGGAGTTTCCACTCGCGCCCATCGCAACCACGCTGCTTGCCGGGGTCGGGACGCTGCTCATCATCTACCAGCTCTTCGACCACGGCTCAGGTGCATCGATCAAGATCGGAGTGATCCTCGGGCTGATCGCCACGGTGGGAATCACGATCGGCGGCTACCTCTCGATGCAGGAGGACGCCGGGGGCGAGCGCTACTGAAGAGGACCCTCAGATCAGGCGAGCTGGTCGGTGCCGTCGGGGGACTCGGCCTGCTCATCGCCGGCTTCCTCCCGTGGTACTCGGCCGGCGGTGAGGAGGCGACCGCCTGGCAGGCTTTCAGCGTCACCGATCTGGTCATGGCCGCCGCGGCGGTGATGGGGATGTCGGTCGCGATCGTGGTGCTGTTCCGGCTCTCGGTCAGCTATCCGGTGGCCGGGTCCACCGTCACGACGGGCTTCGGGACCGTGGCGCTCCTGCTGATCGTCTATCGGCTGATCGACCCGCCTGGCGCGGGTGTCGTGGGCCGCGAGATCGGCGCCTGGCTGGGCCTGGTCTCGGCGGCGGCGATCACCGTCGGCGGATACCTCGGGATGCAGCCGCCCAAGGCGGCCCAGCCGGTTTCAGCCGGCTAGCGACGCGGCCACGTCGCCTGCGACGTGCGTCGCGCAGGCGATGATGGTCATCATCGGATTGACGCCCACCGAGGTGGGCAGCAGACTGGCGTCGGCCACGTGGAGGCCCTTGGTGCCGCGGACCGCGCCGCTCGGGTCGCAGACGCTGGTGTCGGCGTCGGCGCCCATTCGCGCGCTGCTCATCGGGTGGAAGGCCTCCAGCCGCAGGTCGGCGGGCCGCAGCCTCATCGACTCGAACTCGGGGAGCTCTCCGCGAGAGATCACCGAGACCGGCCCGACGTTGGGATAGACCTCCGTCGCTCCGGCGGCGAAGTGGATCTCGGCGGCGCGGGCGATCCCGAACTGGATCCGGCGGGCCTCCTCCTCCTGCAGGCGGTAGGAGAGCCGCAGCGATCCGTTCGAGGTGAGGCCGACGCGCCCTTCGGAGAGGTCGTGGAGGTGCACCCCGATCGACGCGATGTGGTTGTAGTTGGCGACCCGGTCCGAGAACGCTGGCCCCACCCCCGGCAGCCACTGCGCCCCGAAGGAGAGTGGCGTGAATGTCGCCTCCAGCAGGATCCGCTCGGGCGCCCACTGGTCGACGTAGTAGCTCTGCATGACGCCGTCCCAGCCACGGACCTCCTCCTCGTAGCGGGCGCCGATCCAGGCGGCGGGGTGGACGTGGAGGTGACGGCCCAGCGCGGGGTGGCGGATGCCTGATCGCTTTAGGAGCTCGGGGGTGCCGAATGCTCCGCCGGCGCTGATAACGGCCTTCGCGCGGACCTCCCAGTCGCGACCGGCCGCCGGGCGCCCGTTGCGCGCGCCCTCCTGCGCCGCGGTCGTGGGCATTCCGGCCCGGCAGGCGAGGCCGGTGACCCGGTCGCCCTCGGTGAGGATGCGCTGGACCTGGACCCCGGCGCGGACGCGCGCCCCGGCGGCGACGGCCCTGGGGAGATAGGACACGTGAGTAGCCCGCTTGGCGTCGAGGCGGCAGCCGAGCGGGCAGGAGCTGCACTGGACGCACCTCCCGGCATTCCGGCTGATCGGGCCGCCGCTTGCGCCCAGAGCGCTCGCTCCCTCCATGCAGAGCTGTCCGTTGCGGCCCATGGTCTCCGGGTCGAGCGGGGTGACCGCGAGGATCCCCTCGGCGGCCTCGTAGAGCGGGTCGAGGTCGCCCGCCCAGTCGATGCCCACCTGCTCGCGCCATTCATCCAGGACCTCTCCCGGTGCCCGGAAGCAGGTCCCCGAGTTGATCACGGTGGTGCCGCCGACCGCGCGCCCGACGGGAATCGGGATCGCCGGCTTGCCCGAGGCGATCGTCATCCCGCCGTCGCGATAGAGCATCGGCAGCCCGTCGAGCGGGTCGGTCGGATAGGTGGTGCGGTCGACGTACGGCCCCGACTCGAGCACCAATACGTCCAGCCCCGCCTCGGCGAGGGTCGCGGCGGCGGCGGCGCCGCCTGCGCCGGAGCCGACGATCGCCACGTCACACTCCTCCCCCGCACCGGAAGGCTCCAGGTCGCCGATGGTCGTAGCCGCGGGCTCCGGAGTGTCCTCCGCGAGCCCACAGCGCGCCTCGAACCCAACGGCGACGCGGACGCGGTCGTCGCGGGCCCAGCCGATCATCGCCAGCAGCTTGGCGAGCAGCAGCAGATCGCGGTAGAGGGAGAAGCGCGAGCCCTCCATCTTCGCCATGTACTCCGAGCGCGCCTCGACGCTCAGATGGCTGAAGCGCCACGGGAACGGCAGCCACTCGAAGGCGCGGAGGGCCAGCCGCACCACCTGCACGGTTCGGGCGGGCATCCTGGCGAGGAAGCGCGCCAGCGGCTCGGCGACCGGGACCTCCCTCTCGGCGGCCGGCAGCCCGTCGTCACCAGGGGCGATTGCCTCCGCGATCGCTCGCAGAGTCCGCAGCTCGGCGGCCCGTAGCCCCGGCGGGCGCCTTCAGGGGGGTGCGGCGGGCGAGCCGATCCGGCCGGCAAGCGACCAGAGCAGAAGGGACGCGAAGACCAGCGAGCCGTCGACGATCCCGTTGAGCAGGTAGGCGAAGACGTCGTCCTCGATGAAGAAGATCAGCGAGGTGATCGACGAGGCGGCCTTGCCGGCCGCCAGCGCCAGCATCAGCGGCCTGTAGCGCACGACGTCGGCCTGGGCGATCAGGGCGATCGCCGTGATCACGACCATGTAGGCGAATCCCAGGGAGAGCCAGAGGCGCTCCTCGGTCTTCGGCGCGGGCGTGTGGAACCCGAAGTGGTGCCCAAGCTCGGTGATCCGGGCGAGCGTTCCGTCGGGCCAGGCAATGAAGAAAAAGCCTGTAATGGCGAACCCGACTGCCATCAGCCGGAGATTCGCGACGACGAATCGCTCTGCTTTCTCCCCCGTCATCCGCCGTCCACAGAAAGGCATTCAGGGAATCGGCGGCGGCGGCCTCGCGGTAGGCGTCGAAGTACTCATCCGCCGAGAGCTCCCCCG
>JAWVFG010000050.1:0-2575 GCA_033856335.1 Solirubrobacterales bacterium
CGAGACCGCACCAAACGCTAAGTGTCGGGCTGATCGAGAGCGTCCGGCCGGCGGACGCCGCGAGCTCGCGGATCCGTTCGACCGAGTCTCGAAAGCGACGGGGCGAAACGAACATGGGCAGCCAACCGTCGCCGAGCAGAGCGGCACGTCTGAGCGCCGCCTCTGAGCGCCCGCCCACGACAATCGGCAACGGCGGAGACGGGATGGGCAGCACGAGTGCCTGCCGCAGCTTGAAGAAGTCGCCGTCGAAGTCGACTGGCTCTCCGCTCGCGAGCAGCCGCAGGATGCGAATCGCCTCATCCAGCCTCCGTCCTCGCGTCGTGGGATCGACGCCCGCGTTCACGACCTCCACGCGGTCCTCGCCACCGGCGCCGACTCCAAGGATGAGGCGGCCAGGAGCGACCTGGGCGATCGACGACAGCTGCCGGGCGACGGCCAGCGGATGACGGAGGGCGAGCTGATAGACGCTGATGAGAACGGGCAGGGTCGGGTGCGCCGCCAGCGCGAAGGCGGCCGAAACGATCCCGTCGAAGCCCTGTCCGCCCTGAAAGCTCAGGTGGTCTCCGACCACCAGGAAGTCCAGTCCCGACTCCGCGGCCCGCTCGAGGAGACGTCGAGATGCTTCCGGCGGCTGCCCGAGGATCGAGTCGTGAACGTCAAGACCGACTCTGATCACCGCGCGTCCGCGGATGAACGGCGCAGTTCAGCCACGATTACGCGCTTCTGGATCTCCGCGGTACCGTCCGCGATCAGGTAGGCCATGACGTCGCGATAGCGCTGCTGGAGCGGAAGCTCCGCGGAGTAGCCGAGGTGGCCATGGACCTTCATCGACGCCTCGATGGCGTCCTTCGCGACGACCGGCGGCCACCACTTGCTCATGGACGCGACCGCTGTATGTGGCTGGCCGGTTGCCCGGAGCCATAGCGCGCGGTAGCACAGCCACCGCGCGGCCTCGAGGTAGGTTGCGTGCTCGGCGAGCGGAAACGAGACACCCTGGAAGTTGACAATCGGCTGTCCGAACGCTTCACGTTCGGTCGCAAACGCGATCGCTTCGTCGAGGCTCGCCCTGGCGGCGCCGAGGCACAGCAGTCCGAGCGCCGGGCGGCTGAAGTCGAAGTGATGCATCACGCCGGCGAAGCCGCTCCCCTCCTCCCCGATCAGCGAATCCTTGGGCACAAACGCCCCATCCAGATTGATCGAGCCCCAGCCCAGCGGGAGGCAGCCCATACCGAGCGTCGGCGTGCGAGTGACCCCTGCCGCGTCGAGGTCCACGACAAAGCAGCTCACCCCGGTCGAACGTGTCGACCCTGGCGCGCGGGCGTAGACGAGCGTGGCCGCCGCGTTCATCGCCCAGGAGATCGCTGTCTTCTCGCCGCGGAGCCGCCAACCGCCCGGTACAGGCTCGGCGATCGTCCGCAGCGCCGCGGCATCCGAGCCCGAGCCGGGCTCGGTGAGGGCGATGGCGACGGTGCATTCACCTCTGATCAGCGGTGCCAGGTACTGCTGCCGCACCGCTTCCGAACCACGCGCAAGCTGCGATCCGATCAGGCCAACCTGTACTGGCGCGGCCGCGATGTTCACGTCTCCTTCCGCAAGGGTCTCAGCCGCAAGGCCGAGAAGGATCGGATCCTGCACGCCTGACCCGCCATGCTCCTCGGGAAGCCCGATGCCAAGCACGCCCATGGCTCCCAGCCGGCGCTGCACCTCCCAGGGAAATTCGGTCTTGCTCGCCCGATCGCGGTACCCGGGCCGCAGCACATCGTGTGCGAACTGAGCGAGGCCGCGGCGGAACTCCTCCTGCTCTTCGGTGAACGCGAAGGAGATCAAGCCGACCCTACCTCTCTGATTGATCGGATTGCCTCGACGAACATCTTCAGCTCGTCGCCGAGGTGCCTGGGGACGATGGCTTCATCGGGGTTGAAGATCTCATCGAGACGGTCGCGGATCGATTCCGCACTCAGTTCGCGCTCGGTGATTCCCCGAGTGACCGAGGTGAGCACGGCCGACACGTGGCCGCCACCAACCGAAAGAACCTGACCGGTGATGCGGCAATCGCGGTGGCACAGGAAGGCGACCACTGGAGAGACCTGCTCGGGAGCAAGAAGCTCGCCGTTTTCACCGAGGAGGTCCTGAGTCATCCGGGTCGATGCCATCGGCGAGATCGCGTTGACCGAGATGCCGACCTTTCGGCCTTCGACCGCCAGCGACCGTGTCAGCCCGACCAACCCGGCTTTCGCGGCTCCGTAGTTGGCCTGGCCGAAGTTGCCGAACAGGCCGGAGGCCGAAGTCGTGTTGACGACCCGGCCGTAGCCGGAGGTGCGAAGGTGACGCCAGGCCGGGATGGTGACGTTGAAGGCCCCGGTGACGTGGACGAGGAGCACAGGCTCGATCAGGTCTGGCGTGAGGTTGTGAAACGCCTTGTCGCGCAGGATCCCGGCGTTGTTGACGACGATCTGAAGGCTGCCAAAGGCATCCAGCGCCTGCTGGACCAGCCGCTCGCCCCCATCTACCGTAGCCACGCTGTCGGAGTTGGCGACGGCTACTCCGCCCAGCGCTCGAATCTCCTCGACCACCG
>JAWVFG010000051.1:0-55969 GCA_033856335.1 Solirubrobacterales bacterium
CCGGAATTGGCCGGTCTGCTGGTCGAGCACCCTGAGGCGCAGGAGATCGCCGGGGTGAAGCGAGTAGTCGTTGATCGTCTCGAGCGAGACCAGGATCCCGTCAGGCGTCGATGCGAGCCGGCTCATCATCTGGTCCGCGGTGCCGCCGACGAAGTAGGAGTCGCGCAGGCTGGTGGCGCTTCGGAAATGGGCGGGGTCGATACCGAACGTGTCCTGGAGGTCGGGGCCCACGTAGGCGTAGGAGTGGTTCACCGGGGTCGTGGCGGTCACTCCGGGCACAGAAGCGACCTTGGCGGGGAGGCTGCTGGACGCGGCAACGCCGGGAGGCGAGGTGACCGTGACATCGGCGCCGAGGGTGAGCTGAGCGTCCACCGTGGCCTGCTGGTTATAGGTGGCGGTGAAGATGCTGAGGCTGACGGCGAACGCGAGCAGCAGCCCGATCACCACGAGCCCGCGATTGACCGGGGCCGCGCGGCGCCCCAGGCTCGACACGAGCAGCGTGCCGAGGCTCCCGGGCCTGCGCGCGACTCGCCGCGCGAGCGCGCTCATGAACCGGCCCCGCAGCCTGATCAGCAACAGCGTCGCGCCGATCCAGAGCAGGGCCGGGCCGAAGAACATGTAGACCGAGAGAGACAGCGTCGGATTCGAGTCCGGGCTGATCACCGCAGAGAACCCGGTCCGGATCGTGAGCCAGTAGATCAGCCCGCTGAACGCGAGGGCGACGAAGTCGAGGTAATAGCGCCGCCAGGCGGGCGACCGCTGCTGGACCGTGGCGCTGCGCCCCTCGCTGACCTCTGCCGCGAGCGCCCCCCGCGTGCTCGCCAGCCTGGCCGCGGCCGAGCCGGCGATCGCCAGGCCGACGGCGGCCAGCAGCGTGCCGGCGCCCCGCCAGAAGGTGAGCTGAGCCCCGCCGCTGACCAGCAGCTGCACGGCGGCGAACCCGAGCGCGGCGCCCGCGACGCCCGCGATCAGGCCGATCAGGACGCTCTCCACCGCCGCCACGAGGAGGAGATCGCGCGGGCGGGCGCCCCGGGCACGGAGCAGCGCCAGATCGCGCCGGTCGCCGTCACTGGTGCCGAGAGCGGCCAGGTAGGCGACGCCCAGGGCGATCAGCGCCCCCGGGACGGCCAGCAGCAGGAAGAGGGTCTCGGCGTACAGGGCATCCCCCGCCGCGCCGTTCAGCGAATCCGACAGGTTGTCGACGAACTGGACCTGGCCGGGGAGCGCGCTCTGCAGCCTGTTCACGGTCTGTGTGGCCCGTGTCAGCGCGCTTGACGGGCTGCCGGCGGCGAGCGGGCCCCGGTCGAGCTGCGCCTGAACCTGCCACTGGGTCCCCGTCTGCGCGCCCGGCTGAGCGCTCGCCCCAGAGGCTCCCGTCGCGATCGTGGGCAACTGGGGGGCCAGGGTCCGGGCGAAGGTCCCCGCGAGCATGATCGCTGCGTTCTGGGGCGGCTGTGCCGGGGCGGGGCCGAGCAGCGGGTTGAGCGGCTGGAAGAGCTGGTCGGGGGCCGTGATCAGCGCGACGCCGCTGACCGGGTAGGTCTGCGGCGGCGCGTTGGGCCGCGGTCGCAGCCTGATCGTGTCGCCGACCTTGGCCTGAAGCGTCGCCGCCATCTGCTGGTCGAGGACAACGCCGCCCGGGGTCAGGGTTCCTTGCAGCATGCGGAAGGCGTGGACGTGCGCCGCGTAGTCGCGGGGAACGGCGAGCAGCGAGCCGTTGGAGGTCTGCGTCGACTGGCCACCGGCGCTGTGCTCCGCCGAGGCAAACGGAGCCGTGGCAGCCGCGGCCGCATAGGCAACCCCACTCTGCTTCGAGAGCTCGGCGGCGACCTTCTGATCGTTCGAGAACGAGGTCACCGGGGCCTGCAGATCCAGGGGCACCTGGCGCAGCGCGGTAGCCGAGGCCGTTCGCAGCGAGTTGCCGATGAACAGGATCATCCCCGCGAGCAGGCCGACCGACAGCATGATCACGCCGATCCGAAGCGCCGTTCGAGCCGGCTGGCGCCGCAGGCCGGCGACCGCGAGGTGGATGGCGGGGTTCATGCCGGCTCCCCCACGCGGACCGCGCCGTCGGCGAGCTCGACCGTCCGGTCGGCGCGCTCCGCCACGCTTGGATCGTGGGTGGCGGTCACGATCGCGAACCCGAACATCTCCCGCACTGACTCGATCAGATCCAGCACCCGGCGCCCGGTATCGGAGTCGAGGTGGCCGGTGGGCTCATCGCAGAGGAGCAGCTCGGGCCGCTGAGCCAAGGCGCGGGCGATCGCCACACGCTGCTGCTCCCCGCCCGACAGGTCGGACGGCAGTGCGCCGGCCTTCCCATCGAGGCCGACGAGTGCCAGGAAGTCGGTCGGCGACTCCGGGGTGCCGGTGCCGTTGCGGCTTTGCGGCGCGTCCTGGCTCTGGCGCGCCGCCAGGATGGCGAACGCGATGTTCTCGCGCACGTCGAGATTGGGGAGCAGGTTGGCTCCCTGGAAGACGTAGGCGATCCCCTTCACTGGGCCCTTCCGGCGTGCCACCCGGTCGAGGCTTGCGAGCTCCTCCCCGCGCCACGTCACCGTCCCGGACGCCGGGGCGACCAGGCCTCCGAGGACATGCAGGAGCGTCGTCTTGCCAGAGCCGGATGGGCCGACCAGCCCGCAGTGCTCGCCCTCCCGGATCTCGAAGTCGACTCCGGCGAGCGCGCGGACGGCGGTCTCACCTGCGCCGTGCACGACAGTCACCCCCCTGCACTCGATCAGCGGGCCTCCGCTCATGAGAACCGCCTCATCGGACGGCCCTTCCATCGGCGAGCTCGATCACCCGGTCACATCCGTCGGCGACCGCCGCAGAGTGCGTGATCAGCACGACGGCTGACTGGTAGGTGTCGCGCAGCATTCGGAGGGTCTGCAGGACGATCGACTCGTTCTCAGCGTCGAGCTCCCCCGTCGGCTCATCGGCGAGGACGATCCGCGGCCGGCGCGCGGCAGCGGCGGCGATCGCGACCCTCTGCTGCTCTCCGCCCGAGAGGCGGTCCGGAGTGTTCGCGGCGCGGCGCTCCAGACCGAAGATGGCCAGGGTCTCCTCGGCGGCCTCGCTCGGATTCCGATCCAAGCCGGCGAGGCTCACTGATATCGCCACGTTCTCGCGCGCCGAGAGGGTGGGCCACAGGTTGTCCGATTGAAAGACGACGGCCATCTCCGTGGCCCGGACTCGGGCGAGCTCGAGCTCGTCGAGGCGGGCAAGCGAACGCCCATCGACCCTGACCTCTCCCGCGGAGGGGACATCCATCGCGGCGGCAACGGAGAGCATCGTGCTCTTGCCGCTCCCTGATGGACCCACGACGGCGACCATCTCGCGTGGCTCCACCTTCAGGTCAAGGCCGCGAAGGGCCACCGTCTCGGTCGACCCGCTGCGAAAGATCTTGAAGACGTCGATGAGCTCGAGCGCAGGCGGCTCGCTGTCCTGTTTCGGTCGATCCGGCTCGACATAGAGGCTCCTGAGCCGCGGTGTCGCCTCCACCGGATCAGCTCCAGCGAAAGCTCTCGCTGATCATCCGGTAGGCGTCGACGTTGTCGACACCGACCGGAGTCGCGAGATCGACGGTGGCGACCTTGCCTCCCTTGAAGTACACGTAACGGTCGACGTTGATCTTCGGGCGCTGCCCCGTCACCGGGCTCTTCGGCCCCTGGGTCGAATAGGTCACCTTGACCACCTGGTTCGGCCCCGCGGCGGTGGCCTGGGGCTGGCCGGCCTGCATGCACGGGTCCGCGGTCGCCTCCTGCTTCAGCTCCGCGGTCACCGAGGCCGGAGTCGGTTGCGGGCCCGAAGCCACCCTGATCGTGATGGTGTTGCTCTGCTGCCGGAAGGTGACCTGGTTCCCGTTGCCCGACCGTGCCCAGCCCTCGGGATAGGAGAGCGAGTAGCCGCCGGCGCGGTTGCGGAAGGTGAGGAACTGCTGGTTGTCAGGAATGTCGCCCTGTGCGGTCGAGGCCGCCTCGGAGGCCCCGGCGGAAGAGGTGCTCGAGCCGCAGGACGGCTTCGCGACGGGTGTGAGTGCCGATGAAGTTGCGGTCGGTGACGTCGCCGACGCGCCGGTGGACGTGGAGCTGCCGCCTCCCGACCCGCAGCCGGTCAGAAGGACCAGGCCCGCCAGGCAGGTAGCCGGCACTAGCGCGAAGCGACTACGAATGCTGGGGCCTCGGTTGATCACGGTGCCAGCATGCCGCCCCGCTGCTGAAAAGCTCCTGAAAGCCGTTGTCAGAGAATGTTCAGGAAGCCGCGGTCAGTGCTCTCGGTGGGAGAGCCAGGCGGCCCAGCCGAACAGCGCGAGAGCACCGAACATCATCAGGGCGCTCGCGGCAAGGGAGCCGTGCATCAGGGTGCTGAGGGCGAACAGCGCGCAGATGAATCCACTCCACGCGCTCAAACTCCAGATCGGTCGTCCGTGCATGATCGCCTCAATCCGGTCTACTCAATCGTAGGCCCAGGTTCGACCCGCCAGGTAAATCCCACGTGAAAGCTCCTTCATGGGTCGCGGCCACCGTTCTCAGGCGGAAGGTGGCAGGGCCGACCTGAACCGCTCCTGACTATTGATCAGGCGGAGATGTGAATCGAGGAGTCCGCGACGAGCTGCGCGAGGACCTCGGGCTCGGCCTCGCGGCGGAGCTCAATCGAGGCGATCCGGTTACGGCCGGCGTGCTTGGCTTCGTACAGGGCCTGGTCAGCGGCGTTGAAGAGCCGCTCGAACTCGATCTGATCGCCGGCCGCTACCCCGACGCCGAGCGAAACGGTCATGTCGACGCCCGCGGGCTGGGTCCTCTCGACCGCGACCCTCATCCGCTCGGCTAGATCACGGCCGTCCGCGATCCCGGCGCCCGGAACGACGACGAGGAACTCCTCGCCGCCAAGCCGATAGAAGAGCTCGAAGGAGCGCAGGCACTTGCGCATCTCGTAGGCGGTCTCCTGGAGCACGACATCGCCGGTGTCGTGGCCGAAGGTGTCGTTGACGTCCTTGAAGTGGTCGAGGTCCACAGCGATCATGCAGATCGGGGCGTCCTGCTGGTGGGCCTGCTGTTGGAGCTCCTGAAAGCGGGGCAGCAGGGATTTTCGGTTGAGCAGTCCCGTGAGGGGATCGAGCACCGACTCGAGTCGATGCTGCATCTCTGCGCCCTGGATCGCAATGACGATTCCGGCGATGGAACACGTCAGGGTGATCGTGACCGCGGTCAGGCCCGGATGGGCGAAGAGGCCATGGGCATCGACTGCCAGGCCGACTGCCAAGACGAGCAGGGACGTGATCACCACTCCCACGGCCACTACCTGCACGCGGAACCGGGCCGCCGCCATCGCGACCGGGACGACCATCCAGGGCAGGATCGGGCTGACCGGTCCGCCAGTGATCGCCGCGGCGAAGGCGACGATCAGCCCAGTGGTCAGCATGCCGGCAGCCGCGACGCGCTCGGGGTGCTCGGAGCGGCGCATCCCGGGGTCGACCGTCGCCAGGACCATTGCCGCTATCGCGAAGGTGGGGATGAGCCACCAGCTCAGGACCGGAGCGAGGACGAGGATGCCCAATCCGGCACAGGCGGCGCCGAAGGTACGTGCCTTCCGAACTCGATCGCTCGTGTCGACTGCGCGCCTTCGGTCAAGCTCTGTTGGGCAGAGCCAAGCCATCTACTTAAAACGTCGACCCCGTACGAGTGAGGGGCATCCGTCTTAATCACCCCACCTGACTAGGTGGTTTACCGCAAGTGGGGCTTCCAGATGCCGAGGAACGCCATCACGCCCGGGACGATCAGACGCAGGTTGATCGCGGCGATAAGGACGAGCGGGACGAGCCAGATGCTCGGCATATGGGCCTCCTCGACCATCAGGGGGTGGGACTTTAGGTGAACCGCTGCACGAACTCGAGCGCGGTGCCAGCCACCGCGCCCCAACCATTGTCGATCGTCAGGGCGTGGCCACGGTTCGCAATCTTCTTGATCTCGGTGACGCCCGGGTTCCGCTTCTGCTTCCCGTACGACGCGTTGACGATCGCCCATGGCACGGTGTGATCGGCCTCACCGGAGATCAGCAGCATGGGCCCGCGGTCGGGGTTCTTCGTATCGACCTTGAGCTCGCTCGCCGGATTCGCATTTGCGAAGCCGCCCTGGAAGAGAACCTTGCCGGAGCCCGGGACGTGGAACTCGTCGTAGATCTGCTTGGCCTCGTCCTGATCGAGCGCGTTCGCCCAGCCGTACTTGAACTGGTCGAAGGTCAACAAGATCGGCCCTGCCGCGGTTGAGCGGGTTCGCGAGCACGGGCATCGCCGACCGCAGAGTCGACACGGGAAGGGGCAGGACCCCGCGGAACGGCGCCGGGTCGATCGCCACCGATGCCACCGAGAGACCACGCCCGGCCATCATCTGCGTGAACGCCCCGCCGAAGGAGTGGCCGACGATCGCGGGCTTCCGCTCGAGGCGACCGATCACCTCCGCCGTGTGCTCGGTGATCTGCCCGACAGACTTCTTGGCGAAGACGTCGGGATTCGCCCTGGCCTCCGCGACGGTATCCGGGTCGTCCGGCCAACCGGGAGTCACCGTGGCGTATCCGGCGTCGTCGAAGATCTTGGCCCAGCGATCCCAGCTGCTCGGCAGCAGCCAGAGCCCGTGGATGAAGACGACCGGCGTCTTGCCCGAGCCGTTCGCCTGATTCACCTGCTCTGACTCGCGCTCCGTGATCGCTATGGGAAAACCTCTCCTTCGAATTAATGGAGCCGGCCGGGTTCGAACCGGCGTCCTCGGTCACGAACGATCGGCGTCTACAGGTATAGCCGGCGCTTTGTTCTCGCCCTCTGACCTCCGCAGCCGGCGGGAGATGCCGGAGGGCCAAGTCCCTTAGATGTCCCCGGACGGTCGAGACGAGCCGACCGGGTGAGCCCGAATCTGATGCCGGTGATCCCTTCCCTCGGGCTCGGAAGGGCCGACACTCACCGTTTAGCTACTAACTAAGCGGCGAGGGCGAACTCATGGTCCGCACGTATTGGTTGGTCCCGGTGTTTAACGAGGCCTCCGGGAACCTCGACCTGCAACCTGATCGCACGGATGACCAAGTCGAATCCAATTTCGGCCCCGTGCTATGTGAGGCAATGGTAGCCGTGGGGCGGCTCAGCGCCCGGCTAACAGCCCGCCGTCACGTAGCAGCGCAGCGGAGGCTCCTTCGGGACGTGCGGGTAGGCGGCGACCGTGGCGGCGACATCCGCCACCGATGAGGCCTCGTCCGTGGCGAAGGTCGCGGGGTTGACGCCCGGCATCAGGAGCTGGCGGCAGAGGCCGGTGCCGATCAGGCGCGATGGGTCGGCGGGCCCGGGATGGCTGAGCGCGTCGATCGCGATCGCGTACGCGACCGGGTCGTAGGTGCCGATCGCGAGGTGGTCGCTGACGTCGAGCGGGCAGATCTGCTGGATCGCCACGTTGGTGATCTGCCCACCCCCTCCGTGCAGCGAGCTGCCTTGTCCGGTGATGTTCGGGAAGACGACCTCGTCCGTCCGCGTGTACGCGGCGGTGTAGGAGATCCCGGGGAAGGTCTCCTGATAGGAGTTGAGCGCCTGGATGAAGTCGGCGTTGTCGCGCTGCTGCCAGAAGGAAGGGGCGCAGCCGGGGATGCAGGCAGGGACCGAGTCGAGCGTCCCGTGGTTGCTCGGCGACAGCCCGATCTCGTCGTCGACCATGGTCCGCGTGTCCGGCCAGAACCGAAAGGCCCAGCGCGGCACCATGCCTCCCTGGCTGTGGCCGATGATCGCGATCCGCCGGCCCGCTCGCGCGTACATCGTGCGGATCCCGTTGACGACGTACTCGGCGGCGGTCTGGATGTCGCCCATGCCGTTGCCCGGCAGGGCAACCACGCACCAGGGGATACCGAGCTTGGTGAGCGCCGGCTCCCAGTTCCACGAGAAGTCCGACTTCGGGCTGTAGGCCGTTCCCGGCACGAGGAGGACCGGACCGCGCGATCCGGCTGCGAGATTGCCGGCGCATGTGAGGCTGGCGTCGAGGTCGGCCTGTGGAACGCTCAGCGCCGGGCCGGGCTGGTCGGGCGGCGCGTAGGTGATCGCCGCGGCTGAGGTGGGCACCAGCAGTGCTGTGCCGATCACCACCAGTGCTGTGAGCGTCCTCTTCATCGTTCGCCCTCCTTGGCGTGTGTCTCTAGTGCCTTCGCTTCTTGTGCTTCTTGCAGGAGCGCCGCTTGCTCTCCGCAGCGCGGTGCTTGCGCTTGTGCTTGCACTTTCGGGACTTCGCGGTGGCCGGGGCTGTGGCACCGGCCGGGCAGCTCGCCGTCACGTAACAGGCGAGCGGTGGCTCGGAGGAGACCTGGGGAGCGGTGGCCGTGTTGAGCGCCAGGTCCGCGCCCGCGGAGGCGAGGTCGGTCGGATAGGTCTCCGAATTGATCCCGGGCATGAGCTTGAAAGGAGTGCAGATCCCGGGGTCGCCGGCCGCAGCCCGCAGTGGATCGGCAGGCCCGGGATGCTCGAGCGCATCGACCGCCAGGTCATAGGCGACGTTGTCCTGTGTCCCGATCGCCAGGTGCTCGGAGAGGTCGCCGGGACAGAGGTCCTGGATCGCCACGTTGGTGATGGCGCCGCCTCCGCCGTGCAGAGACGAGCTGCCGGTGTTGTCGTTGTTCGGCGTGACGACCTCGTCGAAGTGGGTGTAGATCTCGGTGTACGAGATCCCGGGGAAGGTCTCCTGGTAGGAGTTGAGCGCCTTGATGAAGTCGGCTATGTCGCGCTGCTGCCAGTCGGCGGCCGCGCAGCTGAAGGTGCAGAGGGGATCGGCGCCGGTCGTCCCGTGGTTGCTGGGGGCGAAGCCGATCTGGTCGTCCACCATCCCTCGCGTATCGGGCCAAAAGCGAAGCGGCCAGCGCGGGAGCATCCCACCCTGGCTGTGGCCGATGATCGAAATCTTCCGGCCGGCGCGCTGGTACATCGTCCGGATGCCGTTGACGACGTACTCGCCGGCGACCTGGACGTCCCCGAGCGCGTGGCCGGGGAGCGTCACGGCGCACCAGGAGATCCCGAGCTTGTTGAGCGCCGGCTCCCAGTTCCAGGAGAAGTTGTGCTGCGGTTCGCTGCCGGTCCCGGGCACAAGCAGCACCGGCCCGTAGCTGCCGCCGGCCAGGTTGCCGTTGCACTGGAGGCTTGCGTCGAGCTTGCTCTGGGGAACGCTCAGGGGCGGTCCCGGAGTGTCGACCGGCGCGTAGGTGATCGCCGCGGCGGACGCAGGCACGAGCAGTGACGCAGCCGCAACCGCGCCGATGAGCCCTCTGCCCAGGAGCCCTCTCCTCACGTCAGCGACAGTACCAATTCCTGGGTATGGCTGAGACACCTCTCCGGCTCTGTCTCGCGGATTAGGGCCGCTTAGCACTCGGCGCTAGATTTGAATCGAGACATGGAGGCTCACCAGCACACCGAGATGGAGCCGATCCACCCAGGGTCAGGCCGGCGCGAAGGGCTGCTGAAGCGAATCGGAAGCGCACTCGCGGCAATCGGGCTTCTGCTCGCCAAGATCGGCGCGAAGGCGAAGCTGCTCCTGGTCGCATTGCCGAAGCTCAAATTGTTCTCGACCTCGGCCTCGATGCTCGTCTCGATCGCCGCCTACCAGTTGCTCTTCGGCTGGCTCTTCTCGATCGGCTTCGTGGCGCTCCTGCTCCTCCACGAGCTCGGCCACGTCTTCCAGCTCCGCCGGGAGGGGATCAAGGCATCGGCGCCGATGTTCATCCCGTTCATGGGGGCGGTGATCTCCGCCAAGTCGATGGGCGACGATGCCGCGGCGGAGGCCCGGGTCGGGCTGGCCGGCCCGATCCTCGGATCGATCGCCACTCTGATCCCGCTCGGCATCTGGCTCGCCACCGGCAGCGACTTCTGGCGCGCCCTCGCCTTCATCGGCTTCTTCCTCAACCTCTTCAACCTGCTCCCGGTCGTCCCGCTCGACGGCGGCCGGGCCATGGCCGCCCTCTCCCCCTGGGTCTGGCTGGTCGGGTTCGCCGGGCTGGTGGCGATGGTCTTCTTCTTCCCGAGCCCGATCCTGATCCTGATCCTCGCCTTCGGGGGGATGGAGACGTGGCACCGCTGGAAGGCCCGCAACACACCCGAGGGACGCGCCTATCACCGAGTGCCCACCCGCACCCGGGTGATCGTGGCGGTCACCTATCTGCTGCTGATCGCCGCCCTGGCGCTCGGCACGTCGTTGACGCACCTGCCGCGCGGCCTCTCGGGCGTCTAGAGGGTCAGCTTCGGCTTGACCTCGCGCAGGAACTGGCGGGGCATGCCAGGAACGTCAGCGAGGTCGTCGAGGGACTTGAAGCCCTTCTGGCGCTCGCGGTAGGTGATCACGCGGGTCGCCTGGGTCACCGAGAAGCCGACGTCCCGGAGATGCTCGAAGGTCGCCCGGTTGAGGTCGATCCGGTCGGCCGCGTCAATCTCAGGCTCGGGCTCGGGCTGGGTCTCCTCTTCCGCCGCCTCGGCCTTCTCGTCGGGCTGCGGCGGTTCCTCCGCGGGCTTCGCCTCGTCCTCTTCTCCTGCTCCTTCGTCGCGACCGGGTCCCACCCCGAGAATCGCTCCGACCGTGCGGCCGAGGATGCCCCCCTGCTCTTCCTGATCTGATTCCGGCTCCACGGCCTTCTCGGGCTCGGGCGCCGCGGGCGCCGCGGGCGCCGCGGGGCCCTCCGAGCTACGCATCGAGACGACCCACTCGTCGCGGTCGTCCTGGGCGGTCTTTGAAGGCTCCTCCTCCTCCGGCTTGGCCTCGGGTGGCGCGGGCGGAGGTGCGGGCGTTGGCGGAGCGGCGACCGGTGGCGGAGCGGCCGGCGGTGATGGCGGCGGCGAGATACCCAGCTCCTCGGTGGTCCGGACGCTGGTCGCGGCGGCGCTCTCCGCTTCGCGCGCCTTTCGCTCCGCCTCCTTGGCGCGCGCCTCGGCGGCGCTCACCCTCTCCAGCACCTCACGAAGCCGGCGCTCGCGCTCGGCCTCCTCGATCTTGAGCTGAGCGAGGCGCTCGGCGTCTGCCGCTCGCTGCTCGGCCTCCTGAGCACGCTGCTCGATCTCCTCAAGTCTCTGCAGGGCGTCCTCCATCGTCCGCTCGCGCTGCTCGCGCTCGGCCTTGAGGCGGCGCTCGGCCTCCTCGACGGCGCTGGAGAGACGGCGCGTCTCGCCGCCCATCTTCTCCTCGGCCTCGGCCATGGCGCGCTGCTCGGCGTCCTGCTTGAGGCGGGTCGCCTCGGCCCCGAAACGCTCCTCGGCCTCGGCACGTGCCCGCTCCTCGGCCTCGCGCCGAGCCTGGTCGGCCGCCTGCTCTACTCGGGCGTCCGCGTCACGGCGCGCCTCCTCGATCGCCTGCCTGGTGCGCTCCTCCACCTCCTTGCGCACGCGCTCCGACTCCTCCCGGGCGCGCTGCTCGCTCTCGAGCCGCAGGCGCTCCGCCTCCGCCCGAAGCTTCGCCTCCGAGGTCTCTCGGGCCTCCTCCTGCGCCTGGCGCCTGGCCTGGTCCGCTGCCATCTTGATCAGCTGCTCGGTCTCCTGCTCTGCCCGCTTGACCCGCTGCTCGGCGTCGTGCTCGAGCTCCTCCGCCCGGCGGAGGCGCTCCTCGGCTTCCCTGCGCACCTGCTCCTCCTCGTCGTCCGCGAGGGACGACGCTGGAGAGGCAGGGGCTGCGGGCTCCGCCGGGGCGTCGTAGGGCCTGGGCGGCGCAACGTCGGGAGGCAGTCCGGAACCCGCCTCGACGGGCTCGGGCGGCTCGGGTGTGACGGGGTCGGGTGTGGGCGACTCGGGCGCCGGGGGCGACGCCGCGGGCTCCTCGGACTCGCCCTCTCGAGCCAAGCGATCGATCTCATCCTGAAGTGACCCACCGCCGGCGGGCGGGGTGAGCTCGACGGGCTGCTCGGACTCGGGAGAGCTCTCTGCCGAGGCAGCCAGCTCCACGCTGGATGCATCCGGAATCGGGGTCTCGGCAGCCTCCTCCTCCGGGGAAGTCCGGGAGAAGCCGCCGGGGGCGCTCTCGCGCTCGGGTGCGATCGGCGTCAGGGCCGGCTCATCCGGCCCCTTGCGCTCGGGGCCGCTGCCCGGTGGCACCCACTGAGACGGTGCCGGGGCCGCGGGTGGGCTTGGCTCTTCCGCCTCCACCACGTCAGGCTCATCCGGCTTCTTTTCCTCAGGCTTCTCCTCTTCGGCTTTCTCGTCCGCAGGCTTGTCCTCTTCGGGCTTTTCGTCCGTGGGCTTCTCGTCTTCGGGCTTCTCATCCGCGATCCCGATCGGGACCACCTCGTGCTCCTTCTCGGCCTCGCCCTGTCCATCCCCGTCAGCATCCTCTGCAGATTCCTTTGACCCGGTCTTGGGAAGGCCCAGGGCGGCGGAGAGCCTCGTGGACCTCTCCTCCTCGCGCTTGGCGCCCGTCTTCACCTCGGCGCCCTCTGCGGCCTTCTCCTCCCCCTCGGGGACCTCGTCCTCGGGCTGAGCCTCTCCCTTGCGCTCCGCCTTCCGGCGCTCACGCTCCTCCTTGCGCTGCTGGCGCTCCTCGCGGCGGCGCTTTCGCTCGTCCTCCCACGCCCGGCGATCCTGGTCCTCGGCGCGGCGCTTCTCGTCCGCGATCTGCTGGCGCTTGGCCTTGCGCTCGGCCCGCCGCTGCTTGCGGCTCGGCTTGCCGTCCGCCTCCTCACCTGCCTCCGCTTCGTCGCCATCGGCCTCGGTGTCCGGCTCGTCAGTGTTGGCGTCGGGCTCGGCCGCCTCGGCCGCGACTGCTGCGTTCGGCTCGGGCGACTTCGTGACCCTGCCCTCGGCCTTGGCCTTCTTCTTGGCCCGGCGCCGGTCCGCGCGAGAGACACCGCCCCCTGCCGGGCCATCCTTGGTCCGGCGCCGCCGGATCATCAGGAAGAGGATCAGCAACAGGATCACGGCGCCCGCGATCGCGTACGCCTCCGTCGGATGGTCCTTGACGAAGTCCGAAACCTTGCTGGTGTCGATTGCAGCAAGCATCGCTGCGCACAATCCTTGCACGGGACTTTCGTTCTCGTGCACTGACCGTTGCCCTGACTGTGGGTTCTTGCTTGCCGATGACGGCTTCGCCATCAGATCGCGGCCACAGGCGGCCGCCCCACATAAGTCGCTTCGGGCTATGCCCTCCGCTCCGAAGTGGAGCGGTCTGGTGGCCGCTACCCCAACCGCTGCTTGAAATCGCGCTCGACCTCTCGGCTCATGTCGCGGTCCGCGATCTCTCTGCGGCGGTCCCGGCCCTCCTTGCCCTTCGCCAGCGCCAACTCCACCTTGGCTCTCGAACCCTTGAAATAGATCCGGGTCGGAACCAGCGTGAGCCCGCGCTCGGCGGTCTTGCCGATCAGCCGCTCGATCTCCCGGCGGTGCATCAGCAGCTTTCGGGGCCGATCCGGATCGTGGTTCTGGTCCGACGCGGGCAGGTAGGGAGGGATGTGGGCTCCGCGCAGCCAGACCTCGCCCCCGTCGATCACGGCGTACGCCTCGTTGAGCTGGGCCTTGCCGTCCCGGAGCGACTTCACCTCGCTGCCGCGCAGCTCGATCCCCGTCTCCACCTTCTCCAGCACCTGGAACTTGTGCCTGGCGCGGCGGTTGGTGGCGACGTCCCCGCTGACCGGGGTCCTCGGGGCTTTTGCCTTCCTGGCCATCTAGTCCTCGACGGGCAGCAGGTCGACCCGCCCCCGGGGGGCCTCGACGCGGTCGACGGTGATCGTCACCGGGTCGCCCATCCGAATCGCAGGGCCTCCGCGCGCGCCGGCCAGCTTCGTCTCGGTGGTGTCGAGCTCATAGCGCTCGCGCCCGCCAATCCGGCGAGCCGGCAGGAACCCCTCATAGACGTCGGCGAGCGCCCCGCCGAACCGGACGAAGCAGCCGGCGCCGACCACGCCGGAGACCTCCCCCTCGAAGCGGGTGTCCTGCCCTCTCTCGAACAGCTCCCGCTGGAGGAGGAAGCAGGCGCAGACCGAGTCGGCATCGCGCTCGGTCCTGGTCGCATCGCGCTCGCGCTCCGAGCAGTGCGCGCCGAGCTCGGCAAGGCCCTCGGCGCGCGGAGCGTCCTCCCCGGCGCCGATCGCAGAGAGGAGCGCGCGATGTGCGATCAGGTCCGGGTAGCGGCGGATCGGGGAGGTGAAATGCGCGTAGGCGGGGCTGCCCAGGCCGGCATGTCCGAGGTTGCGATCCGTGTAGTGGGCGGGCTTCAGCGAGCGGAGCACAAGCGATGTATACGCCTCGCGGCCATGGCCCCGGCGCTCGGCCTCGCGCGCGACGAGCCGGCTCGCCTCCCCGGCCAGCTCGCCCGCCTGCTGGGGAGAGATCTGGTCCGGCAGCGGCGGGGTCGGCACGTCGAGCGCGGCCAGCTGCTCCATCAACCAGCGGATCCGCTCCGGATCGGGCTGCTCGTGCACCCGGTAGAGGGTGGGGACGCGACGGCGCCCGAGCAGCTCCGCGACCCGCTCGTTGGTGAGGATCATCAGTTGCTCGATCAGCTCGTGGGCCTCGGTCTGCCGGACCGAGTGGGCGCCGGTGACCTGGCCATCCTCGAAGCGAAACTCGGGCTCGAAGCTCTCCACCTCGAGGGAGGAACGCGGCCGGCGCCCAGCGAGCGCCGCGGCGGCCTCCCTGGCGAGCCGGAGGGGCTCCGCGATCGACTCCGGTGGCTTGGAGCGCCCGGCGAAGATCTCGTCGAGCTCCTCGTAGTTCAACCGGGCGTCCGACCGGATCAGGCTGCGATAGAAGCTTGTGGAGAGCGGCTCGCCCGCGTCCGAGAGCTCGATTTCCGAAGTGACCGCCAGCCGGTCCTGCTCTGGAGCGAGGCTGCAGGCGTCGCTCGAGAGGACGTGCGGGAGCATCGGCGCAACCCGGCCGGGGACGTAGGTCGAGTTCGCCCGCCTATAGGCCTCCTTCTCCAGGGCGCCGCCCGGCCGGATGTGGGCAGCGACGTCGGCGATGTGGATCCAGAGGCGCGTGCCCCGGTCTGTCCTCGAGGCCGAGACGGCATCGTCGAAGTCGTGGGCGCTCGCCGGGTCCACGGTGAAGGTGTCGAGCTCGCGGAGGTCCCGGCGGTCCAGGTCGAGCGCCGCCGCCCGAGCCGGCGCCGCCGCGGCCTCCTCCTCGATCCGCTTGGAGAAACCGGTGCGCACCTCCCTGTCCGCGAGCATCGCCTCGATCACGTCCACCGCCAGACCGGGATCTCCCAGCTCGCGGACGACCCTCGCGCGACCGCGTCCCTGGCCGAGCTCCACCAGTGCCATGCGTCCGGGTGTGGCGGCCCGCGGCCCGCCGCCGAGCTCCACCCGGCCGCCACGCTCGAACAGCAGCTCGCCGACCAGGAACCGGCCGCGCTTGGAGACGACGACTACGCGTCTCAGAGCTGTTGGCCCAGCACCTGAAGCGCGCGCTGCAGCCCCTCGTCGGGCTTGGTCGAGGGAATGTCCTTCGCCCTCACCTGCGGCGTGATCCCGATGCCGTTGATCGACGTCCCATTACGAGTCAGATACTCCCCCACCGTCAGATCGAGCGCGCCGCCGTTCTTCAACGGGATCACCTCCTGGAAAGTTCCCTTGCCGAAGGAGGTGGTCCCCACCACCTTGGCGATCCCCGCCTGCTCGAGGGCCGCGGTGACGATCTCGGATGCGGAGGCGGTGTCCCCGTTGATCAGAACCGCCATCGGGTGCCGCGGCAGGGCATCGCCGGTCGCGTCGAAGGTCCGGGTGTGCTGGGTGCGCCCGTGTGTGGAGACGATCACGCCGTTGGGAACGAAGATGCTCGAGACGAGCACGGCCTCGGTGAGCAGGCCCCCTCCATTCCCTCGCAGGTCCAGGATCAGCCCTTGGGCGCCGCGCTGGTAGAGGTGCTCCACCTCGTTGCGCAACTCGCCGTGCGCCCCTGGGAAGAACCCCGCCAGGCGCACGTAGCCCACATCGACCCCGTGGACCTTCTCGATTCGCCCGACCACCTGCGGGATCTCCACCTCCCTCCGGGTGAGTGTGACGTCGCGGCTGGTGCCGTCCCTGCTCGCGATGGTCAGCGTGACCTTGGTGCCGGCGGGCCCCCTGATCTGGCCGGTGACCGCGTTGGCGTCCTTGCCGGCGATCGAACTGCCGTTGACCGCCGTGATCACCTCGCCCTGCTGGATCCCGGCGTCGCGGGCCGGCGTGTGCTTGTAGACGGTCGCGACCCGCAGGCCGCGAGCGACCTCGTTCACGGCGATCCCGACTCCCGAAAGGCTGGAGCCCTGCCTGAAGCGGTCGTACTCCGAAGGGTTGAAGTAGTGGGAGAAGCGGTCGTGGTAGCGCTGCTTGATGTGGGCGATGATCGAGCCGATTGACGCGTTCTCCAGGTCCTTGGAGTCGGTCGTGTGGAAGTAGTCGTCGTGGATCACGTCGATCGCCTGGGCCGTCGCGTCCTGGCTCTTGTTGCCGAAGACGTCGTTGACCCCGTTGCGGATCGCGTCGACCTGCCCCCCGGCGACGATGCCCACGACGAAGGCGACCAGAACGACAGCCGCGACAGCGAGTTTTGGCCGGGTCAAATCTTCAGGAAGCGACGCAGCGTCAGGCCGCTGCCCATCGCTGAAACGCCCATGGCCACGCACAGCAGGACGAGCGCAAGATTGGCGAAGCCGATCGTATGCCCCGAGGAGATCAAGTTGAAGTTGTTGGCGAGCGGATCCACGATCACCTGCTTACCGATGAAGAGGAAGCCTATTGCGATCGCGGCGCCGAAGAGCCCGCAGACGAGGCCCTCCACCATGAACGGCCAGCGAATGAACCAGTTGGTCGCCCCGACCAGTCGCATCACCTCGACCTCGCGGCGGCGCGCATAGATCGAAAGCCGGATCGTGTTCGCCACCAGGAGCAGCGAGGCGACCAGCAGCAGCGCGGAGACCGCCGCGAGGACCCAGCGGATCGCCGTCGTGGCTCCGCTGATCTTGCTGGCGTCGTCGCGCGAATCGCCAATGTCGCTGATCAGCGGGCTGATCGGCGCCGGCGCCCCGGTGGGACCGGGCGGAGTGATCGCCGCGCGCACGCTCGACAGGTTGGACAGATCGTCCGGGGTCACGTTGAAAGAGGCAGGCAGTGGGTTGTGCGAACCGGGCAGCTGCGCCGTGATGTCGCTCCGGTTCTGCTGCTTGAGCCGGTCGCTGAGGATCGCGATCGCCTGGTCCTTTGAGACGAACTGGACCGACTTCACATGCGGGATCGCCGTGAGCTTGGCCTGAAGAGCCTGGATCTGGGCCGGTGGCGCCTGGTTGCCGACTCCGCCGGTCACCGGCACGCCGGAGCTGTTGACGTCGTTCAGGAAGACCCGCAGGCCGACCTGGTCGCGAACCTGGTTGGTCTTGCCGTTCGTCGTCTGCAGAACGGGAATCAGGACGCCGAGCAGTAGCACGGTGATGCAGACCGTGACGATCGCCGCCAGGCTGGGAGCCGCGCTGCGCCTGAGCGCCCGCACCCCTTCCCCGATGAAGAAGAAGACTCGCCCCATGGAAGCCGCCTAGTAGCGGGGCTCCTCGCCCTCGACGCCCATCTCCTCGCGAAGCCGCAGAGCGAACTCGCGGGTCGATTCGTCGTCAGAGGTGTACGTGCCGGCGGCCTGGTCGCGGATCACTCGGCCGTCCTGGAGGGCGATCACGCGGCGGCGCATCTTGTCCACCATCTCGCGGTCGTGGGTGACGACGACGACCGTGGTGCCGGTGCGATTGATCCGGTACAGCACCTGCATGATCCCGATGGAGGTGTTGGGATCGAGGTTGCCGGTCGGCTCGTCCGCCAGCAGCAGCGGCGGGTGGTTGACGAACGCGCGCGCCACGGAGAGGCGCTGCTGCTCGCCGCCCGAGAGCTGGTCGGGGAAGCTCTTGACCTTGTCGGCGAGCCCGACCAGGCGGAGCGCGTCGGGCACCTTGCGGCGGATCTCCGAGCGCGAGGCCCCGATCACCTGCAGCGCGTACGCGACGTTGTCATAGACGTTGCGGCTCGGCAGAAGCTTGTAGTCCTGGAAGACGGTGCCGATCCGGCGCCGGAGCTGGGGGACCTTCTTGTCGGAGAGGGACGCGATGTCGCGACCCGCGATCAGCACCTCGCCCTCGGTGGGCTGGAGCTCGCGGATCAGCGTCTTGATCAGGGTCGTCTTGCCGCAGCCGGTCGGACCGACCAGGAAGACGAACTCGCCGCGGTCGACGCGCAGGCTGACGTGCTCGAGGCCGACGTGGCCACCCGGATAGACCTTGGTGACCCGGCGCATCTCGACGATCGGCGGGCGGGCCCGCTGCTCGGTGAGATGCTCGGGACGGCGCTGTGCCTTCGGGCGCGCGCGGAGCAGTTCCGATGTCTGTCGTCTTGCCATTGAGAGTGATGCCGTCAGGCGCCCCCGCCGAGCCGGCCCCACAGCGATCCACAGGGTAGGGAACGCCCTAAAGCACAGCGCAAGTTCTCGTTCGCCTTGCAACACCACTCCCCGCGGTTAGTCGCGGCTAGTGGGTGATGTAGCGGCGGCGGGACCGTGTGGCGTCTACACGGCCCCGCCAACCGCCTTGTCGCACTCCGGTGGCGTCCGATGACACCGGAGATACGCGTTCGCCCCGGTTATCCCCCGGGTGTGGCAACGCCGCCGAATCAACAGAACTCGGCGGCGAAGTGGATCGATCTTGAGAGTTAGACGAGCTCATCGGGTCGGATTCGGTCTTCCGCCGGCCCGCGTCGCCCCCCAACGACTTGTTCCTGCGCAAATAGCGGGAAGGCGCGATGCGAGAACTCGGCCTCGCGACTACCCGGTTCTTTTAATTCTGCGTCAGCCGAACTAGAATAGCCGAAGGTTTGGAGGAGCGAAGTCAACGACGCGAATGGCGCCGGCCGCGACTCCACAAAAGGTTGGAGGCACGCCCTGCACGGGGCAGGGTCGGGTTTCCTCGGCAAGCACGGACGAGCAGAACCGAGGAGCACTTGTGAGCACCAGCGACTCTCTTTATTCGACCCCCTTGCGAAGACTTCGAATCTCCCTGCCCCATGGGAGCTGCGCACCACAAGGGGATGGCGCGTCGAGGCGAGCGGGTGGAGCGGTCTAGCGGGGCCGCTCCACCCCGCCGACCAGGCGAGAGCGGCGACCAGGGGACTGCGAACGACCAGCTGCTGACGGTGCGGGTGGAGGCGGTGGGCGCCGACGCATCCATCGTCTCACTGGCCGGCGAGCTGGATCTCAGCACCATCCCGAGGGTTGAGAGCCTGCTCTTCGAGCAGCTTCGATCGCGTTCCGGCGTGGTCCTGGATCTCAGCGGGCTGAGCTTCATCGACTCATCCGGGATCGGGCTGCTGATCCAAGGGTTCCGGGCCGAAGACGCCGGCCGTTTGCACACGGTGATCGCCACCGGATCCCAGGTCGAGCGGGTGTTCCGCCTCGCGGGGATCGATCGGGCCCTGCCGCTCTTCATCGAGCGAGCGCAGGCTCTCCAGGCGCTGAACGGAGCGGCGGCGGACTAGGCGGGATCGTCGCCGTCGACGCTTGCTGCGGTGGCGCCACCGTCGACGCTTGCGGTGGGCTCATCGCCGTCGACCGACGCAGCGTGGTCGCCGTCCACACCCAATGCGGACTGGACGTCCTCCGCCTCATCGAGAGGCTCCAACACGAAAAGCTCCACCGCGAGATCCGGGTCGACGTGAATCGAGCTCATGTAGGCGATCACCTTGCGACCCGTCGCCTCCTCCACGACCTGGCGGAACTCCTCCTCCATCGCCTGCTGGAAGCTGCGCCTCATCTGGTACACGGACTCAACGTTTCCGGTGTCGAGCAGCGTTCGCTCCACCCGGGTGAAGCCGCCGCGCAGTATGGCCACGACCGTGTCGTTGACCTGGTGGGTCTTGGCCTTGGTCGGACCCTTCCCGTAAAAGCGGGAATGAAGCTGGACGAGGCCAGTCGATATCTGGGCAAGGGTCTCCCCCCTTGCAGGTCCAGGCACTGCTTCGTGCGGGGTAACGGCAAACCTCCAGGTATCGGTTGCCGCCCCTCTTAGGGTGAGCGATGAAGCGCGAAGGGAAGAGTTGCGGGAAGACCCAACGAGCGCGCGTAATCCTAGGGAGTCAGGTGCAGCAGACGCCGCGCCGCCTGTGTCCAGGGTACTCCTATCCCCGAGGCCCGTTGGAGCGCGCTCCAGGAGGGAGATGTACCCTGGTATAGCCGCCGGCGGCGCGAGTCGACGTTTCGGCGGAGATCTGAGAGCGATCGGACGAACACCCTCCCCTCGGGACGGCTGAGCGGACAATCGCCCCTCTTCGACGGGGTTCCCGTCCGGCGTGAAAGAGGTGGTTCCGATCACAGATCGATCCGAAGACACCGAGGACGTCGGTCCGCGGGGCCCCGAGGATCCGAGTGATCCCCGAGACGCTCGCGAGCCACCAACGGGTGTGGAGGTCCGCGACGAGATCGCCCGCGAGATCCTCCGTATTCACGAGGAGTCATACGGCAAGGGTGCGGGCCGGGCTCATGCGCTCGTGATGGAGGACTGGGTCACGGTGGTTCTCGACGACCTGGAGCTTCTGCCCAACGAGGAGTTCCTGGTCGGCAAGGGCAGGCACGAGGTGGTGACCCAGGTGAGGACTCAGTACCAGCAAGCGATCCGGTCGAGCTTCGAAGCGGCGATCGAGCGCGCCACCGGGCGTCGGGTGGTGGGCTTTGCGAGTGCCGTGAGCCTCGAGGACGAGCCCCGGTTCGTGGCGGAGATCTTCAAGCTCGCCTAGCCGGCTCGCGTAGCTCGCTCGGGCCGGCTTCGCCATCAGATCGCGGCCACCAGCGGCCGCCCCACATAAGTCGCTCCGGGCTTCGCCCTCCGCTCCAAAGTGGAGCGGCCTCGGTGGCCGCTAGGACCAGGGGCCGCCCTGGATGGGCGGGTGCTGCACGATGGGCTTCTTGAGGAGGGCCTCGCGAGCCAGATCGGCGATGCCGCTGGCGGTGAGGCCGAAGTGCTCCATGCATGCCTCGGCGGTCCCAGAGACGCCGAACTCGTCCTGCATTCCCAGCGCAAAGACCGGAACCGGATGCTGCTCGGCGGCGACCTGGCGTATCGCGTCACCCAGCCCGCCGACGACGCGGTGCTCCTCGGCGGTCACAGCAACGCCGGTCTTGGCCAGCGAGCGCAGCACACTCTGTGAGTCGATCGGCTTGATGATCGAGACGTTGACCACCTCGGCCTCTACCCCGTCCTCTCGCTCGAGGGTCTCCGCTGCCTCCAGCCCGCGCCAGACCATGTGACCGCAGGTGAAGATCGAGATGTCCTTGCCCTCCCGCAGAACGTCGACGCCGGTGCCGAGCGTCTCGGGGATCTCGCTGTAGACGACCGGCGTCTTGGGCCGGCCGAAGCGCATGTACATCGGGCCGTCGAAGCGCTCGTAGGACTCGATCACCGCCGTGTAGGCCTGGTTGTAGTCGGCCGGCACGATGACCTGCATCTTGGGCATCGCCCGCATCAGCGCGATGTCCTCGATCATCTGGTGGGAAGCGCCGTCCTCGCCGAGCGAGACTCCGCCGTGCGACGCGCCGATCCGGACCTTGAGCTCGTTGTGGGCGATGCCGAGGCGCACCTGGTCGTAGGAGCGAGAGGTGGCGAAGATCGCGAAGGTCGATGCGTAGGGGACCTTGCCGCTGGCGGCCAGGCCGGTGGAGATCGACATCATGTTCGCCTCAGCGGCTCCGATGTTGAAGAAGCGCTCGGGGAACTGCTTGCCGAACTTGATCGACTGAGTGGAGACAGCGAGGTCGGCGTCGAGCGCGACGACCTCCGGGTAGGTCTCGCCAAGAGCGACCAGCGCGTCGCCGTAGGCCTGGCGCGTCGCCATCGATTCGGTCTGCGGCTCCGCCGCCGCAATCAGCTCGCTCGCCATCAGGCCCCACCCTCCAAGCTCTTGGTCTGCTCCTTGTAGGTCGCTTCCAGCTCCTCCATCGCCTGCTCGGCCTGCTCGGCGCTCGGCGGCTTGCCGTGGAACCCGAAGCGGTCCTCCATGAATGAGACACCGCGGCCCTTCTTGGTCTGGCAGACGATCGCCGCGGGGCGGTCGATGGTGCGGCTGCGCTCCAGCGACTCGACGATCGCGTCCATGTCGTGGCCGTCGATCTCAACGGCGTCCCAGCCGAAAGCCTCGAACTTGGCGCGGACGTCGCCGGTGTCCATGACCTCCTCGGTGGTGCCGTCGGTCTGCAGGTGGTTGTAGTCGACGATCGCGGTGAGGTTGGACAGGCCGAAGTGCGCGGCGGACATGGCCCCCTCCCAGCTCTCGCCCTCCTGGCAGTCGCCGTCCGACATCACGGTGAAGACCTGGGAGATGTCCGAGAGCTCGTCGAGCCGCATCGCCAGGCAGATGCCGACGCTCATCGAGAGGCCCTGGCCGAGCGAGCCGGTCGAGACCTCGATGCCCGGGGTCCGGGTCATGTCGGGGTGGCCCTGCAGATGTGAGCCGATCTGGCGGAGCCCCATCAGGTCCTCGGCCGGGAAGTAACCGTGCTCTGCGAGCGCGGCGTACTGGATCGGCGCTGCGTGCCCCTTGGAGAGGACGAAGCGGTCGCGCTCCGGCCATTTCGGGTTGGACGGATCGTGGCGCAGCACCCGGTAGTAGAGGGCGGCGACGATGTCCGCCGCCGAAAGAGAGCTGTCCAGGTGTCCGGACTTGGCGACCGCGAGCATCCGCACGCACTGGATCCGCAGGACGGTGGCGTAGCGGTTCAGCTCGGCGACCGAGGGTTTGCCTCCCGCCTTGCTGGGTGGCTCCGGAGTGGGATCTGGGACGGGCTTCAGGTGCGCCATTGATGGCTCAGCTTGCGCCTGGTCGTACGGAATGGCCTTGGGCTGCGGCTTGCTCAAGACCGGGCGGCGAGGGTAGCAGCGGGCGGCACCGGCGAACAGCCTAGATATCGCCGCCGACGGAACTCGCTCGCCATAGCCTTCAGTCCATGAGGATCGCGGCGATCGGGATCACAGCGGCCGTGCTGGCCCTCGCCGGCTGCGGAGGATCGGACGGCGGAGATCAGGGGACGGCTGCAGCGACCCCCACCGCGGTCACCGCAACCGGGACCGGCAACGCGAAGGTGAACGGCAAGCTGCCGCCGGGGGCGGTCGGCCCGGTTGACACCGCGGAGCAGGCGGCCGAGGGGCCCGCCGCCACCGAGGCGAGCCCCGAGGCGGCCGCGACCGGACCGCGCTCGACGGGCAACCTGCCCGACGCCGACAGCACGGCGGTGACGGCAGTCGTGAGCAGCTACATCGCGGCCCTCGACGGCCACGACGCCGGGCGCGTCTGCACCCTGATCGCAACGGGCGGCATCGACCTGAACGAGCTGCCGAAGCACCGCCGCGGCTGCCGATCGTCGGTGCGCGCGTCGATCGGCTCGCGGCCACGCGGGGGTGGCCCCGCCTGGCGGCGCACCCGGCTGGTCGAGGTGAAGGCGGAGGCGCTGGCCGACGACCGCGCCAGGGTGACGGCCACCGTCACCCATCGCTTCTCGGATCGCAAGTACGTCTCCGTCGAGGACGACGTGATCTACCTCGAGAAGACCGGCGGCCGATGGCTGCTGGCCAAGCCGAGCGGGACCTTCTATCGAGCGGTCGGGTACGCGGACCCGCCGCTCCAAGCCTTCTCTCCCCCACCCGGCTGGTAACTCAGAAGCGGTGGTTGCCGCCGCCGCGCGGGCCCTGCTCGTGCAGCGCCTTCGGGTGCCTGCGGCTGACCCCGATGATGCCGGCGTTCGCGCTGCTCGCGCTCGGGTCGAGCACGGTGACGTAGGCGACGGAATCGGTCAGCGCGTCGGACCAGAGGACACCCGCCGAGCGGTTCAGGGTGAACAGGATCCGGCCGGCGCCGTGCCGGTGGAGACCGCGAACCATGAGCCTGCTCCGCAGCGCGTCGGCGCGAACGTAGGCGAAGGAGTTGCCGTGAACCGAGGGGTCGAAGAGCAGCAACCGGCGCGAGCGCACCAGCGTTCGGTGCTTGTGCGTTCCCATGACCCACTGGACCACCCGGCTGCCCCGCGGGGTCGCGATCGCATAGAGCAGGACGTTGCCATCGACGGCGGGCGGGCTGAGCTGGGAGGCACCACCCTCGCTCGCCAGGAGAACGGGCGGCGCCGGCGATGCGGGGTTTGCGATGTATCGGATGTAGATGCCATCGCCGCCGTCCCGGGGGGCGTGATAGGCGAGCCAGGAATCCGAGACCGCGATTGCGTCGGCGCCGGGGGCGTCAATCTGCGCGATCGGCCCGAGGGTGTTCCGGTCGAGCAGCTGCACCGTGTTCCCGGTCACGGTCGCGACGTAGCGGCCGCCGATCGCCGGGTGCTTGCCGGGCAGAGGGATCTCGGGGCCGCCGCGACTGATCACGGCCGGCCCGGCAAGCCTCTGGAAGAGCAGGGCATCCGCTGTGGCGGCCGGGTCGGTGGCACGGGAGACGTTCGTCCCCTTGGCGCCCGCGCTGCCGGGGGCGATGACCAGCGCCACCGCCGCGACGAGGAGCGCCGCCGCATCGCCGCGGCGCAGCCCCAGGTAGACACCATCCCGCTCGCACATCAGCTCGGTCGCGCGAATGCCGGCGCCACTGCCCGCCAGCGGCGCCAGCGCGACGATCGGGATCGCCCTGCCGATCCCGAAGGCGGCGCCGAGCAAAAGCCCCAGCGACGGATCGCCGAGGGCCAGGCTGACGCCCGCCAGCGCCCAGACGCCGAACGAGAGGACGAACGTGGTGAAGCCGATGCCGAGCAGGACTCCATAGAGGGCGGCGGCCACCGGCATCGGCATGACGCGTCGCCAGTGCTCCGGGAGCTGGCGGCGGATCTGCGGCACGATCCGCGCCCCTCGAGCCTCGAGGACGGCGGCGAGCAGCGCGATCGCGGCAGCCACCACGTACGCGGCGCGCCCCCCGGCACCATGGAGGAGCTGGCCGAGCCAGGCCAGCGAGCCAAAGGTGAGGAGGCCCCCGGCGATCGCGCCCGGCAGGAAGGTCGCGCAGGCGGCCGCCGTGATCCGCCGGCCGCCGGTGTGGCCGGTGGGCCCGATCGTGTCGATCGCCGAGAGCCCGCAGGGAGAGAAGGTGCCGGTCGCCCCGATCAGGAGCGCGGCGGCGGCGAGGGCGAGCTCGAGCGCTGTCATCGGCATCAACAGGGCACCTTGGTGTCGTAGTACTGGACGCAGAACACCTTCCGGCCGCGATAGCAGTAGCCCGTGAGCGCGGCGTCGCCATTGATCCGCGTGTTGCGCGTGGCGCAGCAGTCGCGGAGCTGGCGGACCTTGCCGCCGCAGCAGCGGTACCAGGAGCCGTCGATGTGGGCCCTGAAGCCGTAGATGTCCCCGGCTCTGTCACAGAGCCGGGTGCGAGGGGCCGGCGGTAGCGGCCGTCCCTCGGCGTCTCGGAGGAGCTGGCCGCCGTCGTCCACGGGCTGGCCCGCTTCGTTCACCGGCCTGCCGATGTCGTCGATCGCATGTCCGTCGCTCGCGCGCAACGGGAAGCCGCGGGCGTCGATCCGGGGCAGCCCGGTCGGGTGGGGGCACGACCCCGTCGTGAAGGTGTGTCCGCAGAAGTGGAAGGCCTCGGAGTCTCCGGGCTCGATCAGCGTCCCGACCGTGCGGGCGGCGGTCAGGGCCACCAGTGCCCCTCCCACGCGCGCCAGGAACCCCCGCCGCGAGGTGTCCCGGGCCAGCGAGTCAGTCAACCGATCCAGGTGCTCAGGCACCGATCGGCAACCTCCCGAGCTGCGCCCTCGTCTCGTCCTCCGCCACATTGGCTGTAATGCCCTGGGCGCGCCGGCGCTCCGCGGTCGCCAGCACGCTCTCGAGCTGCGCGAGGTTGTTGAACGTCCCCTTGGCGAGGACGGTTCCCCGCTCGTCCAGAGTGATCGCGAACGGGCTGCCGGGAATCCCGAGGTCGCGCCAGAGCCCGGCGTCCGCGACCTCGTCGAATACGCCGACCGCGACCTGCGGATCCTTGCCCACGTTCTCGATGGCGGGCGAGAGCGTCTGGCAGAGGTGGCAGCCCTCGGAGGTGAAAACGGCCAGCCCGAGCCTCTTCTCGCCCTCCGTGGCGAGACGCCCGGCGAGCGCGGCAGCCCGTGTGCCGACATCGGGACCCTCTCCGGCGATCTCCAACGCGCCCTGCGTGCCGAGCTGAAGCCGCAGCATTCCGACCTCGCGGGCGAGCGCGAGAACCGCGATCGCCAGGCCGGCACAGGCGAGCAGTGCCACGCCGACCGCAATCCCGAGCCACGCGTTCGTGCTCAGCGCAATGGAATCGACCTGCGGGATCAGGGCGAAGCCCGCGGCCAGCCCGAGGTTCCGAAGCACGCCGAGCCAGGAGACCTTGGAGCGGGGGCCGAAGCACGCGCAGGGGGCCCCGGCGCGTCCGCGGAGGATGGCGCCGACGGTCATGGCGGCGAACAGAAGCATCAACCCGCTCGCGGCATAGGCCGCCGCGTCGGAGCCGAGCACCACCGCGACGGCCAGCGCCAGCTCGAGCGCGATCATCCCCGCCCAGGCGAGAGGCCGCAGGGGCCCGCCGGCGAAGCCGAAGCTGTCCATCGACGCGATGCTCGCGCGCGGCGACGCCAGCTTCGCGAGCGCGGCGCCCGCGAGCAAGATCCCCAACCCGACGCGCAAAATGATCTCCACAGGTCCCTCCGCCCGCAAACTACCACCAGGCCGCGCGGGTGCCCCTCAGTTCACGCCTGGGCGCGTGCCCTCTCCTTGACCCGCTTGACGCAACGGCGGCGCTTCTTCTTGTTGTGAATGCGTTTGCACTTCTTCAGGGCCTTGGCGGGCAGGGTTAGCCCCGAAGCGGGTGGGCTGCCGGCCCCGAAGATGCCCTCTGCCGGCAGGCCATAGGTGGATTCGAGACTGGAGACGTCCGACTGGATCAGGGAGCGCATCGTTGGGCCGGCGACCCGGGTGTAGACCCCGGGCGCGTTGGACTCGGCGCAACCGTTGCCCCAGCCGGTGATCCCGACCAGCCGGTAGCCGCCGCTCGCGAGTGGGGCCTGCAGCGGGCCGCCGCTGTCGCCGTAGCAGGTGTCCACGCCACCGCTGAGATACCCGGCGCAGAGCATCGTGTTCGGATCGAAATCGCTGCCGTAGACGCTGCCGCTGGCGCAGGTCGAGTCGGAGATCACGTCGACGGTGGCCGCCCGCAGCGTGTCCTGCGTGTTCGCACTCGGTGACTCGCTGGTCGTGCCCCAGCCGCTGATCTGCTCCGAGCTGCCGTCGTCCCAGAGGGAACCCTCGTCCGTTCCGGCGATCTTGATGGGGGTCTGGCTCGAAGGGGAGGAGAGGACGAGGTAGGCGACGTCGTAGCGTGGGACGCCGTCGCCCTGGTAGTTGTCGATGTAGTTGGACTGGTAGGAGACCGCCTCAACGGAGGCCTCAGCACTCTGAGGGACGCTCGAGAGGGTGGAGTAGCCGAGAACCACACTGACGTCATTTGGATCGAGCTTGTCTTTCCCGTCGCCGCCGGGGTCGGTCAGCGAGGTGCAGATCGGTGGGTTTCCGGTAAGGGCGTTCGGCCCGCAGTCCGGGTCCGTGTCGAACACGCAGTGCGCCGCGGTGACCACGATCCTCGATGTGAGCAATGACCCGCCGCAGAATTGGCGCTGGTGGGCATTGCCGGAGTCCTTTGCGGACGAGAGCACGACCGCTGCCTGCCACGGGTACTGGGAGATGGACGCCGTGGAACCACCGACGATCCTGGGCTGCACCGCTCCGTCGCTCTGCGCGCCCGCGGTGGCGGGCGCAAGCAGGGCAAGAGCCGCTGCCCCCCCGAGCAGGACCAGTCGAGGCCGCCTCCTCATACCGGCATTGAAGCGTCTCTGACCGAAAAAGGGTGTAAGCGGCTACCCGATCGCGACCATGCGCTCGATCGGGAGCGTGGCGCGCTCCGCGATCTGAGGGGGAACCTTGACCTCGTAGCGGAAGTCCCGCAGGGAATCGCGGACCTTCGGCAGGGTGATCATCTTCATGTACTTGCAGAAGGCCATCCTGTTGGCCTCGATCAGCTTCGCCTGGGGTGCAGCCTGCTGGAGCGGGTAGAGCATCCCGTTTTCGGTGGCGACGATGTACTCGCCGTCCGGGTGCTGCTCCATGTAGTTGAGCATGCCTCCGGTGGAGAGCATCTGGACGCCGTCCGGATCGATGTCACCCGAGGCGACGTACTCCATGGCCTGGGTCGCGCAGCCGCACTCGGGGTGGATCAGGAACTCGGCGTTGGGGTGCTCGTCACGGACGGTCTTGATGTCGGTTGGGCGGATGCCGGCGTGGACATGGCACTCGCCGTCCCAGACGTGGAAGCGGGCACGACGATCCGGGTCGTCCTTGATCCCGGTCTCGCGCTCGACGAATGCGCCGAGCCACATGTCAGGGCCGAAGAGGATCTCGGTGTCGGGACCGTGCTCGAGGAGGATGTGCTCGACCACTGCGACCGCGTTGCCCGATGTGCAGCAGTAGTCAGTCTCGGCCTTGACCTCGGCCGAGGTGTTCACGTACATGACGACCTGCGCGCCGGGGTGCTCGGCCTTCCAGGCGCGGAGCTGATCGGCGTTGATCGACTCCGACAGCGAGCAGCCGGCGCCGAGATCGGCGATCAGAACGGTCTTGTCGGGGCAGAGGACCGACGCGGTCTCGGCCATGAAGTGGACGCCGCAAAACTCGATCACCTCGGCATCGGCCTTGGCCGCCTGGCGCGAGAGGCCCAGGGAGTCACCGACGAAGTCGGCGACGTCCTGCAGCTCCGGCAGCTGGTAGTTGTGGGCGAGGATCACGGCGTCCCGCTCCGCGGCGAGAGCGCGGACCTCCTCGCTCAGGATCGCGACTTCGTCCTCGCTCAGCTTGGCGGGGAGCTCGTTGACGGTAGGAAGCTCCAGCACGGCGGGCCGCTCCTTAACGTTTGGATGTTCGCTGCCCCGGCGCCCTACGTACATATCTGGGCCCTCGAGGCCGACGAATGAACTGACTAAAGATTAGCGCGCCCCTACCCTTGGCCTCATGCCCGAGTTGCCCGAAGTGGAGATCACCGCTCGCCGCCTGAGCACTGCGCTCGCGGGCGCGGAGGTCGAGTCCGCGCTGGCCACCGGGGTTGCGACGCTGAAGACGTTCGAGCCGAGCCTGGACTCGCTGACCGGCGCGCGGGTCTCGGCAGTCCGGCGGATCGGGAAGATGCTCGCGGTCGACTTCGACCCCGCCGGCGGGGACGGTGCGGGGCCGCTCACCCTGCTGATCCACCTGATGTCGGCCGGGCGCCTGCAGCTCTTCGACAAGCGGGCCTCGCTCCGGGACCGCCGCTCGCGGATCCTGGTGAGGATCGGCGACGGGCGCGAGCTGCGGCTGCGCGAGTTCGGCACCAAGCAGTCGGCCTGGGCCAAGCTGTTGCCCCGCGACGAGGTCGCAGAGGACGAAATGGTTTCCACGCTCGGCCCGGACGCATGGCCCGCGCCCTCTCTGGAGGCGTTCGCCGAGGCGGTCCGGCACCCGCGTCACCTCCATCCCCTGCTGCGGCATCAGCGAGACCTCGCGGGCATCGGCCGCTCGTGGGTCGACGAGATCCTCTGGGAGGCCCGCCTCTCCCCGTTCAAGAAGGGATCCGAGCTGAACGACGATGAGATCGAGCGCCTGCACGCGGCGCTCCATGTGCTCGGTGACGCGATCGATCACTACGAGGACGTGATCGGGGAGACGATCCCGGACAAGATGCCGATGCCGCTCCAGGTCCACCGCCGCGAGGGCGAGCCGTGCCCACGGTGCGGTACGACGATCGAGGCGGTCTTCTTCGCTGAGCACCAGATGAACTACTGCCCGAAGGAGCAGACCGGCGGCCGGGTGCTCAAGGACCGGCGTCTGTCACGGCTCCTGAAGTGACGGCTTCGCGAGTGCAGCGGCCTTGCAGCCATCAGATCGCGGCTGCAGCGGCCGCCCAGCACAAGTCGCTTCGGGCTTGCGCCCTTCGCTCCTGAGTGCAGCGGCCTTGCAGCCGCTAGCGGCCGGTGAGCTGGCGGACGATGCCCCGCCAGATTTTGAACGGGTGGCCAATGACGGTCTGGAGGCGACCTGTGACGCTGAGCGGATCGCGGGCGATGCCCAGTTGTCGCAGCACCGTCGTCTGGTCGAAGTAGATCCGCTCACAGGTCAGCTTCTCGCCGTCGAACATGAACATCGCGAGGATCGGCAGCTCGTACTGGTTGCCGGTAGGAGGCAGGCCGCGCAGCGGGCCCTTGTGTGTGCCGCGGATGACGGCCTCGACCAGGACGGCGTCGTCGGCGTGGTGGAGGGCGAGCAGCTCGTTGCGCTGGTCTGGGAAGGCACGCCGGCTCTCCTCGAAATAGCCCTCGACCTCCTCAGTGCCGTCGTAGACGTCGCCGGTGGCGATCAACTCGTAGCGCGGGTGCTCGAAGGTCTCGAGGGTGGCGTCGAACTCGTGCCGGTTCTCGGAGTCCATGTGCTCCCGGACGAGCTCCTCGCGCTTCTTCCTCAGCAGGGGGTCGGGGGCCATCGTCGCTATCTCCCTGTCACGCGCCGGATGACGGCGCGCGAGATCGTCAGAGGATGGCTCGCAGCCGTCTCCAGGCGGCCGGTGACGGTGGCGGGATCGCGGGCGATGCCGAGCTGCTGGAGCACCGTGGCCGTGTCGTAGTAGACGCGCTCGGAGACCAGCGCGTCGCCCTCGAAGACGAAGATGGCCAGGAATTGCTGCTCGAAGCGGCGCCCGGTGGGTGGCAGGCCGCGGAGCGGCCCCGTCTGCGTTCCGCGGGCGATCGCCTCCATCAGCACGGCGTCATCGGCGCTGTGCAGAGCGACGATCTCGATCTCCTGGTCGGGGAACGCTCGATCGAGCTCGCGCCAGTGCGCCATCACCTCCTCCGCGCCGTCATAGACCTCGTCGGTGGCGACGTACTCGTAGCGGGGGTGCTGGAAGGTCGCCAGCGCCGTCTCGTAGTCGGCCGCGTTCTCCGCGTCGACGTGCCTGCGGACGAGCTCCTCGCGCCTGGCCGCGACCGTGTCGGAAATGGCCATCGTCTCGACCCTACATCTCCAGCGTCATGCTGAGATCAAGGGCAGGCGCGGAGTGGGTGAGCGCACCGACCGAGACGTAATCGACCCCCGTCGCGGCGATCTCGCCGACGTTCTCGAGCGTGATCCCGCCCGAGGCCTCCAGCTCCGGGCCGCCGTCCGCCCCGCGCGCCGCGGCGACCGCCTCCTGCAGCTCGGCGGGGCTCATGTTGTCGAGCAGCAGCCGGTCCGCTCCGGCCTCGGCTCCCTCGCGGACCTCATCGAGATTGCGGCACTCGACCTCGATCGAGAGATCCGGCTCGGCCTTGCGCGCGAGCCCGACCGCCCCCCCCACCCCACCTGCAAACGCTGCGTGGTTCTCCTTGATCAGGATCGCGTCGTAGAGGCCCATCCTGTGGTTGGTCCCGCCACCCGCGGCGACTGCGGCCTTCTCCAGCGCCCGCAGGCCCGGCGTCGTCTTACGCGTATCCAGCACGCGCGCGCTCGTTCCCGCCACCTCCCGGACGAACCTCGCGGTCAGCGTCGCGACCCCTGAGAGGTGGCAGAGCAGATTGAGGGCGGTGCGCTCTGCGGTGAGCAGCGCCCGGGCGGGGCCCGCCGCGCGCGCCACGGCCGCGGGGACCTCGTCGTGCCATTCCCCCTCGCCGGCGACCGCCTCGAGCTCCCCGGCGCCTGCCTGACGGAAGACCTCGCCGGCGACGTCCAGCCCGAACAGGACTCCGGGCGCCTTCTGGGTGATCGTGGCCCTTCCCGAGACCTGCTCGGGGACGACCGCCTCCGCGGTGACGTCGCCCGCGCCGAGGTCCTCGAGCAGCGCCCTGGCGACCAGCTCGCGCGTGTCGGTATCGATCTCCACGCCTTTCACAATCTCACGAAACCCCTGTGTGAGACGTTTTGTGGGCGGATGAGCAATGAGACTCCCCCTCCCTTTCAGGCGCTGCTCGATCGGCACGGATCAGATGTGCTCGGATTCCTGGTTGCCTCGGTCGGGCCCCATGACGCCGAGGACTGCTTCCAGGAGACCTTCATCGCGGCGCTCCGCGCCTACCCGCGCCTGGAGCATGCGAGCAATCTGCGCTCCTGGCTGCTCACCATCGCCCACCGCAAGGCGATCGATCACCACCGCGCCCGCGGGCGCCGAGCCATCCCGGCTGGAAGCCCCGGCGATGTCGCCGGGGGGAAACCAAGCTCCAACAACCGCCCCGACACGAAGGTCGCCGGCGGCGACCCCGAGCTCTGGACGGCGGTCAGCGGCCTCCCGCCCAAGCAGCGGAGCGCGGTCGTGCTGCGCTTCGCCACGGACATGTCCTATGCCGGGATCGCGCGCTCGCTCGACTGCTCCGAGGATGCCGCGCGTCGCAGCGTCCACGAGGGACTCCAGAAGCTGAGAGGTGAATTCGCATGAACCCGATGACTGACAAGCAGCTCGAGCGGATGCTGCGCAAGGCTCCATCCGGTGCCGACCTCGACCGCGCGATGGAGGGCGTCCTCGCCCGCGCCGAGCGGGACGGGCTGATCGACGTGGCCTACGCCGCGGTCGACTCGCCCTTCGGCAAGCTGCTGGTCGCACGGACGGATCGAGGCGTGGTCAGGCTGGCGCTGCCCAAGCACCGCGGCGCCCAGCAGTCCGAGGACGAGGTGCTCGAGGACCTGGCGCGGTTCGTCTCGCCACGGGTACTCGAGGCTCCGCAGAGGCTCGACGACGAGCGCCGCGAGCTGGAGGCCTACTTCGAGGGCAAGCGGCATCACTTCGACCTGCCCGTCGACTGGTCGCTGACCGGGCCCGGATTCCGGAGCCGCGCCCTGCACGCGGTTGCGCGGATCCCCTACGGGCAGACGCGCACCTACGGTGAGATCGCCAAGCAGGCCGGCAACGCCCGGGCCTTCCGCGCCGCCGGGACGGCGTGCGGGCGCAACCCGATCCCGCTGATCGTCCCCTGCCACCGAGTCGTCCAGTCGGGCGGCGGAGTCGGCAACTACGGCGGCGGACCCGAGATGAAGCGGGCGCTGCTGGACCTGGAGGGCGCGCTCTAGGGACCTGCGTCAAGTTCGTTTCGCTGAGCGAGGCAAACTCGCCGCAGATCAAGCGTCGTCAGGTCGGGAGCGGGCCCTGCAGGTTGACCCAGGGCAGCAGCAGGTCCCAGGTGCCGGGGAGGAAGCTGATCAGGATGATCACGAGCACCGCCACCGCGACCGCTGCCAGCGCGAGGTTGCGTTGGACCCTGTCGCCATTCTGGTGCGCGAAGTAGGCGAAGAGGCCGGCGATCGGGCCGCCGACGATCGGCACCGCGAAGGCCGCGACGATCAGGAGGGCGCCCAGCACCGCATCGGCGGTCGTGACCTCCGGGAACCACCTGGGTGCCTGCAGCGACGGTCGCGACGCGCGGCGCCGCTCGAGATCCCGGCGAGCGGCGACCAGGTTCGCGCCGCAGATCGCGCAGCCGGCCGCGAACTGGCTCACGGTTGAGCCGCAGTCGGGGCACTTGGTGACCGCGCGAGGCACCTCCGCGCTAGTTCGAAGTGGAGGCCGCGGCGGAGTTCAGATACTCGCGGACGAAGGCATCGATGTCGCCGTCGAGCACACGCTGGGTGTCCCCGACCTCGAAGCCGGTGCGATGGTCCTTCACCCGCTGGTCCGGGTGCAGGAAGTAGCTGCGGATCTGCGAGCCCCACTCGGCCGACTTCTGCTCGCCGCGCTCCTTGGCGAGCTCCTCGGCGCGCTCCAGCTCCTTGCGCTCGAGCAGGCGGGAGCGAAGGATCTGCATCGCCGTGGCCCGGTTCTGGATCTGGGAGCGCTCGTTCTGGGACTGGGCCACGATCCCCGTCGGGACATGGGTGACGCGAACGGCCGAGTCGGTCTTGTTGACGTGCTGGCCCCCCGCCCCCGAGGCCCGGTAGGTGTCCACGCGGACGTCCGCGTCGTCGATGTCCACCTCGACGTCGTTTTCGACGAGTGGCGCCACCTCGACCTGCGCGAAGCTCGTGTGCCTGCGCGCGGACGAATCGAACGGAGAGATCCGGATCAGACGGTGGACGCCGCGTTCCGCCGCGAAGAGCCCATAGGCGTTCTCGCCCCGAACGACGAAGGTCGCGGACTTGAGTCCTGCCTCCTCGCCGGGTGAAGCCTCCTTCATCTCGACCTTGAAGCCACGCCGCTCGGCCCAGCGCAGGTACATCCGCAGCAGCATCTCGGCCCAGTCCTGGGAGTCCGTGCCGCCCGCGCCCGCGTTCACCGTGACGACGGCGTCGCCGGAGTCGAAAGGGCCGGAGAAGAGCCGCTCCTCCTCGAGCTCGGCCAGCCGCCGCTCGACGGAGTCGAGCTGTGCGGCGAGCTCCGTGGCCATCTCCTCGTCGTCGGCGGCGAGCTCGGACAGCTCGCCGAGATCCCCGATGTCCTGGCTCAGCGAGCGGAAGCCCTGGAGCCGGCGCTGTGCGCGCGCGTGCTGTGCCGAGATCTCGGCGGCCTTCGCCTGGTCGTCCCAGAAACCGGGCCGCTGCATCTCCCCCTCCAGCCGATCGACTTCGTCACTCAGCGCCTGCGGGTCAAAGGTAATCCGAGAGCAGCTTCAACTGCCCCCGGATCTCGGCGAGGCGAGCGGTGATTCCCTCCCTTTGAACCTTCTCGGCCATGCCCTAAGGGTATTCCGCCCCGCCCACCACCGCGTGGCTGCTGACCCTATTCGGGGACGGTCGCGGAGATGATCCAGGTCGAGGCCGGCGCGCTGACCTCGTCGGTGCCCTCGTAGTCGACGAGCACCTCCCGGATCTCGGCCTCGAGCTTCGGGCGGATCTTCTCGGCCTCGTCCCCGGTCAGCCTGATGATCTCGGCGGCCGGGCCGAGCGCCATGTTGAAGCGGACAGCGTGGTCGAGGTCGTTCCCGAGCTTGATCGGCAGGTCACAGCGGGTGAACGTCGGCTGCTCGAACCCCGCGATCTGCAACTGGTCGCTGACCGTGTCGGCGCTCTGCATGGAGAACGGGCCGGGGCCGCAGGTCGGCTCATCCGACTCCTCCGGCTCCTCCAGGTACTGCTCGACGACCTGCTCCGCCCGATGGACCCAGGGGTTGTCGAGCTTCCGCCGCCAGACGACGGCGCACAGACGGCCGCCCGGCCGTAGCACGCCGCGAATGTTCCGGAGGGCCTGGACCGGGTTCGCGAAGAACATCACTCCCATACGGGAGAAGACGTAGTCGAACGTCCCCGGCAGCTCCATCACCTGGACGTCGCCGGCGAGAAAGTCGACGTTGTCGACCCGGGCCTCCTTGGCCTCCTCGATCGACGCCGCGATGAAGGGCTCGGATACGTCGACACCCACTGCCTCGCCTTCCGGCCCGACCAGGGCGGCGAGCTGCTGGGTCGCGTCGCCAAACCCGCAGCCGACGTCGAGGACGCGGTCGCCCAGGTTCGGGGGATGGAGGGCCATCGCGGCGTCGCCGTGCAGCTTCAGGCTGTCGACGATCAGCTCGCGGAACTCGACGAAACGATCGAAGAGCACACCGCTCCAGGCCTCGGTCGCCTCCTCGTTCTCGGGCGCGACCGCAGTCGGCGGGGCCGTCTCCTCACTCCCCAAAGTGGCCTTCTCCACGGGCCCATGGTACGCCGAACTCCTGAGTGGTCAGGGGCTCAGCCTGAATTCCTCGTCGAACTCGGGGAGGAACTTCTCGCCGAGCTCCTGGGCGCTGTCCGGCCCGCTGCCGTAGAGGCGCGCGAAGAACTCCGCCGTCCGCAGCGCCGGCCTCACCTCCCAGCGCATCCTGGTGGGCCCCTCTGCGGCCATCTGGTGAGGCGTCCCGGCGGGGACCTCGAAGCTCTCGCCCGTTTCGTAGACGCGCTCCTCGCCGTCGATGAACGTCCGCATGGCGCCTTCGAGGATCTCGAACCGCTCCAGCTGACTTGGGTGAAGGTGTCCCGGGGGCATCCCGCCCTCGCCGGTGTAACTCGCCTCCATCACAAGCAGGTCCTCGCCGGTCTCGACGAAGCGCAGGCGCATGCCGCCGAAGCCCTCGATCTCCTGCCCCGCGTGGGGGTTGTGGTTCACGGCTTCGCCATCCTGGCGGCGGTTACGCGCCGTGGCACTTCTTGTACTTCTTGCCCGAGCCGCACCAGCAGGGGTCGTTGCGGCCGATCTTGTCCTTCTCGTCCTTGACGACCGTCTCCTGCTCGGGGATCGCGCCGCCGCCGTTGCCGGCCTGAGCGTTGCCGTCGATCGCCTGCTCGGCTGCTGCGTCCGGACCCGCCGCGGTGGCGACCGCCGCCTGACCGAGGGCAGACGGCTGCTCGGCGGTCCCGCCCGAGTAGTCGAAGCCGCCGATCTGCTGGGCCGGCGCGAACTGCTCCTGGGCGCGCGGTGCCACCTCGACCTCGACGTGGAAGATGAGGCGGGCGAACTCCTCCCAGATCGCATGCATGAGCGCCTCGAACATGGTGAAGCCCTCGTTCTTATAGGCGACCAGCGGGTCGATCTGGGCGAAGCCGCGAAGGTGGATGCCCTCGCGCAGGTAGTCCATCTCGAAGAGGTGCTCCCGCCAGCGGTTGTCGATGATCTGCAGCAGGATCGCCCGCTCGAGCTGGCGCATGATCTCGTCGCCGAAGTCCTGTTCGCGGCGGTCGTAGGCGGCGAGCGCGTCGGCGAGCAGCTGCTCCCGCAGCGCCTCGCGGTCGAGGTTCTCGAGCTCCATGCCCGCCACGTTGACCGTCGATGGCCAGAGCTGCTGGACCTGGGTCTGGAGCTCGGCGAGGTCCCAGTCCTCGATCACGTCGCCCGGCGTGTAGTCGTCCACCAGGGAGCTGACGACCTCGACCACGCCCTCGCGCGCCGAGTCCGACATGTCCTTGCCCTCGAGGATCTCGCGGCGGTACTTGTAGACGACTCGCCGCTGCTCGTTCATCACGTCGTCGTACTCGAGGACGCGCTTGCGGATCAGGAAGTTCTGCTCCTCGACCTTCTTCTGGGCGTTCTCGATCGTCCGGGTGAGCATCTTGGCCTCGAGCGCCTCCTCCTCGCCCTCCTCGTTGACCGGGCCCAGCCGGTCGAGGATCTTGTAGATGCGCTCGCCCGCGAAGAGGCGGATCAGGTCGTCCTCGGCGGAGAGGAAGAAGCGGGACTCGCCCGGGTCGCCCTGGCGGCCTGAGCGGCCGCGAAGCTGATTGTCGATGCGCCTCGACTCGTGGCGCTCGGTTCCGCAGATGAACAGGCCCCCGAGCTGGCGGACCTCGTCGGCCTCGGCCTCGCAGCTCACCTTGAGCTGCTCGACCATCGCCTTCTCCTCCTCCTCGTAGCTCTCGTTGCCGGGGGTCACCCCGAGCTTGCGAAGCTCCGACTGAGCCATATCCTCCGGGCTGCCGCCGAGCTTGATGTCGACCCCGCGGCCCGCCATGTTGGTGGCGATCGTGACGGCGCCCCGTCTGCCCGCCTGGGCGATCGTCTCGCCCTCGCGCTCGGCATGCTCGGGCTTGGCGTTGAGGACGACGTGCTCGACGCCGCGGCGCTTGAGCTCCTCGGAGATCATCTCCGAGACCTCCACCGAGATCGTGCCGACCAGGATCGGCTGGCCGGCCTCGTGGCGCGCCTCGATCTCGTTGAGGACGGCCTTCCACTTGCCGTCCTTGGTCTTGTAGATGTGGTCGTTGTGGTCCGCCCTGACCATGTCCACGTTGGTCGGGATCTCGACCGTGGGCATCTTGTAGATCTTCATGAACTCCTGGGCCTCGGTCAGCGCCGTGCCCGTCATGCCCGAGAGCTTGTCGTAGAGGCGGAAGTAGTTCTGGAGCGTGATCGTCGCGAGCGTCTGGTTCTCCTCGCGGATCGCAACGCCCTCCTTGGCCTCGATCGCCTGGTGCAGGCCCTCGGACCAGCGCCGTCCCTCGAGGATGCGGCCCGTGAACTCGTCGATGATCATCACCTGGCCCTCGACGACCTCGTACTCGACCCCACGCTTGTAGAGGGACTCGGCCTTGAGCGACTGGATCAGGTGGTTGACCAGGGTGCCGTGCTCGCCGAGGTAGAGGTTCTCGACCCCAAGGAACTCCTCGGCCTTGGTGATCCCCCCCTCAGTGGGCGCGACCGTCTTGTGCTTCTCGTCGTACTCGTAGTCGTAGTCGACCTCGCGCGTGTCCTTCGACTCCCCGAGCGACTTGAGCTTCTCCTTGTGGGCCTCGCCCTTCATCTGCTTGGCCAGGCGGGCAAAGGTGTAATAGAGATCGGCGGCCTGCTCGGGGCGGCCGGAGATGATCAGCGGCGTCCGGGCTTCGTCGATCAGGATGTTGTCGACCTCGTCGACGATCGCGAAGTCGTAGCCGCGTTGGACACACTCGTCGAGCGAGCCCGCCATGTTGTCGCGCAGGTAGTCGAAGCCGAACTCGGAGTTGGTGCCGTAGGTGACGTCGCAGGCGTACTTCTCGCGCCGCTCGGGCGGATCGTCGTCCTCCTGGATCGCGGAGACGGTCACGCCGAGGGCTTCGTAGATCGGGCGCATCCACTCGGCATCGCGGCGAGCGAGGTAGTCGTTGACCGTGACCAGGTGCACGGCGTTGCCGGCGAGCGTGTTGAGGAAGACGGGGAGCGTCGCCGTAAGGGTCTTGCCCTCGCCGGTCTTCATCTCGGCGATCGCGCCCGAGTGGAGCACCATGCCGCCGATCAGCTGGACGTCGAAGTGGCGCTGGCCGAGCGTGCGCCTGCCCGCCTCGCGGACGAGCGCGAACGCCTCGGGCAACAGGGAGTCCAGCGACTCGCCCTCACGGGCGCGCTTGCGGAGCTCGTCGGCCTCCGAGCGGAGCTCGGCATCCTCGAGCAGCTCCATCTCCGGCTCGATCCGGTTGATCGACTCGACCCGCCCCTGGTACTCCTTGAATTGCTTCGACTCGCCCATGCGCAGGGCGCGATCGATGATTCCTCTGGCCATTGGGCTTAGGTTAGCTGCCGACCCTCGTCAGACCGGCTGCCCCGCAAGCGCTGCATCAGCTTGCGCGTCCTCGGGCGCTTGCGGCGCTTGTCCCGGTGCTTCTTCACCTGGCGGCGGATGTCCTCCGCCATCTCGTGGATCGAATGGAGCATGTCGGGAGAGGCCTCCTTGGCTCGCAGCGTCACGCCCTTCAGCCCCAGGGTTGCCTCGGCGACCATCCGGTCGGCGATCCGCGGGTTCTTCTCCTCGTAGAGTTCGACCTCCAGCGTGGCGAGCTCAGAGACCTGCTTCCCAACCCGGGCAAACCGCTGGATCACCGCTTCGCGAAGCTCGTCGGTCACCTCAACGTTCTTCCCCCGGACCTCGATCCTCATCGGCGGTCTCCTTCCGTCGGGTTGGCGGCTCCGCATCCTACGCCCGTTTGCGGCACCGTCAGGCGCGGTCCGCTGGCCATCGCCGGCGGGCTGGCGACGGCGGAGAGCGCCACGGCGGCGACACGGGCCCCCAGATATCGACTCAACCGCCGCTTCGGCGTGCTGCCCGGATACCGCATTGGTCCCGCTCTCCTCTCTCCACACCGCATCGGTGCCGTCCTGCCGCCCAGCCTAATGACTCAAAGGGCCCGCGCGAGCGTGAGCGCGACGATCCGCCGGCAGCCGCCCTCGCGCAGGGCGCGCGCGCACGCCGTGAGCGTCGCCCCCGTCGTCCAGACGTCGTCCACCAGCAGCGCCTCCCGCGGAGGACACTGAGCGAGCCAGACGCTCGGCGGATCGTCTAGGCGCTCCGATCGCCGCCGCCCGACCTGGCGCGGGCCCCGGGCACGCTTCAGACAGGCGCACACCGGCAGGCCTGAGCGTCGCGAAAGGGCGATCGCGATCTCCTCGGCCGGGTCAAAGCCCCGCCACCTCCACCTCCAGGGCCCCGCCGGGACCGGCACAGCCGCATCGACCAACTCGTGTCGCGGCAGCGCACTCAGCATCGCGGCCGCGGCGACGTCCGCCAGCGCCAACCGGCGGGCGTACTTGAGGCCATGCACGACCGAGCGCGCGACGCCGTCGAAGGGCGAGGCCGCCAGGGCGACGTCCACACCGGGCGGCCCCGGCTCGACCACTCTCGGCGCCGCGGCGAGAACCACCTCGCAGCTATGGCAGAGGATCGGCCCCAGCGCGCGAGTGCGGCCGCACGCCGCGCACAACGGCGGAGCCACCAGGGAGACGATCCGATCGACGAGCGACGCAGGAATGGGACGACCTTCCGGCCTGAAGCGTGACGGGAGGCGCGTCCACTGCCAGGGAAGTACATGCGGACATATGAAGAGCTGACCAACTAGCCCAGAGGCCGATCGGCCTCCAGGCCATAGAGGCCGCCGACGATCAGAGCCCCCGCCGGGATCTCCGCGCCGGGCAGCACCACGCAGTCGCGCAGCATCGCGCCGGCGCCGACCCGGCATCGATCGCCGACCACCACGGGGCCATGCAGGCTCGCCCCCGCCCCGACATGGCCGTCCGCCCCGATCAGCACCGGCGCCTTGACCTTGACCGCGTCGAGGTCGGTTCCCCCGGCGGCGTAGATGCCCGGCGACACCTCGGTCGCCGCCGGCTCCAGGCCCACTGATCCCGAGAGAGCGTCGAGGTTTCCCTGCACGAACTCGCCGACAGAGCCGACGTCGTTCCAGTAGGCGTCGATCTCGTGGGAGTAAAACGGGATGTCGCCGTCGAGCAGGGCCGGGAAGACGTCCATCGCCCAGTCGACGAATCCCGAAGGCTGGTCGTCATCCTCCGCGGGGCTCTTGTGATCTGACGGCGGGAAGTGGTCGAAGATCGCAGAGCTGAACATGTAGATGCCGCAGTTGGCCAGGTCCGAGAGCGCCTCCGCCGGCTCCGGCTTCTCCTGGAAGCCCTGGATGCGCCCGTCGTCGCCGGTGATCGCGACTCCGAATTGCGTGGTGTCGTCCACCCGCTTGGTGGCGAGAGTGGCGATCGCGCCGCGCTCGATGTTCGCCTGGTGCGCCTCGCGCATGGCGCTCAGGTCGATGTCGGTGAGCGCGTCACCGGAGATGATCAGGAACGAGTCCGTCTCCCCCAGGAAGTCGCGGACCTTGCCGACGCCTCCCGCCGTTCCGAGTGGCTCGGGCTCTTCGCTGTAGGAGATCCGGAGGCCGAACCCGGAGCCGTCGCCGAGCACCTCGCGGATCCGCTCCGGCATGTAGGAGAGGTTGGTGACCACGTCCTCGAAGCCGTGCTGGGCGAGCAGCTCGGCGATCCAGGCGACGATCGGCCTGTTGAGCACCGGTGCGACCGGTTTCGGCATCACGTAGGTGAGCGGTCGCAGCCGCGTGCCCAGCCCCGCCGCCAGGATCATCGCCCTCATGACGGCGACAGGTTCTCAGACCGCGGCTGGAGTTGCCTAGGGGTTGTCGCCCCCCACTCGCTGCTTCTTTTTCCGCTTCTTCTTGCAGTGCTTCTTCTTGTGCTTCTTCTTCGCGCTCGAGGCGCGATGTTTCTTGTGGCGCTTGTGCTTCTTGCACTTCTTCTTGGCGGAAGGCGTGGCCGGGCAGGCCGGCGGCACCGACGCCGGGGTCGATCCGACGATCTTGTCGACGGCGTTGCCGTTCGTGACGTAGAGCTCGCAGCTCGAATCCTCGCCGAACGAGTGTGGACGGTCGAGCGCGCCCGGAGCGCTCTCGGCGCGGTCGCCGCCCGCCAGGGGAATGCCGAGCTGTATCGAGCGCAGCTCTCCCTGGCAGAGGTCGGTGTAGACGTAGCGCCCGACGAGCTCGGGTATCTGGGTGCCCCGGTAGACGTAGCCGCCGATGATCGCGCAGCCGAAGGCCTGGCCGCCGCCGGGATCGGAATGCGGGTAATCGAAGACCGGATCGGTGAAGCTGCCGCCGCAAGAGGTCGGTCCGGCGATGGATCCTTCGCGGCACGGCCAGCCGAAGTTGGCTCCCCGCCCGAGGCCGGTGGACACCGGGGCGACGTCGATCTCCTCCCGCTCGGTCTCGCCGACGTCGGCGATCACGAGGTCGCCGGTGAGGTGGTCGAAGGAAAAGCGCCACGGATTTCGCAACCCGAGGCTCCAGATCTCAGGGGCGGGGCTGGCGAGGAAGGGATTCGAATCGGGGATGCCGTGAGCACCCGCCCCGATGCCATGGGGGTCGATCCGCAGGATCTTGCCGAGCGGATTCTCGAGGGTCCTGGCATTGTCGCCGTTAAGCGCGTCCCCCACGGAGATGTAGAGCAGCCCGTCCTTGCCGAACTGCAGCTGGCCGCCGTTGTGAAGCGGCGCGCTGGTGTGGTTGATCGTCATCACCGGCCGGCGGCTTGCGGGGTCGGCGACGTTGGGATTCGAGGAGACGTGGTACTCGTCCACGTGGATGTCGCCGTGAGCGGCGCCGCCCGTCCCGTTGTCCACGAAATCGACGTAGAAGAGCCCGTTGCTCGCGTAGTTCGGGTCGAACGCAATGGAGTTGAAGCCGCGCTCCCCGTTCGTGCTGTCAACCATGCCGTGGATGTCCAGGAACTGGCTGATGACACCGTCGTGGACCACCTGGACGTAGCCGGGGCGCTCGACGACGAACAGCCGCGAGTCGCCGGGTGGCGAGGTCATGAAGTTCGGCTGGTTGAAGTCCCCGATCGGCTGCAGGCCGAGAGCGCCGGCGCGCGGCGCCGCCGCTAGCACCCCAAGCAGGCACCCCGCCAACAGAGCGCTCCGCACCCGCGCTCTCATCCGCCCAACATCAACTCCCATCCAGGCGGATCCTATGCGGAGGCAGGCAACCTAGTAGCGGTAGTGGTCGCCCTTGTATGGACCCTCGACCGGGACGCCGATGTAGGCGGCCTGGTCGGGCTTGAGCTCCGTGAGCTCGACGCCGAGCGCGTCGAGGTGGAGGCGGGCGACCTTCTCATCCAGGTGCTTGGGCAGCACGTGGACCTCCTTGCCGTAAGCGTCGGCCTTGCCGAAGAGCTCGATTTGCGCGATCACCTGGTTGGTGAAGGAATTCGACATGACGAAGCTCGGGTGGCCCGTGGCGTTGCCGAGGTTGAGCAGGCGGCCCTCCGACAGGACGATGATCGAGTGGCCGTCCGGGAAGCGCCACTCGTCGACCTGGGGCTTGATGTTGATCCGCTCGATTCCATCGAAGCCCTCGAGAGCGGCCATCTGGATCTCGTCGTCGAAGTGGCCGATGTTGCCGACGATCGCCTGGTGCTTCATCTGGGCCATGTGGTCAACGGTGATCACGTCGCGGTTGCCGGTCGCGGTGACGAAGATGTCGGCGTCAGCGACCACGCCCTCCAGCGCGCGGACCTCGTACCCCTGCATGGCCGCCTGGAGCGCGCAGATCGGGTCGATCTCGGTGACGATCACCCGTGCGCCCTGCCCGCGGAGGGACTCGGCGCAGCCCTTGCCGACGTCGCCGAAGCCGCAGATCACAGCGGTCTTGCCGCCGATCATCACGTCTGTGGCGCGGTTGATGCCGTCGACCAGGGAGTGACGGCAGCCGTAGATGTTGTCGAACTTCGACTTGGTGACCGAGTCGTTGACGTTGATCGCAGGGAACAGGAGCGTGCCGTTCGCCTGCCGTTCGTAGAGGCGGATGACGCCCGTGGTGGTCTCCTCGGTGACGCCCTTGATCCCCTCCGCCATCTTGGTGAACCGCTGCGGCTCTTCCGCGAGGCTCACGCGGAGCAGATCGAGGATGACCTTCTCCTCCTCCGACCCGGCGGTCTCGGGGCCCGGGACCGCGCCGGCGGCCTCGAACTCGACGCCCTTATGGACCAGGAGAGTGGCGTCTCCGCCGTCGTCGAGCAGCATGTTGCAGCCGGTCTCGCCGTTGGGACCCGGCTCGGGCCAGGTCAGCGCCTGCAGCGCGCACTGCCAGTACTCCTCCAGCGTCTCGCCCTTCCAAGCGAAGACGGGGACGCCCTTCGGATCGTCGGGAGTGCCGTCCTGCCCGACGGCGACCGCGGCCGCGGCATGGTCCTGCGTCGAGAAGATGTTGCAGCTCGCCCAACGGACCTCGGCGCCGATAGTGACCAGCGTCTCGATCAGCACCGCCGTCTGGACCGTCATGTGGAGCGAGCCGGTGACCCGGGCGCCCTTCAGAGGCTTGGAGTCGGCGAACTCCGCGCGGGTCGACATCAGGCCGGGCATCTCGTGCTCCGCGAGGCGGATCTCCTTGCGGCCGAACTCGGCAAGCGAGAGGTCGGCCACACGGAAATCGAGGCCTGAGGAAGATGGCGCGCTGGTGGCGGTGCTCATGCGGTGGTTGGTCTCCTGGTTCGAGTTGAGGAGGTCGAAGGCTACAGGCGGGTTACGGTGCGGGCATGGAAGAGGGCATTCGGGTCGCTGAGGGTACGGTCATCCCGCTCAGTGAGATCGAGCTGCGCGCGAGCCGCTCGTCTGGCCCAGGCGGACAGCATGCAAACGTGACGGCCTCGCGGATCGAGGCGGTCTTCGACGTGGAGGCCTCCGAGGCGCTCAGCGACGGGCAGCGGGACCTGCTGCGGCGCAGACTTGGGGACCGGGTCACCGCCGTTGCGCAGGACGCCCGCAGCCAGGCCCGAAACCGAGAGCTGGCCCTCGAGCGGCTGCGAGAGAAGCTCACCGCCGGCCTGCGGCGGCCGAAACCGCGGCGACCTACGAAGCCCTCCCGCGGCGCCCGCGAGCGCCGCCTGGAGCAGAAGCGCAGGACCTCAGAGCGCAAGGCGCGCCGAAGGCCGCCCGGCGAGGACTAGCCGTAGCTAGGGTCGGCCCATCTCCCGCTTGAAGCCCTCCAGCACGTCGACCGCGAGCGGGTCGACGCCATGGGCATTGGCGAGCTCGATCGCGAGCAGGTCGCCGAGCATCACCGTCTGCAGGACTCGGTCCGTGCGCGTCTCGCCCTCCGTCTCGATCCTGATCACAGCCGCGGCGTAGGGCTCGATCGCCTTCGCGGTCAGCTCGAAGCGCTTGCGCTCGCGCGGATGCTGGTCGCGATCCTCGAGGAAGATCGCCGCAAAGCCGCCCTCCGCGCCGGACCAACCCTCGATCTCGTTGTGGTCCGCCTCGGGCAGGACCGAGGAGAAAGCCGGCAGCTTGGCGTTCTCGTTGATTTGGGTCTTCCAGCGATAGGCGACCGGGGCGGTGAGGTCGCTGCCGTAGACGATGAGGGTCCCGTCGCCGATCTGGGCTGCCAGCTCGCTCGCGCGTTCCTGGGCCGCGTCGAAGGCCTCGCCCAGGTGCGATGCGGCGGCGTCGATCTCAGTGTGGATCCGGGGCCCCGCCAGCGCGAGCGCCGCCAGCTCCGCTGCGACGCAGAACATGTAGCCCACGGCGGCGCGCGGCTGGAGTCCCGCCGGAAGGCCGATCACCGGGACACCGTCCGCGCGAGCGGCCTCGGCGAGCTCGCCGCCGGTGGTGGCGACGACACGGTGCGCGCCGAGGGCCTCCGCCGCCGCGTAGCAGGCAAGCGTCTCCTCGGTGTTGCCCGAGTAGCTCGAGCAGAGCACGGCCGACCCCGCCGGCGCCCACGGGGGCAGCTCGTAGCCGCGGGCGACGAGCATCGGCTTGGTGAGCCGATCGGAGAGGGCGGCTACCGCAAGGTCCCCGCCGATCGCGGAGCCGCCCATGCCGCAGACGAATGCGGCCGGCGCCTCGATCGCGCCGGCACGAGCTGTCTCGATCCGCCAGAGCGCATCGCGCAGGTGATCCGGCATCGCGCGGGCCGCGTCCAGCATGTCGCCCCCCACCACCGTCACGACGCGGCCTCCTCCGCTTCGCGTCCGGGGGCCGCGTCACCTCTGCCGACTCTCTCACCCTCGCCGATCACGGCGCCCTCGATCTGAGCCCCGTCCTCGACGGTCACGCCGGCGCTGAGGATGCTGTTCGAGACGACGGCGTCGTCCTCGACCACGCAGCCCTCCAGCAACACGGAGCGCTCAATCACGGCACCCGAACCGATTCGGGCGTTAGGGCCGACGACGCACGGGGGCCGCAGCTCCGCGGCCGGCGAGACCTGGGAGCCCTCCCCCACCATGATCGGGCCGTCCAGACGGTCGCCGGTGACCGCCGTGGCCCGGCCCTCGAGGATGTCCCAGTTCGCCTCCAGGTAGCGCTCCGGGGTCCCGATGTCGATCCAGTAGCCCTCTAGCCGGATCCCGTAGAGCCCCTTGCCGATCAGGCGCGGGAAGACCTCTCGCTCGATCGAGACGGCGCGGTCGGGTGGAATCTCGTCGAGGACCGAGCGCTCCAGCAGGTAGGCGCCGGCGTTGATCTCGTCCGTGTCGATCTGGTCCGGCTCCGGCTTTTCGAGGAACTCGGTCACCTCGCCATCCGCGTGGCGGTGGATGAGGCCGTAACCGGTGGGATCGGCGACCGGGTAGAGAGCGATCGTCGCCCGCGCGCCGGTGGCGCCGTGCTGCTCGATCAGCGCCGTCAGGTCGAGGTCGCAGAGGATGTCGCCGTTCAGGACCAGGAACCGGTCGGCGAGCATCTCCTCGGCGAAGCGGATGGCGCCGGCGGTTCCGCGGCGGTCGGGCTCCTCGGCGTAGCGGATCTCGACGCCCGGCTCCAGCGCGGCGAGAGCCTCGCGCATGCCGTCCGCGAGAAAGCCGCAGGAGATGATCACGTCGTCGACGCCGTGGCTGACGAGCCAGTCGATCACGTAGGCGATGTGGGGCCGCCCGGCCAGCGGCAGCACCGGCTTGGGGACCGTGTAGGTGAGGGGCCGCAGGCGAGTGCCCTCGCCGCCCGCCAGGATTACCGCCTGCATCAGCCTCAGCCGACCACAGAGCGGTCCGGGATGCTGGGACGCCCGATGGCCTCGTAGGTGATCCCGGCGGCCCTGACGACCGCCGGATCGAGGAAGTTGCGCCCGTCCACCAGGAGTGGATTGCCCATCCGCTTGGCCACCTCGCCCCAGTCGAGCTTGGCGAACTCGGGCCACTCAGTGACCAGAACAGCGGCGTCGGCGCCCTCCAGCGCCTCCATCGTGGAGCCGGCCATCTCCACGCTCGGCAGCAGCTCACGGGCGCGTTGCTCGGCGACCGGGTCGAAGGCGACGACCGTCGCGCCCTCGCCCTCGAGACGCGCGGCCAGCACCAGGCTCGAGGCCTCGCGCATGTCATCCGTGTCCGGCTTGAAGGCGAGGCCGAGCAGCGCCACGCGCTTGCCCACCAGCGAGTCCAGGTGCTTGGAGATCTTCGCCATCACCCTGCGCTTCTGAAGCTCGTTCACCTCGATCACCGAGTTGAGGAGCTGAAAGTGGTAACCGCTGTTGCCGGCGAGGATCTTGAGGGCCTGGGTGTCCTTCGGGAAGCAGGAGCCTCCGAATCCCAGGCCGGCGTTCAGGAACTTGTCGCCGATCCGCGGGTCCATGCCCATCCCGCGCGCAACCTCGGTCACGTCCGCGCCGACCTCGTCGCAGACGTTCGCGATCTCATTGATGAAGCTGATCTTGGTGGCCAGGTAGGCGTTGGAGGCGAGCTTGATCATCTCCGCGCTCGAGAGATCGGTGCGGACGATCGGCGCGCCGAGGGGCTCATAGACCGACGCCACGGCGTCGGCGGCCCACTCGTCGCCGGGATCGAAGCCGACCACGACCCGGTCGGGATGCAGGAAGTCCTTGACGGCCGTCCCCTCCTTCAGGAACTCGGGGCAGGAGATGTACGCCAGGTCGGGTGCGTCGCGGTGGATCGTCCGACCTGTCCCGACCGGGACCGTGCTCTTCATCACCAGCGCCTTCCCCTCCGGCTCGCCGATCTCCGCGACGGCTCGCTGCACGGCCGAGAGGTCCGCGTCGCCCGAATAGGTGGGCGGGGTCTGGACGCAGACGAAGATCAGCCGCGGACCGTCGAGCAGCTCCGCCATCTCGGTGGTGAAGGTGAGCCGCTCGCGGTTGCGCTCGATCAGCTCAGGCAGCTCCGGCTCATGGATCGGGATCTCGCCGCGCGTGAGCGACTCGACCTTCTCGGGGACGATCTCACGGACGACGACACGGTGGCCGACCTCGGCGAAGCAGGCGGCGGTCACCAGCCCGACCCAGCCGGCCCCGACCACCCCAATCGGCTCCCTTTCGCTCACGAGCGACTCTCGTCCCGTCAGGTCCCCGGGAGCTGCTGGAAGCCCTCGGCGATCCTGAGCATGTCCTCGTTCGGGACGGTCTCGATCAGGGAGTTGGAGACCCAGAAGGAGCCCTGGTCGGTCTGCCAGGCCACCATCCGCAGCCGGTCGCCGTCGTAGTAGAGCTTGTAGTCGCGGCCCCCGATCGTCTTGTCTTCGTGGCTGGCATCGAGGATCGGCGGACTCTGCCAACTCGTGCCCTCGAAGCCGTAGTAATCGCCCAGGGTGGGCAGGCTGAACACCCACTTGTAGGCCGCGCGCTGATCGTGCGGTGGTGACTCGTCCCCCTTGCCGTTGATCTTGTAGACACGCGGCTTCTGGGCGTAGTCGCTGCCGGTCTCGAGCAGCGTCGGGTAGAAGACCGGGACCTTCTCCTTGCGCGCCCTGATGGCCTGGGCGAGCTGCCGGCCGTAGGTCGTACGCGTCAGTGTGCTCGGCAGCGAGGAGCCTCCGGCCGAGCCCTTCTTCTTCGCGGGGGCCGCGGGCGTGGCCTTGGTGTGGTCCGGCGGCGGCTCGGGGGTGACGGCCTTGTTCGGCTTCGCGCTCGATCCGGCGGGCCCCGGTGTTCCGGAGACGCCGAGGAACTGGTTCACCGCCGTGTGGATCTCGCCCTGGGTCGCATACACAAACGAGGGGCCGAGGGTCCCATTGAAGTGGATCTCCTTGATCTGCGCGCTGCGAAGGTCGAAGAACAGCTTCAGCACCTCGAGCATCTGCGTCGGATCGTTGATGTCCGAGGACGTGTAGTGGGTGAAGATCTTGATCAGCTTGCTGCGGTCGTCGAACAGCCGGCTCGGGGGCACCTTGGCACGGGCCTCCCTCAAGAACGCCTGCTGGCGGGCCGAGCGAACGATGTCGTTGTCGGTGTGGCGATAGCGCACATAGGACAGCGCGTCGAAGCCGCACAGCGACTGGTAGCCGGGCTGGAGATTGATCTCCGCGTAGTCGGATGAGCTCGCGTAGGGGCCGTTCTGATGGAAGTAGCGCTGATCGACATCGACGTATACGCACCCGATCGCATTGACCGCCCGCGCGAAACCGGTGAAGTCCACGTTGACCAGGTGGTTGATTTCGAGGCCGGTGAGCTGCTTGACGGTCTCGAGCGTCAGCTTGGGACCGCCGAGCGAGTAGGCGGCGTTGAGTTTGTCGGTGCCGACGCCGGGGATCTGGACCTTGAGGTCACGAGGTAGAGACAGCAGCGCGATCGCGTCCCGGTTCGGGTCCAGGCGCAGGAGCATGGTGGTGTCGGAGAGACCGAACTGGCCGCTGATCTGCTGATTCCGGCGATCGGAGCCGAGGATCAGGATGGTCTGGGGCCCGCTGCCGGGAGTCTTCAGGAACGGCTCCACCCCGTTGAGAACGCTGCCGTGCCTCAGCGCGCTGGCGATGTCGCCCAGGTAGAGGATCAGGCTCGCAGACGTGGCGCCGGCGATCGCGGCGATGATCACGAAGGAGGCCGTCAGGAATCGAAGCCAAAGGGGGAAGCCGAGGTGCCTGCGGACCGCCTTGAAGCCTGAGGTGACCTTCTTCCCGCCCACCTTCTCGAACCCGGAGGTGACGGCGGAGCCGGCCTGCTTGACGCGGTCAGCGGCCGAGGCGACCACAGTGGGCTCGTCGGGCTGCGCCTCGGCGGCGTCGAGTCCGTCCCACTCTTGCGTCTGGGCGGAGACGACGTGCTCGAGCTCGTCTTCCTCGTCGAGGTCCTCGTCCTCGTAGTCCTCCTCGTCGAGATCCTCTTCTGAGTCCTCGTCGTCGCCGAGGTCGTCCTCTTCAGGCTCTTCCTCCTCGCCCTTTCCCTCGTCGACGTCCTCGAGGAAATCGTCGCCGAGCTGGTACTCCTGAGTGTCGTCGGCGCGCGGCTCCTCGTCGGGCCTGCCCTTCCCGTTGCCTTCGCCTTCCCCAGCCGGGCTCACGCGGTCATCCCCGGGAAGCTCTTGACGAAGCCCTCGAGCGCCTGCCGATAGCTGTGCAGGGAGCTGACCGAGACCCACTCGGCAGGGCCGTGGTGGCCGTCGCCGATGGGCCCGAACTCCACAGCCGGGACTCCCGCAGCGAGAAAGGAGACCGCGTCCGACGCGCCGTCGCGGCCGACGCTCATCACCCGCTCGGGATGGTGCGGGGACGCCGCCTCGCAGAGGCCCTGCACGAAGGGCGAGTCGGGCTCCACGACGGCCGGCGGGCGGCGGAACGTGGCGACCACCCGAGTGTCGGGCAGGCTGCTGACCTGCGCGAGGATCTCATCTGGATCCTGGTCCGGCAGGAAGCGGATATCGACGTCTATGACGCAGGTGTCTGGCACTTTGTTCAGGGCATCGCCGCCCATGATTCGACCAAGATTGATGGAGGGCCGGTCGAACAGGGCGGAACTGTGGCGTGCAAACGGTAGCGACTCGATGCCCCTGAACACCTCAACCGCCTTGACCACGGCGTTGTCCCCCAGCCACGGCGTGGCTCCGTGGGCCGAGCGACCGTGCACCTCCAGCCTCACGGCGAGCACGCCCTTGGCCTGCACGCCGACCTGGAGGTTGGTGGGCTCGCCCGTGATCGCGAAGTCCCCGATGAAGCCGCTAGCCACGAGCGCGTCGGAGCCGCGGTTCGCCTCCTCCTCCGACTCCTCGTCGGAGACGATCCCGAGCCGGAGCCTCACGTCCTCCTGGTCGCGGAGATCGTGCACGACGAGCAGCATCACGGCGAGTGCGCCCTTCATGTCATAGGAGCCGCGCCCGAAGAGCCGGTCGCCGTCGACCCGGGGCTCGAACTGGTCCAGGCCACCGGGGACCACATCCATGTGGCCGTGGAGCACCAGGGTCGGCGCGTCCTCGGGGCCCACCTCCGCGGTCGTCACCGGGAGGCCGCGAGACTCGGTCTGCTGCGCCTTGATGTCGTTGGACTCGAGCCAGCCGCCGACGAACTCCGCGGCGCGCCGCAGCCCCTCGGCGTTGGAGGTGTCAAAGGCGATCAGTCTCTGCGCGAGGGCAAGCTCATCCATGGCCGCGCATCGTAGGTGGATGCGGCCCCTCGGCCGCGCGTGCTACTTCCCGGTGCGGAGCTTGAGCTTCTTCGTCGCGGCCAGCCCGCCGTCCGGCGTGTAGCTCACGCGGACCTTGAGCTTGCCCTTCTGGGCGAGGAGCGCCGAGCCGGACTTGGTCAGCTTGACCTTGACGACGATCGTGCCGGGGCCGCCGTGCACGCTCGTCGTCTTGACGAGCTTCGGCTTCTTCTTCTTCTTCTTCTTGGCGGACGACGCGGCCTTGCTGCTGACGTCACTGACGCTGCCGGTCCCCTCGTTCGTCACCGTGAAGATCACCTTTCTGCCCTTGACCTTCGCGGTGAAGGCGTTGGACGGCACACTCAAGACCTCGGCGCTCTGCAGAGCACTACCGTCGTAGCCCCCGGCAACCAGCGCCCTGCCATCCGGGAGGGCGGCCCCGGCGGCCTCCTCGCGCTTGCCGGCGAGGCTGCCGACCCCAGCCGAGCTGAACGAGTTCGTGGTCGGGTCGAAGATCTCGGCACTTGTGACGTAGTTGTTGCTGTCATAGCCCCCAGCAATCAACGCGCGCCCGCCGGGCAGCGAGGCGGCAGCCGGCGCGTAGCGGAAGATCGAGAGCGATCCAACGGAGCTGAAGGTGGCACTCGGCGGATTGAAGACATTCGCCGAGGAGAAGTAGATGCCCGGTCCGCTGTTGTCGTAGCCGCCCGCGACCAACACACGGCCACCGGAGACCACAGCGCCACCGAGCCCGAACGCGGCCGCGGGAAGCGGCGGCCCGGCACTGAACGTGTTCGTATTGGGATCGAAGATCTCGGTGCTGCTCAGATTGGCGGAGCTGTTGACCCCCCCTGCGACGAGAATCCTGCCGTCAGGAAGCGGCGCTGCAGCCGCGAGCTCTCGCCGCGTTGCCATCGAGCCGACCGGCGAGAACGTCCCGGTGCTGGGATTGAAGACCTCGGCGCTCGTCACGTCGGTGGTGTTGTTGTACCCCCCGGCCACGAGCACCCGACCGTCCGGCAGCGCTGCGACCGCCGGCCCGTAGCGAATGCTGTTCATCGTTCCAACGCCGGAGGCGCTGAACGTATTCGTCGACGGGTTGAAGATCTCGGCGCTATTGAGACTGTTGGTGCCGTCGTACCCGCCGGCGATCAGAATCCGCCCGTCCGGAAGCGGCGCCGCGCCCGGGGCGTCGCGCTTCGTCGTCATGTTCCCCACCGGGGAGAAGGTGACCGGGTTGAGCGCGCTGGCGGCGGTAGGCGCAACCAGAATCGCCGCGCCGATCCCGATGCACAACATCGTTGTGGTGATCTTGCGCCTGCTCAAGCTTGCGACCCTACCAGCAGCACGGACCTGGCCTAGTCCTGTTCCCCTGCGACTCCAAGGAACGCCTCGGCGCGGTCCTTGTCGCGCTGCGCCTGCCTATGGGCGCCGGAGTCCCTCTCGGACTCCTGCAGCCGGGCGTCCGCGTCCTCGATCCGGCTGCGGAGCTCGCCGGGGTCGAGGTCCTCGGGCGCGGCCGCCTCGCCGACCAGCACCGTGGCCCGGTTGGCGAACACCTGGAGCCAGCCCTCGGCCTGCGCCCAGCGCTTGACCTCGCCGCCCGGCATGTGCAGCCGGAGCTCCGTCGGGCGAAGCCGTGCCAGCACGGGAACGTGGTTGGCGAGGATGCCGATCTCGCCGACGGCGGTGCGCGTCGAGAGCTGGTGGACCTCGCCGTCGAAGACCTCCCCCTCGGGGGTCAGTACCCGGGCGTTGAGGTTGTGCTCGGCCATCGCTAGGCCGCGGCCTCCTCATCGCCCTGCTCCTCGGTCTTCGCCTCCTGCTCGGAGGCCTCGGCAGCCGCCGACTCCTCGGGGTCCTCGGCGCGCATCTTCTTCGATGCCTCGAGCACCTGGTCGATCGTCCCCTGCATGTAGAAGGCACGCTCGGGGATGTCGTCGTGCTCGCCGTCCACGATCTCCTTGAAGCTGCGAACTGTCTCCTCGACGGGCACGTACTCGCCGTCGCGGCCCGTGAACTGCGAGGCGACGAAGAACGGCTGCGAGAGGAAGCGCTGGATCTTGCGCGCCCTCGACACCGTCTGCTTGTCCTCGTCGGAGAGCTCGTCGATCCCGAGAATGGCAATGATGTCCTGGAGCTCCTTGTAGCGCTGCAGGGTCTCCTGGACCCGAGTCGCCGTGTCGTAGTGCTCCTCCCCCAGGATCTCCGGCTTGAGGATCGTCGACGTCGAGTCGAGCGGGTCCACCGCCGGGTAGATGCCCTGCTCCACGAGGGAGCGGGTCAACACCGTCGTCGCGTTGAGGTGCGCGAACACCGACGCCGGGGCGGGGTCGGTGAGGTCGTCGGCCGGCACGTAGATCGCCTGGACCGAGGTGACCGAGCCCTCACGCGTCGAGGTGATCCTCTCCTGGAGGTCGCCCATCTCCGTCTCCAGCGTCGGCTGATAGCCGACCGCGGAGGGCATCCGCCCGAGCAGCGCTGAGACCTCGGAGCCGGCCTGGACGAACCGGAAGATGTTGTCGATGAAGAGCAGCACGTCCTGGCCACCCTGCTGGCGGAAGTACTCCGCCATGGTCAGCCCCGAGAGGGCCACCCGCAGGCGCGCGCCGGGCGGCTCGTTCATCTGGCCGAAGACGAGCATCGTCTTGTCGATGACTCCGGACTCCTTCATCTCGAGCCAGAGGTCGTTGCCCTCGCGAGAGCGCTCCCCGACGCCGCAGAAGGCCGAGAGGCCCTCGTGCTCCTCGGCGATGGACCGGATCAGCTCCTGGATCAGGACTGTCTTGCCGACGCCGGCGCCGCCGAACAGGCCGACCTTGCCGCCCTTGGCGTAGGGGGCCAGCAGGTCCACGACCTTGATTCCGGTCTCGAGGATCTCCTGGGAGGGGGCGAGGTCCTCGACCTCGGGGGCGGAGCGGTGAATCGGCCAGCGCTCCCCTTCTGGGAGCTCCGGGCCCTCGTCGATCGTCTCGCCGAGCAGGTTGAAGATGCGACCGAGCGTTTCCTTGCCGACCGGAACCGTGATCGGCCCGCCCGTGTCGAGCACCACGTCGCCGCGGCGGAGGCCGTCGGTGGCGTCCATGGCGATCGCGCGAACGCGGTCGTCTCCGAGGTGCTGCTGCACCTCGCAGACCAGATTCAGCTCGGTGCGGCCCTCCTCCGGCGGGACCTCGATCTTGAGCGCCGTGAAGATCTCGGGAATGTGGTCAGGGAAGACGACGTCGATGACGACGCCCGTCACCTGCTCGACGGTTCCCGTGTTTTTTCCGTTGTCAGCCATTCATCTCCTTCTCTATTCCAAGTCTTGTCATGAGACGCCCTCGGCACCCGCGACGACCTCGAGGATCTCCTGGGTGATCTCAGCCTGGCGGACCCGGTTCATCTCAAGCGTCAGGTCGCTGATCACGTCCTTGGCGTTCTCGGCGGCATTCCGCATCGCGGTCATGCGCGCGCCGTGCTCTGACGCGGTGGACTCGAGCAGCGCGCGGTAGACCGAGAGCTGCGCGTACTCGGGCAGGAGCTCGGCGAGCAGCTCCTCCGGATCGGGCTCGTAGACCCAGAGGGCCTTGCGGTGCGCCTCAACGAGCTCGGCGTCACCCTCCTCTGCCTCGTCCTCCTCATCGGAGGCGCCCTCCCCCAGTACCTCTGCCTGCTGGATCGGAAGCAGCGTCTGCCGCCATACGTACTGGGTGAGCGGCGAGACGTACTTGTTGTAGATCAGCTCCACCCGGTCGAGCTCCTCGTCGACGTAGGCGGCGACCAGCTTGTCGGCGATCTCCCGGGCGTCCGCGAACGCGGGGCGGTCGGTGAAGCCAACGTACTCGCCGTGCAGGTCCTCGCCGCGGAAGCGCATCGTCGAGGCACCTCGGCGGCCGACGACGGAGAAGCGCGCCTGCGCGCCATTGCCCCGCAGCTCTCGCTGGAGCTGGACCCCCGCGCGGATGATCTGCGAGTTGAACGAGCCGGCGAGCCCGCGATCCCCGGTGACCAGCAGGACCCCGACGTTCTGCTCCTCGTCGCGCTCCTGGAGGACCGGCAGGTTCCTGGCCTCCGCCCCAGCCGCCTCGGCGACCTGACGGGTCATCTTCCTGAGCTCGCGCGCATATGGCCGCAGCGCATCGATCCGCTGCTCAGCGCGCCGCAGCCTCGCGGCGGCGACCATCTCCATGGCGCGCGTGATCTTCTGCACGTTCTTCACGGAGGAGATCCGGTTCTTGACTTCCTTGCGAGTGGCCATGGCTACGCCGTAGCGCCGGCCTCCTCGCGTTCAGTCGCTTTTCCCGAATCGCCGTCCTCGGAGCCGCCGGAGTCGTCGCCCTCGGGCTTCTCCTCCCCCTCGCGCGACTGGATCCGGTCGGACTCGCCTTCCTCGAGCGGGTTGCCCTCACGATCGAAGTCGGGGCCGAAGTCGTCGACCATCTGCTCGATCGACTTGCCCAGAGCCTCCTCGTCCTCGTCGGAGAGCTGGCCGGTCTCGTTGATCCGGTCGAGCAGGTCCTTGTTCTCGGCATGCAGCCGGTCGATCAGGTCGGCCAGGAACTCGCCGACCCGCTCGGTCTTGATCCGGTCGAGGTATCCGCCCGTGCCGGAGTAGATCGAGGCGACCTGCTCGGCGACCGGCATCGGCTTGCGCTCCTTCTGGTTGAGCGCCTCGACCATCCGCTCGCCTCGGGCGAGCTGCTTCTGGGTCTCCGGATCCAGCTCCGACCCGAACTGTGCAAAGGCCTCGAGCTCGCGGTACTGAGAGAGGTCCAGGCGCAGCTGGCTGGCGACCTTCTTCATCGCCTTGGTCTGTGCGTTGCCGCCCACCCGGGAGACCGAGGTGCCGACGTTGATCGCCGGCCGGACGCCCGAATAGAACAGGTCGGTCTCCAGGAAGATCTGGCCGTCGGTGATCGAGATGACGTTGGTCGGGATGTAGGCCGAGATGTCGCCGGCCTGCGTCTCAATGACCGGCAGCGCCGTCAGGG
>JAWVFG010000052.1:0-4621 GCA_033856335.1 Solirubrobacterales bacterium
CCTACAGCCCGATGTGGCAGTAGAAGACGTACCGGCCGTGGTCATGGGTCTGAACCAGTGACTTCGAGTTCCGTGCCGTGATCCGCTTCGTGCTCGCCTCGCTGGCCACCAGGGCCCCGCGCGGCGCGAACCCCTGGTTTGGGACCAGGTTCAGGTAGGCGCGAAACGCCCTCCGGCCACGAGCCTCGGGGCCCGCGACGGCCACCGTCCGCACCCGCTTCCCGCGGACCACGTACGCGACCCGCGTCTTGCCGAGCTTGCTCACCCAGACGCCCTTGGCAAAACGGCGCGCGCGTCCCTGGAGCACAGCGGCTCGATCACCCGGATGGATTCCATGGACCCGGTGCCCGGTGGCGCTGGTGGCGATCAGTGCGACCTTCCCTTCCGGAGTGAGGACCGCAGTCGCCCCGCCGCTCGCGCCCTTCCGCTTCTTCTTGTTCTTCTTCGCGGTGCTCGCGCGGGCGCCCTTGACGCAGTAGGTCCAGGCGCGGGTCCGCTGCAGCGGCTGCCCGGCGCTCTCGAGCAGGGTGCGGTCGTCCATCCCGAGGCGAATGCCGGCCATCCCGCGGGCGCGGAGGCGGGCTCGCCGTGGGAGGCAGTGCGTCGCGGGGACGCCCACGGCGCGCTCCCACATCTGCAGGTAGGCCTCTGGTCCGTTGAGGAGGTCGTTGACGATCTGTGGACCGCCGAGACTGCGAACCTCGTCGGTCCAGTCCGCGTAGAGGCCGTAGTGGGCGACGCCCTCGGTGTTGTAGTCGAAGGTCCGATCGCCCGTGCGCTGGCGATCGAGCGTCACGGAGCCGTCCAGCGACTTGAAGGGATAGTCGACCTGCGGCGCACCCGGGCCGGGCGCGGCTCCCTGCTCCGCGAGGCCGCCGAGGTCGGCGCCCCAGCCCCAGCCGAAGAAGTACGGCGTTTGGGTCGGCCGGTACTTGCGCCACTCATCGACGAAGTCGGAGGCCGTTCCGGAGTTCGGGAACGCCATCCCGCCCAGGGCCCAGATCCGCGGCCAATCGCGCGGGTCCATCCACCCGTGCGGGGAGATGATCCCGGAGTAGTGGCGCGCCTCCGCGAGCTTCAGCGTCGCGTCGACGCCCCGCTGGCTCATGTGGTCGGGGTTGACGATCATCCCCCGGTTCATCATGTCCTCGACCGTATGGGCACCCAGGCCGGTCAGGCCCCTCGTGTTGCAGTGAGGCGCCGGCGGGTAGGCCGGAATGGTTCCGGGCGGGACCCCGAGCTGGTTCATGAGCGTGGCGAGGAAGCTGCTCGCCGGGGGGGCGCCGGTGTCGATCTCGTTGTCATGCGCCGGCCCGGTGCAGGTCTCCGCGCTCCAGAAAGAGCCCGCGCTGTCCTTGTTCCCGGCGTTGATCAGGGCGCCGACCGGGCCGCTGTCGAATCGGACCCCCGTCAGCGGGTTGTCGAACTTGTTCAGGAGAAGACTCGAGCGCACCCCGCGCTGGTAAAGGTCATTCAGCTGGGAATCGATCTGGGCCTGGTTGCAGCTCGGGGAATCCCAGCCACGGCATCCGAACGGCTCGGAGATCTCCACCTCGAGGACCACCGCCATCTTGCCCTCGTTGATCACCCGCCGGGCCTGGAACGGGTCCGTGACGATCTGGAAGAACCCCTTGCCGGGTCCGCCGGCTTGGGCGTCGACGTAGTCCTGAAGCTGGTGGATGTCCCGGAGCTCGAGACGCGCGGTGGCCATCTCGTCGCAGGAATTGCGGCGGTTGGCCTGGAGCTCGCAGAGCACCCGGTTCTCGTTCACGGGCATCACCATCAACCGCTCGCCCGCCATCCAGACCCGCTGGACCCAGCGGTAGTAGTTCCCCTCGTAGGTCAGGTTGTGATTGCTCCAGGCGGTCAGCTTCGGCCAGCCGGTGGTGTCGTGCGGCGAGACGGGGTTGCCGTAGTTGAGGAAGTTCTGCATTGGCGCGGCGGCCCCCTCAGGGCCCTCGATGCTCGAGCAATCGGGGAGCGCCGCCGGGATCCCGTACGGACTCCAGGGTCGCCCGCAGTGGAAGTTGCCGCCCAGGTACTCGAAGTTCACCCAGTGCATGTGCCCGTCCATCAGTCCCCTGACCTGGCCGTAGGGAGTATCGCCGCGGGCCGGCGTCCCGGTGGCGTTCAGCTCTGCCTCGGGGAACACGGCGCAGCCGTCGACGGGAGCGAACGAGAATCGTGTCGCGTCGCCGGCGCCGGTGCGCGGCACCAGGGTGAGCCCACCGCCGCTGAAGGCGAGGAGGCGATCCGGAGCCGACTTGGGCGAAAGCGTGAAGCCTCCTCCAGAGGCGTCCTCGACCACCCAGACGGCGGCCGGACTCGGCTGCGAGGCCGGGCCGACAGTGTCACCGGCGCCGGCCGCGAGGAAGTCAGCAGAAGTGCGGTAGAGCATGTAGCTGCCCAGGTCGGTCGCCTGAAAGCGCAGCCGCTCGCCGCCTGGCGCGGGGGTGCCGGAGGTCGCGGAGGCGAGCGTGAAGCAGCCGCCCGCGACCGAGTAGCGGGTCTCGGCTCGCGCGCCCGGCGGAGCCAAGCCCATTGCCGCGACCGCGAGGACCGCGATCGCAACAGCGCCCTGCCGTCCGGAACCCCGCCGGAACGCTGACACCCCACCAATCATCGGCCGGACCTTACCCGCGGTTAGACCGATACGCGCTGATTCATGGCTTTCGCCATCAGATCGCGGCCATTGAGGCGGCCGCTAGGAAGCTTCGACCGCTTCGATGATCGCGCCCGTGTTGGTGCCCCAGTGCTCCTCGGGGTCGGGCGGCATGTCGCGCAGGTACCACTCGGCGTCGAGGGCGCCCTTGGTCCCGCTGCCGGCGGCGGTGACGGCCTGGCGGTAGGTGTGGTCGACGAGGTCGCCTACCGCGAAGACTCCGCCGAGCTTCGTCCTGGTGGAGGGCTCCTCCACCACCACGTAGCCCTCATCGTCCAGCTCCACCTGGTCCTTGACGAGCTCAGACCGTGGGCGGTGGCCGATCGCGATGAACGCGCCTCCGACCTCGATCTCCTTCTCGTCGCCGGTCTCGGCGTTCTGGAGGCGGATCTTGGTGATCTTGCCGTCGTCGCCCGCGATGAACTCGGTCGGGGCATATGGCGTCACGAACTCGATGTTCTCCTTGCCCCGGGCTCGCTCCTGCATGATCTTCGAAGCCCGGAACTCGTCGCGGCGGTGCACGATGCTGAGCTTCTTGGCGAACTTGGAGACGAAGATCGAGTCCTCCATCGCCGAGTCGCCGCCGCCGATCACGGCCACGTTCTCGCCCTTGAAGAAGGCGCCATCGCAGACGCCGCAGGTGGAGACGCCGCGGCCGCCGAGCTCCATCTCTCCCGGGATGCCGAGCCGCTTTGGCTCCGCCCCCATCGAGAGGATCACCGCCTTGGCCCTGTATTCGTCCTTGCCGACGCGGACCGTGTGGATGCCACCGTCGGTGAGCTCGACCTCGGTCGCGTCGTCGGTTATGAAGCGCGTGCCGAAGCGCTCGGCCTGGGCGCGGAACTCATTCATCATCTCCGGGCCCATCACGCCCTCCGGGTAGCCGGGATAGTTCTCGACGTCGGTGGTGTTCTGGAGCTGACCGCCCCACTGGAAGCCCTCGATGACCAGAGGCTCGAGCTCGGCGCGGGCCGCGTAGAGCGCCGCCGTGTAACCGGCGGGGCCGCCGCCGAGGATGATCAGGTTCTCGACCTTGCCGTTCTCGTTGCTGTTCTGATCGCTCACGATTTCCTTTCGGAGGCTACCCGTAGATTCGGCGACGATGTGTGGTCGCCGATCATCGCGGAAGCTTCTTACTTCACTTTTTATAGTAGCGCCAGACCGCTGGATGTTACGAGCCGGCGGTGGCCGTCTCCGGCTCTGCGACGCCCATCTGATCGGGGCGTTCCCGCCCCTCCTGCTCCCAGCGGTGGACGGTGTGGCGGAGCTGGAAGAAGGCGATGACCCCGGGTGGGATCGGCAGCCAGAAGGCGATCACCCTGTAGGTGAGCACCGCGGCGAAGACGTCTGAGCTCGGGACGCCGAACAGCACGAAGGCACCGATCATCCCGGCGTCCACGGCGCCCACTCCGCCCGGCGCGAACGGGATGAGGTTGGCGACCATGCCGAGGAAGAAGCCCTGGATCACCACGCCGAGGGGCACCGAGACGTCGAAGGCGTGGAAGCTCGCCCAGAGGATCGCGATGTTGGCGCCCCAGAACCCGATTGCGCCTCCGAACGCCATCGCGCCTGCGCTCGGGTGGCGGACGAAGGCCATCGCGGTGCGCGTGCCCTGAGCGAAGGTCGCCGGCGCGGTCGCGAGGCGCCTGGCGACTTTGCCGAAGCGACCCGAGGTGTGGCGCTCGATCCGGCGCTCTATGTCGTCGGGAAGCAGGGCCATCAACAGGCCGATGAGGATCGCCACCAGCGCCAGGGCGGCCGGGATCACAGTCCCCGACAGCGGGGCTTCACCGGAGACGACCCCGGTCCGTAGCAGCACGCCGAAGACCACGAGGGCCGCCAGGTAGACCGAGTAGAGGACGACGAGGAAGGCCACCATGCGGCAGACCGATTGGCGACGCTCCATCCCCGCCTTGCGCAGCGCCCAGTAGGTGAGCAGGATGCCGCCGGCTCCGCCGG
>JAWVFG010000053.1:0-15090 GCA_033856335.1 Solirubrobacterales bacterium
GATCACGCAGACCAGGTCCCCCTCGGAGACCTCCTGCCCCTCCTCCACCGGGACCTTGAAGACGTTGCCCTGCAGTGGCGAGACCAGCTCGTCACCGGAGGCCGCGCTTCCGCCACCGCCCGATCGCTCGCGTCTGGGTGCGCGCTTCAGCCCCGCACCGCCTCCGGCGGCCCCGACCGGCGCCGAAGCGGCGTCGCCGATCACCTTCACCTCGAAGAGCTTGCCGCTGACCTCGACCGCGTAGTCGCGTGAGATCTTCTCGCCGTTCTCGTCGGCGTGGGTCGCGGCCTCAGCCGTCTCCTCCGGGGCCAGGCCCTTGAGCCAGTCGCGGTCGCCGACCAGGTCGCGACACGTCTCCCCGTTCGCCCACTGCTTGGTGGCCAGGAGCGCCTTGTGGAAGGGGATCAAAGTGGTGACGCCCTCCACCCGGTACTCGCCGAGCGCCCTCAGCATTCGCCTGGTGGCGTGCTCACGGTCGACGTCCCAGACGATCAGCTTGGCGACCATCGGGTCGTACATCGGGGTGATCTCGGAGCCGGCTTCGACGCCGGAGTCGACCCGGACCCCGGGTCCCGCGGGCTCGCGGTAGGCGCCCACCTTCCCCGGCGCGGGTGCGAAGTTCTTGTGTGCCGCCTCGGCGTTGATCCGGCACTCGATCGCGTGGCCACGAAGCTCGACCTCCTCCTGCGAGATCGAGAGCTTCTCCCCGGCGGCGATCCGAACCTGCTCGCGGACGATGTCGATGCCGGTGACCATCTCGGTGACGCAGTGCTCGACCTGAACCCGGGTGTTCATCTCGAGGAAGAAGTAGTCGTCGCCGACTTGGAGCCCCTCGACAGTCCCGGCCGAGCGATACCCGACGGCCGCGGCGGCGTCGATCGCGATCTTGCCGATCCTCTCGCGCATCTCCTCGTCGACCTTGGGGCCTGGTGACTCCTCGATCAGCTTCTGGTGGCGGCGCTGGACCGAGCAGTCGCGCTCTCCGAGGTGGATGACGTTGCCCTTCGAGTCGGCGAGCACCTGGACCTCGACGTGGCGGGGGTCCTCGAGGTAGCGCTCCAGATAGACCGTCGGATCGCTGAAGAACTTCTCGCCCTCCCGGGCGGCGCCCTCGAAGGCCTCCCCGAGCTCGTCCTCGCTCATCGCGACCCTGAATCCCTTGCCGCCGCCTCCGCCGGATGCCTTGCACGCGATGGGGTAACCGATCTCCTTCGCCTGCTTCTTGGCCGCCGCGACGTCCTTGACCGGAGATGTTCCGCCCGGGACGATCGGGACACCCGCCTTCTGCATCAGCTCGCGGGAGCGGGTCTTCGAGCCCATCGCCTCGATGGCCTTGGGTGGCGGCCCGATGAAGGTGATCTTCGCCTTCTCGCAGGCCGCTGCGAACGCCGCGTTCTCCGCGAGGAAGCCGTAACCGGGATGGATGGCCTCTGCGCCCGCTGTGGAGGCGACCTCGAGGATCTTCTCGACGTTCAGGTAGCTCTCGGCGGGGGTCGCGGGCCCGAGCAGGAAGGCTTCGTCCGCCTCGCGGACGTGCGGGGCGTCGCGGTCGATCTCCGAGTAGACGGCGACAGAGCCGATCCCCATCTCCCTCAGGGCGCGGGCGACGCGGATCGCGATCTCCCCGCGGTTGGCGATCAGTACTTTCTCGAACACGGCGGGGGAGTATTGCGGCTTAGCGGCCACCAGGGCGCTCCATCTCGGAGCGAAGGGCGAAGCCCGAAGCGACTTATGTGGGGCGGCCGCTTGTGGCCGCGACTGATGGCGAAGGCAGGCCACTCTCCTTCGGAGCGAAGGCAGCCGAAGGCCGAAGCGACTTATGTTGGGCGGCCGCCTGCGGGCGCGACTTGATGGCGAAACCAGGCCGCGCGTGGCCACGGCAGATTGCGGAGAGCTACGGATGCGCAGCCGCCGCTTAGCGGCAAATCTCTGTGCAGTGCGCCTGACCGCCCAAGGATGTGCCCGGGTAGTGGGCATCGCGCTGGTGTGGACCATCCTCTGCTTCACGGGATCCGCGGCGGCCGACCCTCCCCCTGCACCGGTGATCACCGAGCCCGCCACGGACGGGCAGCTCGTGCATCCCGCGGACGTGCACATGGAGGTCACCGGGTTCGACAACGACACGGATGCCTGCACGGACTGGGAGATCTGGACGGCGGATCTCGCGCGCCTGGTGTGGCACGCGCCGTGCGCCACCGGGATCCTCGCGGGCCACATCCACCTCGGCGACGGCAGCTTCGTCAGCCCCTACACGGGCTTGAATTTCGACAGCAGCTACGTGCTGAAGGCCCGGTTCATCGACAGCGCGGAGGAGGTGGGGCCCTGGTCGCAGAGAACCTTCGGGACCTATCCGCCGTCCTCGCCCGGGGGCGACATTCCCTGGACTCCGGTCCAGCCCGGCTACGAGGTCGACGAGGTCGCGGGTGGGCTGCAGTTGCCGGTCAACATCGCCTTCGTCCCGAATCCGGGGAGCGCTCCCGGCGACCCGCTCCTCTATGTCAGCGAGCTCTACGGGACCATCAAGGTCGTCACCCGAGACGGGACCGTGAGCGACTATGCGACCGGCCTGCTCAACTTCAACCCGACCGGCGCCTTTCCGGGCTCGGGAGAGACGGGGCTGACGGGAATCGTCGTCGACCCGAGCACGGGCGACGTCTTCGCAAGCCTCCTCTACGACTCCGATCCCAGCCCGGCGGACGGCCCGCACTATCCGGAGGTCATTCGGCTGCACAGCACGGATGGCGGGATGACCGCCGCGACGACCCAAACCGTGATCACGATGCCCGGCGAGACCCAGGGCGCGTCGCACCAGATCTCGAATCTGTCCTTCGGACCCGACGGAAAGCTCTACGTGCACATGGGCGACGGATTCGACCCGACGAAGGGCCAGGACCTGACCTCGCTGCGGGGCAAGATCCTGCGACTCAACCTCGACGGGTCCCCGCCGGCAGACAACCCGCTCTATGAGCCCGGAGACGACGGAACCCTGGCACGCGACTACATCTATGCCTACGGATTCCGCAATCCGTTTGGCGGCGCCTGGAGGGCGTCGAACGGGGCCCACTATGAGGTCGAGAACGGGCCGTCGGTCGACCGGCTGGCCAGGGTCTACCCGGGCGTCAATTACGGCTACGACGGGAGCAACGCCAGCATGCAGACCGATGCGCTCTACAACTGGGATCCCTCCCATGCGCCGGTCAACATCGCCTTCATCCAGCCGGAGACCTTCGGCGGCAGCGGATTCCCGGCCTCTCAGATGGACCACGCCTTCGTCACCGAGTCCGGCCCCACCTGGGCGACGGGGCCGCAGGTGCTGGGAAAGCGCGTCGTCGAGTTCGATCCCGACCCGAGCACCGGGGAGATCGGCGGCCATCCCCACGACCTGGTCGAGTACACCGGTACGGGCAAGGCCACCGCGGTGGGGCTCGCGGCGGGCCCCGACGGCCTCTATTTCACAGAGCTCTACAAGGACCTCAACTCCTCGTCGGGGATCGATCCGGGGGCCAGGTTGCTTCGGATCCGCCACGGGCTGCCGCTGGCTCCCAGGTTGACCTCGACGAGCCCGGTGTCGCCCGCAGACGCGAACTCGCCGAGGGTCATCGGCTCTGCCCTGACGATCGGGTCAACGGTCAATCTGTACACGGACCCGGGCTGCACGGCGCTCGTCGGGACCGGGAGCGCGGTTGAGCTCGCCTCCACGGGAGTTCAGGTGAATGTGCCGGACAACAGCACCACCCACCTCTACGGGACCGCCACGGTCGGGAGCGACACCTCCCCGTGCTCGAGTCCCGCCCTCACCTACCAGGAACAGTCCCCCCTGGGGGGCGTCGCATCGAAGGTCTTCGACCTCAAGGCCGCCAAGCGGCACTGCAAGAAGAAGTTCCGCGGCAAGGCGCGCGCCCAATGCATCCGGCGCGCGAAGCAGAAGGCCCGGGCTCTCTAGTCCTCGGCGGCCGCGGACGCCTGACGGGACCTGGCCTGCGCCTACAGGCCGAGCTCGTGCTCGAGCTTCGCGTTCCGCTCCAGGTCCGCCTGTTCGTCGGAGTCGTGATCGACCTCCTTCGTCAGCATGATCTGGATGGCGAAGAGGGCCACGATCGCAAGTGACGCACCGCCCATCACCCACGGGATGAGGTCCGTGTTGGCCTTGTTCATGATCGTGAGCCCGGCCCCAATCAGGACGACCCCGAGGACGTAGCGAAGGGCGCCCTGCGGCCACTTGACGGACAGGTTCGAGCCGATGATCACGCCGGGAATCGAGCCGATCATGATGTTGGAGGCCAGCGAGAAGTCGACGTTGCCGCCGATGATGTGAGCGATGGCCGCCGCCCAGAGCAGGAGAGCGGCATGGACGACGTCCGTGCCGACGACCTTCTTCGGGGTGAGCCGGTAGACCGCGATCAGCATGATCCCGATCAGCGTTCCGCTTCCGGCCGAGCTCAGTCCGATCACGAAGCCGGTGGTGGCGCCGATCCCAACCGCGGCGACCTTGTGGCGGGTGTGCATCTCGAAGTCGTCGCGCTCCTGGATCTTGTCGGCGAGGAAGAAGCCGCGGAGGAGGGTTGCGGCGCCAACCACGAGCAGACAGCCGGCGAGAATCGCGAACACCGTCTCGTCGAGGCTGTCGCCGAGCCTGCGCTTCAGGTAGTCGAGGAACCAGACGCCCAGGATCGCCGAGGGCACGCTGCCGGCGGCCATCCAGTAGACGAGTGGCATATTCACCGTCTTCAGCTTGAGGTGGCGCCAGCTGCCGGCGGTCTTGGTCACGGCCGCGTAGAAGATGTCCGTGCCGATCGCGGTGGTCGGCTTGATCCCGAAGACCAGGACGAGCAGGGGCGTCATCAGGGAGCCGCCGCCCATGCCGGTCATGCCGACGAGGAAGCCCACGCCGAAGCCGAAGAAGATGATCGCTGGATCCATGGAAGTCGGAAGGGGAGGGCGCGGCGAATTGGACGAACGCCGCATGTCCACCTTGTACCCTTTCTTGACCGAAAGGGTCTTAAAGCAGGGCGCGACTATACCGAAGCCGCCGTTATCCCCCTAACGGGTGCAGATTGTGCGGAATTGCAGCCGTTACCTGGTGACCCAGGCGCCCTCGTCCCGGGTCAGTTCGAGCACGTCGGCCGGGATCTTGCCGTCGCGGAGGTCGGCGATCGTGACGTGCTCGAGCACCCGGCGCAGCGAGGCACGCACTGCGATCCATACCTCGCTGAGGGGCTCGGCGTTGCCCGGGTACTTCGTCTGCTCCGGGGCTTGGTCCTGGATGTTGGCGAGCGGCCCCTCGACCGCGCGGATCACGCTCGCGAGGGTGATCTCCTCGGGTGGCTGAGCGAGCCAGTACCCGCCGCGGGCGCCGCGGCGCGCCCGGACCAGGCGGGCATGTTTCAGCTCGAGCAGGATGTGCTCGAGGAACTGGAGCGGAATCCCCTGGGCCTCAGCCAGCTTCTCGCCCTTGACAGGCTCGTCGCCGGCCGCGGCCATCTCGACCGCGGCTCTAACGGCGTAGTCGGCTTTGGCGGAAATTCTCATCGGCGGCGGCTCCTCGGCTTCGCGTCCGGGACCGCCGCACATATGCTGCGCCGCCGATGATCGACTTGCAGAGCCATTCGACGTTCTCCGACGGGGAGCTGCCGCCCGCGGGGGTGGTGGCGGCCGCCGTGGAGGCGGGCGTCACGACCCTGGCGCTCACGGACCACGACGCGATCGACGGCGTGGCGGAGGCGGGGGAGGCGGCCAAGGAGGCCGGCATCGTGCTGGTGCCGGCGACCGAGATCTCGTGCGTTCACGGGAGCATCGATGACATGCACATGCTCGGCTACTGGGTGGACACGATCGCGATCGCCCCTGCCCTCGAGCGAGCGCAGCGCGAGCGCGTCACCCGCGCCCGGGAGATCGTCGAGCGCCTCAACGCCCAGGGTGTCCCGGTCACGTTCGAGGACGCCATCGCGCAGGCGGGGGACGCGTCGTCCGTCGGCCGTCCCCACATCGCCGAGGCGGCCGGCGTGAAGCCGGAGGGCATGAGCGCCTTCTTCGAGGAGTGGCTCGTCCCGGGTGCGAAGGCCTTCGTCTCCCGGCGCTGGCCCGACGCGGCCGAAGCCACCGAGATGATCCACGGGGCCGGAGGCTCCGCGGTCCTGGCGCACCCGTTCTGGGACATGGACGATCCCAACGACGTGGCCGCCCTGATCGACGACCTCGACATCGATGGGGTCGAGTGCTTCTACCCGGCGCACGACCGGGCCCAGACGAAGTTCCTGCTGGAGGTCTGCAGCGATCGGGGCCTCTCGGCGACCGCTTCCTCTGACTTTCACGGCCCCAGCCACAAGATGTTCAACTCCTTCTCCGCGTATCCGACTTACGACCTCGGCGAGCCCGAGTTGCCGCCTCGGCACTAAACGGGTCGCGCTGTCGCGCGCCCTCGCATCAGACTAGGCAGGCTGCGCGGCAGGAATGAGCTGCCGCTCCTCGAGGAGGGACAGGATCTTGGCCGCCGAGTCCTCCGGGGACTCGTGCTCGGTGTCCAGGGTGAGCTCCGAGTTCAGCGGGGGCTCGTACGGGTCCGAGACACCCGTGAACTCCTTGATCTCGCCCTTGAACGCCTTCTCGTAGAGGCCCTTGACGTCGCGCTCGGCGCAGACCTCTACCGAAGCCTTGACGAAGACCTCGATGAACCGGTCGCCCATCACCTCGCGCGCCTCGTCGCGAATCTCGCGGTAGGGGGAGATCGCGGCGGTGATCACCGGCACGCCGTTTCGAGAGAGCAGGTCGGCCACGAAGGCGATCCGCCTGATGTTGGTGTCGCGATCCTCCTTGGAGAACCCGAGGCCCTTGGAGAGGTTCTCGCGCACCACGTCGCCGTCGAGCACCTCGACCCGCGAGCCGCGGTCGCGCAGCTCCGTCTCCACGATTTCCGAGATGGTCGTCTTGCCCGCGCCCGAAAGCCCGGTGAACCAGAGAGTGAAGCCCTTGTCGTCAGCCATTTCCTTCTTCCTTGTATGAGTCGATCAGGATCTGAGCCACCTCGGGGCGGCTGAACTCCTGCGGCGGCTTTTCGCCGTTGCCGAGCATCTCGCGCACCTTCGTCCCGCTCAGGAATACGTGGTCCTCCTGCCCGTGCGGGCAGGTCTTCCCGGATGCCATCCCCTCGCACTTGTTGCACCAGAACGTGTGCTCGAAGAAGAGGGGCTGGATGCCGAGCTTGTCGACGTCGATCTCGTCGAAGATCGCCTGGGCGTCGTAGGTGCCGTAGTAGTCGCCGACTCCCGCGTGGTCGCGGCCGACGATGAAGTGGGTGCAGCCGTAGTTGCGCCGGGCGATCGCGTGGAGGATCGCCTCCCGCGGCCCCGCGTAGTGCATCTTGGAGGGGAAGACGTTGAGGATCACCCGGTCGGCGGGGTAGTAGTCCTCCATCAGGACCTCGTAGCAGCGCATCCTCACCTCGGCGGAGATGTCGCCCGCCTTCGTCTTGCCGATCAGCGGGTGGATCATCAGCCCGTCCGTGATCTCGAGCGCCGTCTTGGTCACGTGCTCATGCGCACGATGGATGGGGTTGCGCGTCTGGAAGGCGACGATCCTCTTCCAGCCGCGCTCTGAGAAGGCCTTGCGTGACTCCGCCGGGCTCAGGTAGCGCTTGCTGAACGCCTCCTCGTGGTCGGGAAGCTCGTCCACCTCGTAGGTGCCGGCGATGCAACGGGCGCCCTCCTCGTAGATGGCGGCCACACCGGGGTGCTCCTTGTCGGTCGTCCGGTAGACGTTCTCAGCCTCCGCCTCCAGGTCGCGCTCGAAGATCTCGGTCACGTTGAGCCGGCCGAGGGTCTTGCCCTCGTCGCTCGACACCTCGACGGTGTCGCCCTCCGAGACGTCGAGATCGGTGGCGAGGGTTATCGGGATCGGCCAGTACTCGCCGCTCGAGATGGTCATGTTCTCCACGACGCTCTTCCAGTCCTCGGAGCCCTGCGGGCCGGTCAACGGGGCGAAGCCGCCGTTGCCGATCATCTCGAAGTCGGCGGTCTGCCGATCGGTGAGTTGCAGCTTGAGAGCGGTCTGGGTCATGGCGTCATTGAGTGGATAAAGGTGATCATGTCAGTCAGGAAGCGCAGCAGGTTAGCGGCTTCGCCATCAGGCGGGACCGCTACGGCCGCAATCACAAGTCGCTACGGGCTTCGCCCTTCGCTCCGAGATACAGCGGCCTTGCGGTCCCTAGCCGTGCAGCCCGCACTCGGTCTTTTCCATGCCGGCCCAACGGCCGGCCCGCGCGTCCTCTCCGGCAGCGGGCTTTCGGGTGCAGTGTGTGCAGCCGATCGAGGGGTAGCCCTGATCGTGCAGTGGGTTGACGGGGATGTCGTGCTCGGCGATGTAGGACCAGACCTGCTCCTCCGACCAGTCGGCGAGCGGATTGAGCTTCCAGAGGCCGAAGCGCTTGTCCCAGGCGAACTTCGGCGCCTTGGCGCGAGTCTGCGAGTCCGAGCGCCGGATGCCGGAGACCCAGAGGTCGACGGCAGCCAGCGCCGAGCGCATCGGCTCCACCTTGCGGATGCCACAGCAGGAGTCGGGGTCGCGGCTCCAGAGCTCGTCGCCGTAGAGGCCCTTCTGCTGCTCCAGGGTGATCGAGCTGTAGCGGTGGAAGTTGATGCCGTAGCGCTCCTCGAGCCGGTCCTTTGTGTCGTACGTCTCCGGGAAGAGGACGTCGGTGTCCAGGTAGAAGAACCGCGCATCGGGATTGATGGAGTTCGCCATGTGGACGGTGACCGAGCTCGTCTTCTGGAACGAGCAGGCGATGTACATCCCCGGGTGGAAGGTGTCCAGCGCCCAGCCGAGCGCCTCCTCGGCGCTCGCGTCCTCGAGGTCGGCGGCGACCTTCTCGGGATCGAAGCTCAGGCCGTCGAGCTCGAAGTCGGGCACTGCGGCGTGCTCGGTCGCGGAGGCCTCGTGGAGGATCCCCTTGCGACCGTTGCCGTTCGTATCGGCACCGGGTTGCCGTCGCTGTGTGGCGCTGGGCTCCACTAGACCGCGCACTCTCCCTCGCCGCGCTCGACCTTGTAGGGCTCGGAGCGGTTCCAGTCGATGAAGTGCAGGAGGTTGTCCGCGCTGAACTCGACCGGCAGCTTCAGGTCCGAGATCAGCTCCTCGAAGGCGTCGAAGCCTGTGCGGTCCACGAAGGCGTTGAAGTTCTCCCCCTCGTTCCGGTTCTCCTCGTAGTGGCGGATCCAGCGCTCGACCGCGTCCGGCACGCGCTTGGCGGGCAGGCGCGCCTTGAGCCGGTGGCCGAAGACGACGTCGCCGCCCTCGAAGTTGCCGGCGATGTGCGGAATGTAGGCAGGGATCGCGTGTTCGCCAACCTTGATCGAGGCCCCGTAGAAACCGATGGTCGCGATGTGGTGCTGGGAGCAGCCGTTGGGGCAGCCGCTCATCTTGATGTGGATCTGCCTGGTGAGCGGATCGGTGATGTCCATCTCCTCGATCCGCTGCGAGAGCGCCTTGTTGAGGCCCATCGAGGACGTGATCCCGAGCTTGCAGCTGTCGGTGCCGGGGCAGCTGACCACGTCGCCGATCTGGAAAGCGCCGGCGCCGCCGACGTCGAGCTCCTTCAGGCGCAGCCAGAGGTCATAGAGCGACTCGGGCCGGACCCAGCGCAGAACGAGGTTCTGCTGGACGGTGGTCCGCGCAAAGCCACTGGTGAAGTCGCGCATGACCTGGGCGAGGCCGCGGAACTGCTCCGGGCTGAGGTCGCCGCGGGTCACCTTGGCGGTGACCGTGACGAAGCCCTCTTGGCGCTGGGGCAGGACGTTGGCGTCGACCCAGGCGTCGAACTCCGACTTGTCGCCGTTCGGCGTGCCGTAGCTCTCCGGGACGGCGGGGGCGTCGGCCTCCTCGTCGTGGACGTAGAGCAGGTGGTCGATCGTGAAGTCGCGCTCATCCACCCAGTCGCCCTCGAGCTCCTCGTCGACCAGCTCGCGGAAGGCATCCATCCCGATCTTGTCGACCAGCACCTTGATCCGGGCGCGCATTCGGTTCTCGCGCAGCCATTCCTGGCGGTCGAAGATGCGGAGCGCGGCCTCGGTCACCTTGAGGTAGTCGCCGTTCTCGAGCTCGACGAAGTCGTAGAGGGTGGGCGCGATGCGGGGCTGGATGGAGGTCCCGCCGCCGATCCTGACCTCGACGCCCCTCACCTGCTTGCCGTCGACCTCCCTGACCTTGGGGATGAACCCGACGTCGTGGATGCCGGTGATCGCGCGGTCCTCGTCGCTGGCGGTGAAGGCAGTCTTCACCTTGCGGGGCATCAGCTGGGTGGTCGGGTGGCGCACGAAGTAGCGCGTGTAGGCCGCCGCGTAGGGGGTGATGTCGAAGGGCTCGTCGTCCGCGACGCCTGCCCACGGGTCGCCCGTGACGTTGCGGATCGTGTTGCCGCAGCCCTCACGGGAGGAGAGGCCCGCCGAGCTGATCTGCCGAATCAGCTCCGCCATGTCGGCGAGGGGGATGTGGTGGATCTGGATGTTCTGGCGCGTGGTGATGTGTCCCTTGTTGAGGGGGGCGAACTGCTCGACCACGTCGGCGAAGGTCTCCATCTGCTCCGGGTTGACGCCGCCGAAGGGGAGCTTGACCCGGCACATCTGAACGTCGGGCTGGCGCTGTCCGTATACGCCCTGCTTGAGGCGGAAGCCGATGAACTGCTCCTCGGTCTGCTCGCCTCGGAGGAAGCTGGCCGCCTCGGTGTCGAAGTCGTCGAACTCGCGCTCGATGATCGGGATCACGTGGCCGGGGACGTTGTCGTAGACCTCCGGATTCTCCAGCGAGCCGACCTTGCCCTTGCCGTGCTGCTTCTTGGCCGGGTCCTGCTTCAGATCCGCAGGATCCACGGGCTTCTTGGCGGGCTTCGGGGTGCCGTTGGTGGCGGCGCCCTTCTTTTCAGGGGCGGAGACAGGCTCCATGGAAACCGGCGTTCCTTTCGTCGACGTGCCTTGCCCGGCGTTTACCGCACGCCCAATCTAGCAAACCTGATCGAGTTTCAGGTGATTAGGCGTGGCTCAGAGCTTCTTGACCAGCTTCAGCTTGTCGATGGTCGTTCCTGCGTCGCCCTGGACGGGGAGGAAGGTGACCTGGGGCGAGACCCACGCGCTCCCCCTCTTTCTCAGCCGATCACGCTTCTTGCCCCTCACCTTGACGAAAATCTGAATCTCACCCGGCGCGTTGACCGAGGCGGGGCCGGTGCCCGTGATGCCGACGCCCGAGTAGCTGAGCGTTCCCGCGTTCGGCACCTGGACCCGGATGCTCGCGGTTCCCTTTCGCCTGTTGCGCTGGACAGCGCCGAAGCTGACCGTATTGGTTGGGGCGATGATCGCCTGGACCATGGTCTCGACGTCGGTCCCGATCGTCGCGTCCCGAGTGCCGCCATCGGCCAGCGGCGGCAGCGTCCAGGAGACCTGGGTGGCTCCTGCGATGCCGGTGGAGACGATCTGGGCGCCGTTCGAGTCGATGCCGATCGCGTCTCCGATCCGGATCGGCAGGGCCGTGCCGAACTGGCCCCGGATGCCTCCGAAGACCGGGACCGAGCTGCTGGTGCCTGCCCCGGTGAAGCTGAGGCCACCGTTCGGGTGCAGGATCCTGAGGCTGATCGGAGACTCGGGAGAGTCGCCGGACCGATAGAGCCAGCTTGCCACCGTGCCGTTGACCGGCGACAGCACGCCCTGGAAAGCCGCCTTCGAGCTCGGCAGGAAGAGGTTGCCGGCCGTGCACGCGGCGCTGCAGACGCCGGCGCTGTCCGGCTGCGAGAGCAGGCCGCTGCCGATCCTCACCTCCGCGCCGGCCTGACAGGCGGCAGGGGTCAGCGTGATGGCGGCGCTCAGCACCGCCAGAAAGATCGCCCTCCATGGCACCGGAGGGATGCTAGTCGGGTGTGATCAGGCCGCTGAGGGGTCCGCTTCCAGCACGGAGAGGATGTTGCCCGCCGGGTCCTTGAACCAGGCGATCGTCGGACCGGGCCCCCCGCTCGCGATCCCTCGCTCGTCCTGGTCGAATCCGTCGTACTGCTCGAAGGTGACGCCGCGCGAGATGAGCTCGTCGACGGTCGCCTCGACGTCGTCGACCGGGAAGTTGAGGATCGTGTAGGTGGCGGGCGTGAAGCCGGGCTTCGGGTAGATCAGAGTGGGCCTGTCCCCTGCCAGGTCCAACCGAAGGAGCTCTTCGCCCTGCGTGGAGACCTCCAGTCCGAGCGTCTCGCCGTAGAACTGCTTCGCCTTCTGCACATCGTCGACTGCGAATCCGCTGAATGCCCTGCTGTTCTCGAGCATTTGGTTCCTCTCTTTCGTTCGGTTCACGGGTTGAGACCCGCTCGCAAGGCGAGACTCATCGGACCGCGACAGAATCGCCGGATGACCGAGATCCCGGTGATCCCCGGCGACGCGGTACTCGAGGCGATCGACCCCGGGACCGCGATCGAGCGTACGCGAGAGGCATTCGAGCGCTACAGCCGGGGCGAGTGGGTGATGCCGGCCAAGGTCTATCTCGACAGCCCTCCGCATGGAGACTTCCGGGCGATGCCCGCCCGAGGCGACGGGCTGGCGCTGCTCAAGTGGGTCACCTCGTTCCCGGGCAACAGTGCCAGGGGGCTGCCCGTGGTCCGCGGCGAGGTCCTTCTCTCCGATGCCGAGACCGGCGAGGAGCTGGCGGTGATCGAGTGCTCTTCGGTGACCTCGCTGCGCACCGGGGCGGCGGCCGCCGTCTCCGCCCAGGCGCTGGCCGCGAAGGCCGCCGAGTCGGTCGGGATCATCGGCTGCGGGGTCAACGGCACCTGGTCGGCCCGATGCCTGGCGGCGGCGGGTTTTGGTCCGGGTGTCTGTGCGGACCCGCGTGCCGATGCCGCAGAGGCCCTCGCCGGCGAGCTCGGTTGGCGTGTGGGCGACAGAGCTGAAGCGGCGGCGCAGGACGTGGTGGTGACCGTGACGCCGGGCAACGAGCCCGTGGTCCTGGCGACTGATCTCCGAGCAGGACAGCACCTCGCGGTCCTGGGTGCCGACGCGCACGGCAAGCAGGAGGTCGAGCTGGATGCGATCGAGCGCTGCCGGCTCTTCTGCGACGAGTGGGAGCAGGCGAGCGCCGGAGGCGAGCTGTCGAACGGGATCGAGGCAGGGATCATCGAACGCGAGCAGGTGACGCAGCTGGGCGATGTCCTCGCCGGCAGTGCCGAGGGCCGCCGCGGCCCAGATGAGATCACCCTCTTCGACTCCACCGGCCTGGCGATCCAGGACCTGGCGATCTGCCAGGCCGTCTACGAGCGCTGGCGCGAAGGCGCCGTCGACGCTCCGGTGGTCAGCCTCTGAGGGGTGCCGACCCGGCGGTGCCGTTTCTTCTTCTTGCACTTCTTCGCGATCGCGGCGCGGTGCTTCCTGTGCTTCTTCTTCTTGCACTTCTTCTTGGGCGGGGCGGGAGGGACGGGCGGCGGCGGGCCGTCGGTCAGCGTGAGGTTGTCGAGGTCGTAGGTCTCTCCGGTCCCGTCCGCACCGACGTCGGCCATTACGGCGATCTCATCGCTGGCGGCGATCAGGTTCATGAACTGCGCCTGGCTTGGGGGATGGCAGGCGCCACCCGCATACGGGCAGACGGCCCAATTCGCGGTCTCATTGAGAACGATCGAAAGGTGGTGGTAGGTCTGCCCAGCCGTCTCCGGGATCAGGCCGTCCAGATAGAGGCCGCCAGACGGCAGCAGAAGCAATTCGGCGCCGAACACCGGGTCGACGTCCTTTGAGCGCAGATCGAAGGACCCGGTGCCGCCGTAGTTCGCCCCGAGGGTGGGAACAAAGGGGCTGAAGAACGTGAGCAGCTGGCAGGGACTGCCGCCCGTCGAGCACCCATCCTCAGCCCCGCTGTCCTTGGCCGTCAGGTGGCCTCCGGGGTTTCCGCCACTCGCCTGGAAGCCTGCCGGGACGGAGCTGGGACTCGCTTGGTCCTGTTTCTGGAGCCAGCCCTGGTTGCCGGAGTCGAAGGTGTAGGAGAGGGTGGTGGCCTCGGCAGAGCCCGCTGCGGCGAGCGTTGCGACGGCTGCCAGTGCAAGGCCCACCAGCCGCCTGCTCAATCCCTTGGTGCGGATCCCCCCGCAGATGATTCGACCCCCTGGTCAGGTTTGAAAGCTCAGGGTAAGGCGAGCGCCTCGCCGAATCAAGAGGCGGCGGGAGCCGCCCTGCCGGCGCCCGCCGCCATCCACTCCTCCCAAACTAGTCGACGTCGGTGCCCTCGACCAGGAACGCCACCCGAACGTGGGCGCGCCACTCGTCGAGGTTCTCCCCACGCAGTCCGGTGGAGACGACATCGATCGCGCGGATGTTCCGAAGCGAGCTCTGCGCCTGCTTCAGCGCCTGCTGTGCGGCGTCATCCGAAGACTTCTTGGAGCTTCCGACCAACTCAATGATCTTTACGACGGCCACGAGCCCTCCTCTTATGAGCGCGATGGGTTTGCGGCAAGTGTTCTATTGCACTTGCGCCCCGGGCACAAGCCCAGCTCAGGCCCCGGGCGGGATTCCCCAGCCGCTTGCCAGGCCGGATCGTGACCCGACTCCCTCTGCGAGGGCAGCTTGCTGCCAGCGATTCACCTCTGCCCGGCGCGCCGCGGGTGCGGTCTCCCAGAGGAAGCGCTCGAGCGCGGCGGCGATCGCGGCGGCCTCGTCGGGCTCAGCCGTACTGCCCTGGATCTCGATTCTCGGGCGGGGAGGGCTCTGCTTGCCGTTGCGGGCCATCAGAGCGGGATGTTGCCGTGCTTGCGCTTGGGGCCCTCGACCCGCTTGGTCTGGAGGGTGCGCAGCGCGCGGATCAGCTTCGGGCGGGTCTGGTGCGGCTCGATCACGTCGTCGATGTAGCCGCGCTCCGCCGCCGAGTAGGGGTTGGCGAAGTGCGCCTTGTAGTCGTCGATCAGCTTGGAGCGGCGCTCGTCAGGAGTCGGTGACTTGGCCAGGTCGCGGCGGTAGATGATGTTGACCGCGCCCTCCGGGCCCATCACGGCGACCTCAGCCGTCGGCCAGGCGAAGTTGAAGTCGGCCAGCATGTGCTTGGAGTTCATGACGTCGTAGGCGCCGCCGTAGGCCTTGCGCGTGACGACGGTGA
>JAWVFG010000054.1:0-2506 GCA_033856335.1 Solirubrobacterales bacterium
GCGTTGGTGGCCGCAGCCGGCAGCTGCTCGTCCGCGTGGTATGAGGAGCGGACCAGGGGGCCGGACGCCACCGATGCGAATCCCAGCTCGTAGGCGGCCTTCTCCAGCGCCTCGAACTCATCCGGATGCCAGTAGCGGTCGACCGGCAGGTGCTTCTCGGTGGGGCGGAGGTACTGGCCCACGGTCAGCACCTGCACGCCGTGGTCACGCAGGATCGAGAACGCCTCGACCATCTCGTCGAACTCCTCGCCCAGGCCGACCATCAGCCCGGACTTGGTGACGACCTCCTGGCCGCCCATCTCCTTCGCCATCTGGAGCACCCGCGCCGAGCGCAGGAAGTCGGAGCCGCGCCGGGCCATCGGATAGAGCCTGGGGACGGTCTCCACGTTGTGGTTGAAGACGTCGGGTCGCTCGGCGATCACCTTGGCGAGCGGCATCTCCTGCCCGCGGAAATCCGGTGTCAGCACCTCGACCTTGCAGCCCGGCGCCATTCTCCGGATCGAGCGGATCACCCCGACGAACGCGCCGGCTCCGTAGTCGGGAAGGTCGTCGCGGTCGACAGAGGTGATCACAGCGTGGCGCAGGCCCATCCTCTTCACCTGATTGGCGACCCGCAGCGGCTCGAGCGGGTCGCTCCAGGTCGGCTTGCCCGTCTGCACGTTGCAGAAGCCGCAGCGCCGCGTGCAGACGTCGCCCAGGATCATGAAGGTGGCCGTGCCCCTCTCCCAGCACTCGCCGACGTTCGGGCAGTTGGCCTCCTGGCAGACTGTGTGCAGGTTGTCGTTCTCGATGGCCTTCTTCAGCCGGCGGTAGGTCGGCCCGCCCGGGGCCGGAACCTTGAGCCACGGCGGCTTGCGGGAGCGGAAGGCGACCTTGCCCTCATCGTCGGGCACCCGCCCGCCCGGATTGGCCCGCGAGCGGGTGACGTGCAGACGTTCGGTGACGGGATCGGCGGCCATCGCTCCTACCGTACCGGGGCCGGTTCGCCGAGCAGCTCGGTCAGGGACTCCGCATCGGTCTGGACCGGGGCGCGCCCGTAGATCTCGCCGAAGCGCTCGGCTACCACGTCCATGTAGGCATCCATCATGCGAGGGCGCGAGTCAGCGCGATCCGTTTCATCTTCGGCGCGCAGCTCGCGGCAGAGCGAGGTCATTCGGACACCCTCGATGCCGCAGGGGACCACCCACTCGAAGGGCTGCAGGTCGTTGTTGACGTTGACGGCGAATCCGTGCGTGGTGACGCCGCGGTTGACGTGCACACCGATCGAGCCGATCTTGCGCCCCTCCGGCGGCCCGCCGCCTACCCAGACACCGGTCAGCCCCTCGACCACCTCGGCGCTGACCCCGCATGCCGCGAGCGAGTCGATCATCAGCCGCTCGAGCTTCCTCACGTACTCGCGGACGTTGTCGCCGTACGGCCGCAGCGAGACGATCGGGTAGCCGACCAGCTGGCCCGGCCCGTGGTAGGTGACGCGCCCGCCCCGGTCGGTCTCGCAGACCTCGATGCCCTGCATCCGGTACCAGTCCTCGCCCATCCCGAGCTCGCCGGGCTCGGTGCGGCGGCCCTTCGTGTAGACGGGATGGTGCTCGAGGAGCAGCAGGACATCGGGAACGTCGTCGGCCTGGCGGGCGGCCTCGATCCGCCTCTGCGTGCGGCGAGCCTCCTCGTAGGGGATCAGCCCGCAGCGCACGATCAGGACCTCGTCCACCCCTGAATTGTCACACGCGGGCACGCCCGGCTCACCCGGAGGCCCCGGCCGCCGCGGCGCCCTCCTGATCGGCCGGCCAGAACGGCCATTCCTCGAAGTGCGAGCAGAGCCCGGACCCGTCAAGGCGGACGATCCAGAGGTCCCGGTACTCCCTGTCCTTCGGCGACCGGTAGTGGACCTCCACCCTGGCGACACCGGTGTGCCCCTCCACGGCGACCACCTCGCTCGACATCTCGAACTCCTCGTCGGGCCCGCTGCGCTCGGCCTCCCACATCTCGCGGATTGCGTCGAGGCCGCGGTGTGGGTTCTCGTACGGACCCGTCGAGTAGGCGGCGTCCTCGGTGAACAGCTCGGTCAGGGCGTCGGTCCCGGGCGCCCGCCAGGCGCGCTCGTATCCGTCGATCCAGTCGGTCAGCTCCGCGCGATCCATTGGATCGCGGGACGCTACCTACAGCGCCAGGCCGAGCGGCTCCTCGAGGAGCTCGCGAACCCGCGCCAGGAAGATCGCCCCGTCGGCCCCGTAGAGGATCCGGTGGTCGCAGGCGAGGGTGACTCCCATCAACTGGCGTGCCTCGATCTCGCCAGTCTCCGTGACCACCGGCTTTGCCTTCAGCTCACCCACGGCGAGGATCCCGGCCTGCGGCGTGTTGATCACCGCGCTGAAGTTGGAAATCCCGTACATGCCGAGATTGGAGACCGTGAAGGTGCCGCCTGAGAGCTCCGGCGGCGTGATGGAGCCGTCGCGCACCCGGGCGGCCAGCGCCCTGGTCTCGGCGCCGATTTGGCGAAGGCCTTTCA
>JAWVFG010000055.1:0-11227 GCA_033856335.1 Solirubrobacterales bacterium
GGCCTCGACGCACATGCCGGCGAACACGCGGGACGGGTAGATCTCGCCGACCGGCTTGCGAAGGCCCGCCGTCGACACCTCGACGGCGATTCCGGTCTCGGCGATCGCCACGATCAAATGCTCATAGTGAAAACGCGGGTCGCGGCTCGGGGCGGACCTGTCGGCGCCCCACATTTTCACGAGATCGGGATGGGAGACGATGTCGAACAGGCCCGAGCGTGCGAGCTCGGCCTGCCAGCGGAAGTAGGTGCCCCACAGTGTGTCCGGGTCGCTGATCCTCTCCCAGACGTCGTAGCGCCGGTCGTCCATCGCGCCCTCCTCCCCGAGGAAATGGACCGACCCGATGACGTAGTCGAAGTCGCGCTGGAGCAGATTCTGGATCCGGTCCTCGGCGCCCGGCACGAAATCGCATTCGATCCCGAGACGCAGCGGGGTGCTCCGCACGAACTCGCAATAGTCGTCCAGGTCGTCGCGAGCCTGGCTCTCCCAGTACGGATGGCGCCAGATCTCGAGCGCCTGGGTGAAACGGTAGACGTGCTCCGACACGCCGAGCTCGGCGATCCCGTGCTCCTCCGCCGCGGCGACGTACCGGTCGACGTTCTCCTCGGTGAAGTAGTGCTCGGCCTCCCCGGTCTCGTCCGGGCGCAGGTGCAGGTGATAGTCGGTCAGCATCGGAACCAACGCTACCCAGGTGCGCCTCTAGAGTCCCGCTCCGTGCTTGCCAAGCTCGCCATCGTCATCGCGGCCTTCGCGGTCGGGGTTGGGATCGCGGAGCTCTTCGGCGCCAAGAACCTGGGCACGGCGCTCGGGGTGGGCCAGCTCACCTTCGTGATCGGACTCGTGTACGTGCTAATGAGGCGCTAGGCCTGGCGACCTAGAACTCGATCTGCGAGCCGAGGATCACTGTCTGCTCGCGCGGAAGCCCGAAGTAGTCGGCCGGCTCGGCGGTGATCACCGCCGTGATCAGGAAGAGGCGCTTGCGCCAACGGCTCATCCCGGGCCGGTCGGTGGCCCTGAGCTCGACCCTGGATAGGTAGAAGGAGGCGTGGCGAGCGTCGACCGGGCACTCCACGCCCGCCTTCGAGATCTGCCTGACCAGCGCCGGGACGTCGTACTCCTCCGCGTACCCGTGCTTGGCGCGGACGAAGGTAATGCGGTCGTCCTGGTAGCCGAGGTCGTCGATCTCGAGACGATCGGCCGCCCTGACCCGGGGAACCGGCAGCGTCTCCAGCGAGAGGATGACCGCGTTCTCCGGGAGTGAATGCAGGTGGTCGACGCAGGCGCGCATCGAGAGGGGCGCAGTCTCCTTCCCACGATTCATGAATATGCCTGTGCCGGGCACACGGGCGACGGGAGGATCGTGCGTCCGGAGCTTGTTGACGAAGTCCGCCAGCGGCCCCTCGACCCTGAACCGCTCGGCGGTGACCAGCTCGCGGCCCCGGGACCAGGTGACCATCACGAGGAAGAGGACGACGCCGATGGTCAGGGGCAGCCAGGCGCCGTGGGCGAGCTTCGTCAGGTTCGACGCAAAGAAGGTGAGCTCGATGGCGAGGAAGAAAGCGGCGCCGGGCAGGATCAGCCAGAGCGGCCAGCGCCAGCGGCGCCGGGCGATGAAGAAGAACAGCACCGACGTCATCAGGATCGTTCCCGTCACGGCCGTCCCGTAGGCGAAGGCGAGCTTCGCCGAGCTTTGGAAGGCCAGCACCAGCGCCAGCACCGCGATGAGTAGCAGCCCGTTGACGATCGGCACGTAGACCTGCCCGTACGCGCGCTCGGAGGTGTGGATGACCCGCAGCCGCGGCAGGTAGCCCAGCTGGGAGGCCTGGTGGGCGATCGAGAAGGCGCCCGAGATCACCGCCTGCGACGCGATTACGGTCGCCGCGGTGGCGAGGATCACGAACGGGATCAGGCCGCCGTGTGGCATCAGATGGAAGAAGGGAGCGCTGATTGCTCCCGGGTCGTCGAGGATCAGCGCGCCCTGGCCCAAGTAGCTGAGGATGCACGCGGGGAAGACGAGCAGGAGCCAGGCCTGGGTGATTGCGGGTCGCCCGAAGTGACCCATGTCGGCGTAGAGCGCCTCCACGCCGGTGAAGGCCAGCACCACCGCCGTCAGCGAGAAGAACCCAGTCGATCCGCTGTGGAACAGGAAATCGAATGCATAGCTCGGCGAGAGCGCCTTGAGAACCTCGGGGTGCATCGTGATGCCCCGGATTCCCAGCACGGCGATGGTCGCGAACCAGATCAGCATGACCGGTCCGAACAACCGGCCGACCGCTCCGCTCCCGAACATCTGCACGGCGAACAACCCGAGGATGATGACCACGGTGATCGGGACGACGTACGAATCCATCCCGGACGCGATCGTCTTAGTCCCCTCAACCGCCGAGAGGACCGAGATCGCAGGCGTGATCATGCTGTCCCCGAAGAAGAGGGCGGCCCCGAACACGCCGAGGCCGCCGAGGAGGAACTTGGTCCGCCTCGTGACGCGGTCGCCGAGCTGACGAACCTGGGAGATCAAGGCCATGATCCCGCCCTCGCCGTCGTTGTCGGCGTTCATCACGAGCCCTACGTACTTGACGGTGACGATGATCGTCACCGCCCAGAAGATCAGCGAGACGACCCCGTAGACGCTCTCCAGCGAGGCCTGGATCGGGTGAGGATCGCTCGGGTTGAAGGCGGTCTGGATCGTGTAGATCGGGCTGGTCCCGATGTCGCCGAAGACGACCCCGAGCGCCGCCACGACCAGTGCTGATCTACCCGCGGCGCGCTTTCCCTCGGCCTGCACGTTCCCGCGAGCCTAGCCGCGCTCGGGGTTGCCCGGGTTTGCCCGCTGACCAGAGCGAGGTAGCGAGAGTGGGGGCTTCGGCCCCCGCTCGTCGCTCAACCCCGCTCGCGCAGCAGCAGCTCGGCTACCCGCAGGTCGAACGGGGTGGTCACCTTGACGTTGTCCCGCGAGGTCGAGTGGATCACGACCCGCCCGCCCTGCCGCTCGACCAGCATCGCGTCGTCACTGGCGTCGGGCAGGGAATCGGGATCGGCGAGGGCTTTCCGCAGCGCCTCGGCTCGAAAGGCCTGGGGCGTCTGAATCGTCCACAGCCCGGCGCGGTCGAGCGTGCGCTCGACCTCTCGGTCGTCACTCGCCCGCTTGATGGTGTCCGTGACAGGTGTCGCCGCGATCACCCCCGACGCGTCCTCGTCACCGGCCAGTTCCGAGACCACCGCGTCGATCAGGGCAGGGCTGACCAGCGGGCGAGCCGCGTCGTGGACGACGATGATGTCGCCTGCGCAGAGCGCGAGCGCGTTCGCGACGGACTCCGAGCGGTGCTCGCCGCCGGCCACGGCGACGACACCCTGCTCGGCCACGCGGTCCTCCTGACCCGGGGGCGCGGCAACGACGACCTCGCCGATTGTGGCCGCCTCGCGAAATGCATCGAGCGACCACTCGAGCATCGGCCGCCCGGCGAGGGCCACAAAAGCCTTCGGGCCGCCGGCTCCGAGTCTCTGCCCGGAGCCGGCGGCCGCGATCACGGCCGATGCGGAGGCGCGCGCCTGGCTAGGCGGTCGCCTTTGCGGCGCCGAAGCGCTCCTCCAGCAGCTCGTCCAGGTAGGACTCCGCGCCGTCCTCGTCCTTGTCCAGCGCGTACATGAACTCGGACGCGAGGATCTTCTTGGCGCGGGTGTACATCTGCTTCTCTCCGGTGGAGAGTCCCTTCTCCCATTCACGGATGGCGAGGTTGCGAACCACCTCGGCGAGCTCGTAGACGTCGCCCGTCTTGATCTTCTCGCGATTGTGCTTGAACCGGCGGTTCCAGTTCTTGGGCATGTCGGAGACGTCGTCGGTGAGGACGCCGATCACCTTCTTGACCTGCTCCTCGTCGATCACCCGCCTGAGGCCGGCGCGCCCGGCGTTCTCGCAGGGCACCATCACGGTCATGTTGTTGTGGAGGATGTTGATGGTGAGGTAGTCCCGCTTCTCGCCCATCAGGTCCTTGGTCTCCTTCTTCAGGACCACGCCCGCTCCGTGATGCGGGTAAACGACGTTGTCGCCGACCTCAAAGTGAATATTCACTGGCGCCTCTAGCTCGAGGTCGGCAACCGACGCCCCATCAATTACCTCTGCTGTTGCCTCTGGAATGGCGTGCTCCTTTCGTCGAGACGGCCTGACGGGGCCGTCAACTCTGTAAGTAGCGGTCGACCGGATCGACCTCTTGAAGTCTGCGCAGGCCCTCGCGGATGTCCTTGGCGCGCCCCGTGCCGACACCCTCGACCGCCTCGAGGTCGTCGTCGCTCGCGGCGAGGACCTCCTCCAGGCCGCCGAACTCGTGGATGATCCGCTGCACCACCAGCTTGGGCAGGCGCGGGATCCGCCCGAGGACGCGGTAGCCACGGGGCGAAACGGGGAAGTCGAGGGTGGACACCTTGCGGTCGTAGCCGAGGAGCTCGGCGAGCCGGCCGAAGTCGAGCAGGTCCTGGTGCGGCATGCGCGCGATCGACGCGAGGGTCGTGGAGAGGTTCTCCTCGGTGTCCTCGACCGAGTAGTCGCGGATCAGCGCGGCCTTGTCGGCGGCGACACCGACCATGGTCTCCTCGAGCTGCATCTCGATCAGCCGGCCCTCGGTGCCGAGCTCGACGATGTAGCGCTCGACCTCGACCGCCATCCTGGTCACCAACTCGGCACGCTGCAGCACGGAGAGGACGTCGTAGAGAACCGAGCCACCCTCGAACTCGAGCTGGGTCAGGCGCGTCGAGACCGAGTCGAGCCGGGCGCGGTACTTGTCGAGCGTTGCCAGCCCCTGGTTCGCCTTCGCCAACACGGCGGGGATGTCCTGGAGGATGTACTTCATCCCGCCGAGGTACAGCGAGACCACGTCGCGCCGCTCGGAGATCGCGACCACGAGCGCGTCGGTCTGCTTCGAGACGCGCTCGGCGGTGCGGTGCCGCGTGCCCGTCTCCGACGAGAGGATCGTCGGGTCGGGCATCAGCTGGACGTTGGCGCAGACGATCTTCGTCGCCTGCTCGTTGAGCACGATCGCCCCGTCCATCTTCGCCAGCTGGTAGAGCAGCGCAGGGGTGTAGTCGACGTCGAGTCCGATGCCCCCTGAAAAGAGGAAGGAGACCTCCTCTGGGTCTCCGATGACGATCAGCCCACCTGTGCGCGAGTGGACGATGTTGTCGATGCCCTCTCGCAGGGCCGTGCCGGGGGCCACGATGTCGAGGGCCCGCAGAAGTCGCGGGTCCTGTCGCGCCTCCAACTCCTGTAGTTCGTCACCCGGAAGCGAAGACGGCATCGGGGTGATGAAAGCAGAAAGCAAACAAGCTTGATTTGCGGCGAAATCCGTGTGGAAACGTCGGAAAAGGACTTGTCAAGGGGCGTAGTCGCGGCCGGGTCCTGTCGCCGAAATTTGCCGCACACGCGCTGACCGCGCGTGGGCGGTCAAATTCGGCGCCACCCGCCCGATCTACGCCACTTTCTTCAGCGTGTTCCGCTCTCCACGTTGCTGACGGCCCGAGAGGGCTGCTTTCACGCTGCTGACGGCGGTGAGGCCTTGGACTGCTTGATCGCCCGGTGGTGGGCCCAGCACTTTCCCCAGCCCGAATTTGCGCGCCTCTGCCACTCGGCGGTCTGCGTGGGCTACGTAGCGGATTTCTCCTGTCAGGCCGATCTCTCCGAAGCAGGCGAGGGGCTTGCCCTCCGTCGCCAGGGCGCTGCCGGAGTGGGCGGACGCCACGGCGAGCGCGATTGCCAGGTCGGCTCCGGGCTCGTCGATGCGGACGCCTCCGGCGACGTTGACGAAGACGTCGGCCGAGGACAGGGGGAGGCCCGCGTGCCGCGTCAGGACCGCGAGCACCAGGGCGAGCCGGTTGCGGTCCACTCCGGTCGCCGTCCGGCGCGGCGGCACCATTTCGGTCGGGGCCACCAACGCCTGGACTTCCACCAGCAGCGGCCGGGTGCCCTCCATCGCGCAGAGCACCACCGAGCCGGGCGCCGGCCGGGCCTCGCCGACGAATCGCGCGGATGGGTCCGCCACCTCCACCAGCCCGCCCTGTCGCATCTCGAACACGCCGACCTCGCTGGTGGCGCCGAAGCGGTTCTTGAGGGCCCGCAGCGTGCGGAAGGTGCGCTCGCGCTCACCCTCGAAATGCAGGACGCAGTCGACCAGGTGCTCGAGAGCGCGCGGCCCGGCGAGCGACCCCTCCTTGGTCACGTGGCCGATCAAGATCAGCGTGACGTCCAGGCGCTTGGCCGACTCGAGCAGTGCGGACGTCGCCTCGCGGATCGCCCCCATGCTGCCGGGAGCCGAATCCGGGACCGCAAGGGTCTGAACCGAGTCGATGACGCACGCCGCGGGGCGTTCCGCCTCGAGCGCGGCCAGCACCGACTCGAGCGACGGCTCGGCGAGCATCGGCACCGACAGCGCCGCGTCCCCCAGCCGCTCCGCCCGCCTCCTGACCTGCGCCGGCGACTCCTCGCCGGAGACGTACAGGACCTCGTTGCCCGCCGCCGAGATGTTGGCCAGTGCCATCCCCGCCAGAGTGCTCTTGCCGATCCCGGGCGCCCCGCCGAGCAGGACGAGCGAGCCGGGGACCAGTCCCCCGCCGAGCACCCGATCGAGCTCTGCGATCCCGGTACCGAGGCGCGCAGAGCGCTCCGCCGTCACATCGCGGAGCTTCACCGGCTTCGGGGCGCCGCCGCGGCCGGCAGGGCCGCCGCGGCTCGCCCGAGCCGCAGGGGCGCTCACTGCGTCGAGGGTGTTCCAGGCTCCGCAGCCGGAGCATTGCCCCGTCCAGGTCAGAGCGCCGTGGCCGCAATCGGAACAGCGGTATTGGGCGGCTTTCGCTGCCATCCACTCAGGCTAGGGATGGAGCCCGACGCCTCCCATGCGCCGTTTGTTGTGAGGTCGGACCTAATTCGTGTCGGGTTCGACCAGCTGGCCCATGAGCAGGTCGAATATCGGGACGTAGAGATCGAGCGGCGCCTCCTCGGGATCGACCAGGTGCTGGACCGCGAGCCCGACGTCCAGGGCGATCATCGCCGTTGCGATCTGCTTTGGAGGGAGGGGCGGCTTGCGTCCGATCTCCTTGAAGACCGCCTTCGTCTGACCTGCGAGGACGCTGCGATTGCCGCTCCAGAAGGTCGCCGCGAGCTTCCGGAAGTCCTCATCCCGCGCCGCCTGAGTGAGGCACTCGAGCCAGAGCCTGAAGAGCCAGTTGCCCCCCTCTCCCTTCTGAACGTCTCGAACTCGCTCGATGCCCCATCGCAGCCGCTCCCGAGGCGTCCCCGGCTGCTCCTGGGCCTGCACCGCCATCTCGGCGTAGCGGTCATAGATCCGGGTGTGCAGGAGCTCGACGAAGAGCTCGTCCTTGCTCGCGAAGTTGGAGTAGAACGCACCACGTGTGAAGCCGGCCTCGGCGGTGATCTCCTCGACGCTCGAGCCCTGCAGGCCCCGTCGCAGGAAGACCCGCTCCGCGGCATCGAGGAGCCGCCTGCGCGTCTCCGCCTGCTTCTCCTTGCGGCTGAGCCGCTTTGGCGCCCGGCGGCTCGGGACGGTCGCCTCGGGACCCATCTAGAAGGCCGGCTGGTTCGGCAGTGGTGAACCCGCGAAGAAGAAGAACCAGACCTCGAAGGCGATCAGGCCGATCACGGCGACGATCACGAAGAGGCGCTCGACCGGGTCGGTCGGCTCGTCGCCGGGCCGCCGGGCCTCGTCTCTGAAGCTGCGGTTCCAGGACATGCGCCGCATCTTGGAGCGCTGCTGCTCCTCCGACACCCATCTGCCCCGGAGGCGCGACCCAACCACGAGCGCCATCCAGTAGCTGACCAGGATGCCCGTGGTGATCAGCACAGCCAGGGACGGGGTCAGATCGCGCTTCGTCCCGGCTATCTGGGAGGCGATCCAGATCCAGCCGAGCGGGATCCCCATCGCAACGACGAGCGCCACGATCAGGCCGGAGAGCCCGGACCCCGCTCCCTTGACGAGGGCGAGGGGACCGCGGCGCGGGCTGTCGTGTGCTCCTCTCATCTCAGATACAGGAGTGTATCCTAATTTGCACCTGTATCTGTCTGCGGACGGCAAGCCGGCTGCCGCTCCATGGATCAGGTGGGCGGACCTGGCAGCTGGGTGAGCTGCACGAGGGAGACGATCAGCAAGACAAAGCCAAGCGCGACGAGGGCGTACCGGCCGCCGCGTAAGGGGAACCGCGTGCTGATGCCGACGAGAAAGAGGACGCTCGCCAGGAAGACGGTCGTGCGGACGTATTTATCGGACCTCTCGCCCGCGGTCGCGCCCGCGGCGAAGGTCTCGTCCGCCTGGGCATCCAGCGCCTTCCCCTCCGCGACCCCCGGCTGTCGGTACTGCGGCATATAGGTCGGGCCCTGAGGCGCATCGGGGTTGCTCTCGGGCTTCGTTGCCCGCCACGCCTGGAACGCGACGCGGAATTCGGGACGGAAGCGACGCTCCGCAAGGGCCATCGCCTGCTGATTGTGGACCGTGTAGGCGGCGAACCACGCCTCGAAGGTCGAGGAGTCGAAGTTCCGAAGCTCGATGGTCTTGAGATTCGCGCGGTTCGCCTTGGTCCTCGCGGTCGAGGCCGCCGCCAGATCCACGCGCGACTCGGTGCTCCACTTCGCGGCGGCGTAGCCGGACCACGCCGCCATCAGGGCGACGATCGACAGGAGGACCGCCTCGGCGATCGAGACGATGCGGTCCTGACGTTCGCGGCGGTCGCCCGGGCTTTCGTGCCGGCTGTGCCCTGCGATTTCCTTGCCGACATCTTGTGCCGACAGCCCCTCTGCCATGTGGCCGTTAGCCCGGGCTGTTCGGGAACGGCGCCCCGGCGAAGAAGGCGAACCAGACGAGGAAGGCGATCATCGAGACGATCGCCGTGGCGACGAAGAGCCTCTCGACCGGATCGCTGCGCTCGCGCCCCGGCTTGTAGGGCGTGTCGCGCATGCTGCGGTTCCAGGGGTCGCGTGCCGCCATGTTCTGACCCGCTTCGCGCTTCAGCAGCCGGGCGCGGATCCAGGAGGCGATCAGCAGCAGGCCGTAGTAGGAGACCAGGATGCCGGTGCCGATGAACGCGGCGACCGGCCCATTGACCGCGCCGGTCTTGCCGTAGAACTGGGACGCGATGAAGATCCAGAAGAGCGGCACGCCGAAGCCGATCAGCAGCGCCCCGACGAGCGTGAACGCCGTCGAGCCGGTGCCTATTAGAACTCTCCTGATCGCAGTCATCACTGCCGTCATTGGCGATCTCTCCGTGGCGCATTGGGCGCCTCTGGATGAGGTTAGCGGGCGGGCTCTGCCGCGAGATACCGAAGATCCCGCTCGGGGTCGATCCCCCACTCGCTCGCCACCTCGGCAAGCGCGGGGCTGACCGCCCACCGATCGGGCCGCTCTTCGCCCGAGTGGTCCGGAGTCGCTCCCTTGAGCGCCATGCAGCCGGCGTTGTCGCCGATCGAGCGGATCTCCTGCACCTGGCCCGCGTCGAGACGCTGCTCGGCCGGGAGGGCGGCCAGCTCCGCGCGCTTGTCCTCGATCGGTCGGGCCCCCTCTCCCGTCTCCTGGATCAGGGTGGGCACGATGCATTCGACCGCCTCGTGAGCGAGATTCCATTGGCCCGCGAGCTGCATCGGCGTGAGCCCGGCGCTTTCGGCGATGGGCCGCACGCGATCCAGCTTCGCCCGGCCCGCGGCGATCCATCCCTCGGGACGGAAGGAGCGGTGGTCGCCCTGCGGCAGCTCGGTCTGCGGCGTCACGTCGTCCCAGAAGATCCCGCCGTAGTCCACGACGCGGGTGATCACCCTTACGTCGTGACGCGCCGCGGCGTCGAGAGAGAGCTCCCCCGGCCAAGGCTCGAAGGGGTTGAGGATGATCATCGCCCAGTCGATCCGATCGCCGAAGCGCTCGAAGCATCGGACCAGGTCGAGGGTGAAGCCGTTGGCAGGGCCGGGGGCGACACCGATCGCATCGGTGAGCCCGGCCTCGCGGAGCGCCGCCATCCCGTTCCAGACGTCCTCGCTCTCATAGCCGGTGCGATCGGGGTTGTGGAGGAGCAGCAGATCGAAGCGGTGCTGCCCCAGCCGCTCCAGGCTGCGCTCGGCGGCCATCTTCAGGTAATCGGCGTACCCGGCCGCGACCCGCAGCGACGGGTCCGTGAAGCGGGGAAAGCCGCGCGGGCCATCGCGCTCGCCCTCGTAGAAGTCGTGGCCGACCGCTCCCACCAGGCTGTACTCCTCGCGGGGGGCGCCGTCGAGTGCACGGCCGAGCAGCGAGTCCGCCTCTCCTGCGCCGTACGCGTCTGCGGTGAGAATGGTGTCGATCCCGTCACCGGGCCGAAGCAGCGCCTCGAGCCGCTCGGGCTCGATCGCCTCGCCGAAGCGCAGGTAGCGCCCCCCACTCCAGGTTCCGACAGCCTTGTTACTTGGAGGCTTCGTCGCCTGAGGACTCTGGATCGCCGCCGTCGCCCGAGTCGTCGCCGTCGTCCTTCTTGGCACCGACACCGACCTTCTCCGGCTCCTTCTTCGCCGGACGCTTGCGCGGCTTGACGATCTTCAGCTTCAGCGGATGGTCTTCCTCGTCGCCCTTGGCGTCCCGCTCGACCTGGACGGTCGAGCCGGGTGTCATCGACCCGGCCTTCAAGACCTCGTCGGCGAGCGGATCCTCGATGTAGCGCTGAATCGCCCGGCGCAGCGGGCGAGCGCCCATTGCGGGGTCCCAGCCCTTGTCGACGAGGAGCTCCTTGGCGTCCTTCGAGAGGTCGAGCTGAAGCTCGTGCTCTGCGACCTGCGTCCGGACCCGGTCGATCATCAGGTCGACGATCTCCAGGATCTCGTCCTTGGCCAGCTTGTGGAAGACGATCACCTCGTCGATCCGGTTCAGGAACTCAGGCCGGAAGACCTTCTTCAGGTCGCCCATGATCCGCGACTTCATGTCCTCGTAGGTGACACCCATCTCGTCGGAGATCGCGAAGCCGAGCGGGGTGTTGCGGGCGATGTCCTGCGCCCCGATGTTCGAGGTCATGATCACGATCGCGTTGCGGAAGTCGACCGTCCGCCCCTGGGCGTCGGTGAGCCTGCCGTCCTCGAGGATCTGCAGGAGGATGTTGAAGACGTCGGGGTGGGCCTTCTCGATCTCGTCGAGCAGCAGCACCGAGTACGGCTTGCGCCGCACGGCCTCGGTGAGCTGGCCGCCCTCGTCGTAGCCGATGTAGCCGGGGGGTGAACCGA